>CAYTUW010000037.1:0-17303 GCA_964441435.1 uncultured Rhodobacterales bacterium
ACCGTGCCGACACTGGTGACACCAGAGGGTGCCGTGGTGTCCGACAGCCTTGCCATGGCCGAAGAAATGGCAAACCGGCACCCGGACGTTGGCATCTGGCCTGCGGATGTGAAAGCCCGCGCCACGGCGCGCACGCTCGCGGCCGAAATGCACGCCGGCTTCACCGCGCTGCGCAGTGATTGCCCGATGAACCTTCGGGTGGCTTACGCGGATTTTGCACCCTCTGAAGAGGTTAAAGCCGATCTGCGCCGCCTTGAGGTGATCTGGTCCCACGCGCGCGCAACCTGCGAGTCTGATGGCCCGTGGCTCTGCGGTGACTATTCCGCGGCGGATGCCTTCTACGCCCCGGTGGCTGCGCGCATAGCCGGATATGGCTTGCAGGTAAACGCCGAGGCCCAGGCTTATGTGAACGCCCATCTTTGCGATCCCGCCTTCCGTCGCTGGCGCGCCATGGGCTTCGCTGCGGGAGCGGAACTGCCGTGGTATCGCCGCGACCATACCCGCGCGCCCTGGCCCGGACCTGCCCCGCTGCACGCACAGGCGGTGGAGGACGGCACACCCGAAAACCCCGCCTGCCCCTATTCAGGAAAGCCCGTGACACATCTGATGGAACTGGATGGGCGTATTTTTGGTATGTGCAATGCGTTTTGCCGTGACAAAACTGTCGCGGATCCCGAAGCCTGGCCGCAATTTCTAAAAATTTAC
This sequence comes from uncultured Rhodobacterales bacterium, assembly GCA_964441435.1. Classification (GTDB taxonomy): domain Bacteria; phylum Pseudomonadota; class Alphaproteobacteria; order Rhodobacterales; family Rhodobacteraceae; genus CAYTUW01. Next base: position 706 of record CAYTUW010000037.1, read on the forward strand.
CATTCGTAAACCAAGACCACCTACCCGTTAAGAAAGTGGTTAACGGGAGAGCCGACAATGGTCGCACGCGCCTATACGGTTGCGTTTGAGGGGATCGAGGCGCGCGAGGTGGAGGTGCAATGCACCACCGCGCCGGGGCTTGCCGCGATTTCATTGGTTGGCTTGCCCAACAAAGCGGTGACGGAAGCCAAGGAACGCGTAAGGGCAGCGCTTCAATCCCTGTCCATCGCACTGCCGTCTAAGAAGATCACAATCAACCTGTCGCCTGCCGACATGCCCAAGGATGGAGCGCATTACGATCTGCCGATCGCACTGGCCCTGCTGGCGGCGATTGGTGTGTTACCGCCCGAACGGGTGGAGGCAACGCTGGCGATGGGGGAATTGTCACTCGACGGAAAATTGGTGCCGGTACTTGGCGCACTGCCCGCCGCCCTTGCGGCCGCAACAAAGGGCCGCACCCTCATCTGCCCGAAGGCGAGCGGGGCAGAGGCCGCCTGGGTTGGTGCCACCCCCGTCTTTGCCCCCGCCACATTGGCCGAGGCGCTAAAGCACCTGCTGGGGCAATCCCCACTTACCCCGGCAGCCCCGGGTGAAGTAGCGCAGAAACAGGGCCACAAGGATTTTCGCGATGTGAAAGGACAGGAACGCGCCAAACGCGCGCTGGAAATAGCCGCTGCCGGGCGTCATCACGTGCTGATGATCGGGCCACCGGGGTCCGGAAAATCCATGCTGGCCGCACGGTTGCCAGGCATCCTGCCATCGCTTGCCGCGGAGGAGGCGCTTGAAACTTCGATGATACACTCGCTTGCAGGATTGCTGGATGAGGGCGGCATTTCGCGCGATCGCCCATTTCGGGAACCGCATCACACCGCCTCTATGGCGGCGATTGCGGGGGGCGGGCGCGGGGCGCAGCCTGGCGAAGTGTCGCTTGCACATAACGGCGTATTGTTCATGGATGAATTCCCTGAATATTCACGCACGGTGCTGGAAACCTTGCGCCAGCCAATCGAAACCGGTGAAATCGTCGTCGCGCGCGCCAATGCGCATGTGCGCTACCCCTGCCGATTTATGCTGGTTGCAGCAGCAAACCCCTGCAAATGCGGCTACATGTCCGATCCGGAACGGGCCTGCGCCCGGGTTCCGGGCTGTGGCGATGATTACCTCGGCCGCATATCTGGGCCTCTGATGGATCGGTTCGATCTCAGGATTGAGGTGCCGCCGGTTGCTTACAACGATCTGGACTTGCCTGCCGCCGGTGAAGGCTCCGCTGAGATTGCAGAACGCGTCGCCGCCGCGCGCGCAGTGCAGGATGAAAGGTTTGATACCCATCCAGGTACACGGGCCAATGCGGATGCCGAAGGGGAGCTGCTGGAACAGATCGCGACCCCGGATGAGGAAGGCCGCGCCTTGCTGACACGGGTTGCCGAACGCTTTGGCCTGTCAGCGCGGGCCTATCACCGCATACTGCGGGTTGCCCGCACGATTGCCGATCTTGATGGGGCATCAACGGTTGAGCATGCCCATGTGGCAGAGGCAATCAGTTATCGTCAGATGGCTGGAAGCAACTGAAGTGCCGCTTGCCAGGGAGCTAACCTAAGGCTAGTTTTTCTGACCACAGTGAATGAGGAAAGAATGCCCAAAGCCTATTGGATCGCCCATGTCGACGTCAGCGATGCCGACGCCTATGAGGCCTATAAAGCCGCCAATGCCGAACCCTTTGCCAAATACGGGGCGCGCTTCCTTGTCCGGGCGGGGCGTTACGAGCAAGCCGAAGGCAGCGGCAAATCGCGCCAGGTAGTGATCGAATTTCCCGATTACGATACCGCACGTGCCTGTTACAATTCACCGGAATATCAGGCGGCAAAGGCCCTGCGCGATCCCGTCGCCCAAAGCGACCTTGTGATTGTCGAGGGCTGGGACGGCTGACACACGCGCCGATCACCTGACACCAAGGTGAGAAATTTGAGTCTTAACCGGTTGGGTCCTGCGTGCTAGCCTTTGGCGATGTGGCGTCTCGTCTTCATACTTCCGCTGTTATTTCTCGGGGCGGCACCTGCGTGGTCCGAAAGCTGTGATCACCCGATCTGCCTTGTTGATTACAACAGCCTTAATCTTGCGGAAATCATCACCTTTGAAACCGTGGCAAGCTCCGCCGGGCCGGGGCGGCTTTATGAATTGCTCGACGGCGATGGCGCGACCTTTGGTGAACGCTTTGCCGGGCAGCTGCGCGATATCGATGGGGATCACGACATCATCCGCGGCCTGCCCTTTGCGCCGCTCACCCCGATTGCCGGGGCGGAAAATGAATCGCTTGGCGTGCAGCGGGTTTTTAACAATAACGTGTTGATCGGCTTTGGCCCGCTGCAGTACCCGGCGCGGCGCGCCGCTGGCGAAGGGGCGATTGCCGTTGCCTTTGACGTCGATCAGTCAGCGATTGGCTTTCGTCTGGTCGGTGGGGAGGACGGCGAAGCCACCATTACCTTCCTGCGCCGCGATGGCAGCGTCATTGTCAGCCTCGCGCTCGGGCCGCTTGGCGAAGACACATACGGGTTTCTGCGTGGCAATGACGCGCGCGATATTGCCGGGTTTGTGATCGACAATCAGGACCCCGAAGGCATCGCCATTGACGATCTGATCTTCAATGAGGATGTGAAGCTTGGCCGCCTCTATATCTCGCCTGGTCTGTGGTGACGGCTTGGCAGCCCGCGCCCGCCCGCTTATATCCCCTCTATGTTTGCCGATTTCCTGAACCGCCTTACCGCGCCCGCACCCGCCCCGCTTGCCGATAGTGATGCCCGGCTTGCGCTTTCAGCACTTCTGGTGCGCATCGCACGCACCGATGGCCATTATGACGCCGCAGAGGCCGCGCGCATCCTGGAGGTCATCCAGACGCGCTATGGGCTGGATGCCGCTGCCGCAACCGCCCTGCGCAGCGAAGCCGAACAGCTGGAGGCCGAAGCGCCAGATACCGTGCGCTTTACCCGCGCCATAAAGGACGCCGTCCCGCATGAGGACCGCCGCGCGGTGTTGGAGGCGCTTTGGTCCGTGGTTCTGGCCGATGGCCACCGCGACCACCATGAAGATGCGCAACTGCGGCTCGTGGCGAGCCTTTTGGGCATCAACGACCGCGACTCCGCCCTGGCCCGGCAGCGCGTGGAACGGCGGGGATGACGCAGCGCGCCGCCCTGCCGATGTATGACCGCCCGGAAACGCGGGGCGCGAATGATCGGTTCTGGCGGCTGATCCGCGTGGCCCTCGGTTATGGGCAGGATGATCTTAGTCGTGATGGCGACCTTTGGGCCCTCTGGCAGGCGCCGGACCTGATCCTTGCGCAGACCTGCGGCTACCCCTTTCGTGCGCGGCTGCATGGTAAAGTCACGCTGGTCGGCACCCCCGACTACGGCGTCGCGGGCTGCGCGCCGGGTTATTATTGTTCTGTGATTGTCGCCCGCAGTGATGATCCGCGTGATCTGGCAGGGCTTTCGGCGGGAACCATGGCCTATAATGAGCCGATGTCGCAATCGGGCTGGGCCGCGCCGGTGCAGCACCTCGCGGCGGCGGGCCTGACCCCTACCCGCCTGATCCAATCCGGTGCGCATCGCAATTCCGCCCGGCTGGTGGCAGATGGCGGGGCTGATTTTGCGGCCCTCGATGCGGTCAGCTGGCGCATGATGACCCGATGGGATACCTTCGCCACCCGCTTGCGCGTCGTCGAGCATACGCGCCCGACGCCGGGTCTGCCGCTGATCACAGCGCTCGGGGGTAATGAGAAGGCCATGTTCGAGGCAGTTGCGCAGGCGATCAGAGAACTCGCCCCTAACGACCGTGAAACACTCTGCCTTCGGGGGATTACGATGATCCCGGCATCGGCCTATCTGAGCCAGCCAAATCCCCCTGACCCTGCGTAAACCTGCTCAAATCGGAGGAAATTCACCCCGAAATGCCGCCAAACCGCGGCGATCCTTCGCATTTCGGCGTTGCAATCAGACCAATTTTCACCACTATTACTTTTTGCTGATTAACAAGATTGCTGCTGCCACGTGACCAACGACAACGCACCCGTCATTGAAATCCGAAACCTGCACAAGGCTTATGGAAGCCTCGAAGTGCTGAAGGGTGTCGATATCTGCGCCCATAAGGGGGATGTTGTCTCTCTGATCGGCTCTTCCGGCTCCGGCAAATCGACGCTGCTGCGTTGCTGCAACCTTCTGGAAGACAGCCAGCAGGGTGAAATTCTGTTCTGCGGCGACCCGGTGCGCTGGAAGGGCGAAGGCCACAGCCGCCACCCAGCCGACAAGCAGCAGCTGATCCGCATGCGCACCAACCTGTCGATGGTGTTCCAGCAGTTCAACCTCTGGTCCCACATGACCATCCTGCAAAACGTGATGGAGGCCCCTGTGACCGTGCTGGGCCGCAACAAGGCAGAGGTCGAAGAGGCCGCGCGCGCCTATCTGGACAAGGTCGGAATTGGCGACAAATGCGACGTCTACCCGGCCCAGTTGTCGGGAGGGCAACAGCAGCGCGCCGCGATTGCCCGGGCACTGGCGATGGAGCCCAAGGCGCTGCTGTTTGATGAGCCGACCTCTGCGCTCGACCCGGAGCTTGAGCAGGAAGTTGTGCGTGTCATCAAATCCCTTGCCGATGAGGGGCGCACGATGCTGATTGTGACGCACGACATGAAACTTGCAAGTGATGTGTCCGACCACGTGGTCTTTCTGCATCAGGGCATTATTGAGGAAGAAGGCGCACCAGAAGACCTGTTTGGAAGCCCGAAATGCGAACGGCTTCGCCAGTTCCTGTCCTCGACCATGGCCGCCTAAGGCCAATATGCTAAACTTGAAACCAATGAACTAACCTAGGGAGAAAACTGATGAAAAAACTGATCCTGACCAGCGCCGCAGTGGCGCTCAGCGCGGGGATGGCGATGGCCGACACCGTCCGCCTGGGCACCGAAGGCGCTTATGAGCCATGGAACTTCCTCAACGATGCGGGCGAGGTTGACGGCTTTGAGCGGGAACTCGGCGATGAGCTTTGCAAACGCGCTGAACTGGAATGCGAATGGGTGACGAACGAATGGGATTCGATCATTCCGAACCTCGTATCCGGCAACTATGACGCGATTATCGCGGGTATGTCGATCACTGCAGAACGCGACGAAGTCATTGATTTCACACAGGGCTACACGCCACCCGATCCGTCCGCCTATATCGCGCTGTCCGCTGATGTCGACGTGGAAAGCGGCGTGATCGCGGCACAGACAAACACCATCCAGGCCGGCTTTGTTGCTGAACATGGTTGGACCCTGGTTGAATTTGCAACGCCAGAGGAAACCATCGCTGCCGTGCGCAATGGCGAAGCGGACGCGGTTCTGGCTGACAAATCCTACTTGCAGGCGATTGCTGACGAAGATGCTGACCTTGTGATGCTGGAACGTGAAGAAGCCATTGGTGGTGGCGTTGGCATGGGCTTCCGCGAATCCGATGGCGATCTGCGCGCCAAATTCGATGCGGCGATTACCTCCATGAAGGAAGATGGGTCGTTGAACGAACTCATCACCAAATGGGAAGTCGCCTCCACCTTCTAAGAGGCCAACAAGAAAAGCCCCGCGCCCGGACGATCCGGGCGTGGGTGCAAAGCGCCGGGGGACTGCGCCATTTTCAGCTTCTGCACCGATCCAGCAACGCTTGAAGGGTCCAAATGGCTTGCCTGCTATCTGACGACTGGCAAACATATGAGCCTCTACTGGTCATTCCTGACGGTGCTGGCGCTGCTGGCCATCACCGCCCCGACGGCGCTGGCCTTTGGCTTTGCAGGGGCCACAGCGGCACGCAGCCAGATCGCACCGCTCCGCTGGTTCGGCAAAATCTACATTTCCATCGTGCGCGGCGTGCCGGATATCGCGTTTTTCATGTTCTTCGTGATTGCGCTTGACCAGATATTTGAACTCATACGTCACCAAATGTTCTGCCCCGGCTGGACTGAAGCCATTTGGCAGGGCAATGATTTCCGTGTCTGCCCCGAGGCAAAGCTGCCGCTGTCGACCGCGCCGCAATGGGTGCATGAGGTTTACGGCTTCTTCATCGCGGTCCTGACCTTTGCCATCGTGTTTGGTGCCTTCGCGGCAAACGTGTTTTTCGGCGCGATGCGGGCGGTGCCCAAGGCCCAGCTTGAAACGGCAGAGGCCTACGGCATGTCGCGTGCCCAGACCTTTCGCCGTGTGCTGGTGCCACAGATGTGGCTTTATGCGCTGCCGGGCCTGTCCAATCTGTGGATGATCCTGATCAAGGCGACGCCGCTCTTGTTCCTGCTGGGGGTCGAGGACATCGTCTACTGGGCGCGAGAACTTGGCGGCACCAAACTATCGAAATTCACCGACTACCCGCATGGCGACTGGCGGATCTGGTACTTCCTCGGCCTGTTGATCTTCTATCTGTGTTTCACACGCGCCTCCGAATACGTCCTAAATCGCCTCACCAAACGCCTTCAACGCGGCCAGGCGACATTGGGGGCCACGGTATGAGCTGCTGGGTCACCATTCAGGACTACGCACTGCGGTCGATTGGCATTGGTGAACGGCTGTTGCCGAAAGAGGATTTCACCATCTGCCAGCAGGTCACGCTGATCGGCTCTGGTCTGATCTGGAACATCTATTTCGGTGTGCTGGCGGTGATTGCGGGGTTTTTCATCGCCAATGCCGTTGCGCTCGGCAAGGCCAGCCCGCAGAAATGGATCGCCAAGCCTTGTGACTGGTTCATCCTGCTGTTCCGCGGCTCGCCGCTCTTTATCCAATTCTTCTTTGCCTATTTCCTGTTTCTGAAGCTGAAGCAGGCGGGCTATCTCGAATTCATGACCGCCGCTCAGACCGGGGCACTTCTGGTCCTGATCCTGAATACCGCCGCCTATTCCGGGGAAATTTTTTACGGCGCGCTGAAAGCCGTGCCCAAAGGCGATGTGGAGGCCGCAGACGCCTATGGGCTGACCGGATGGACACGGTTCAAACGCATCATCTGGCCGACCACCATGCGCCTGGCCTGGCCCGCCTATACAAATGAGGCGATTTTCCTGTTCCATGCCACGACTTTGGTGTTCTTTTCAGGCTTTCCAACCTGGAAACAGCAGGGGGATGCGCTTTATTACGCCAACTATTTCGCCGACAAGACCTTCAATCCTTTTGTGCCCTATCCCATCCTTGCAGGCTATTTCATCCTGCTGACGCTATGCGTCATTGGCATCTATGGCCTTGTTAACAAAAGGCTAAACCGCCATATGCCCGCGCTCGAGCGCAGCAGACTCAAAATTCGCCCAAACCTGATCCGCTGATCTCTGCCGATCCGGTAGTTTAATGTGGATTTTCGACCGGAAATCTCTTACGGTTTTCCCAAAATATAACTTCGGAAATATCGAAAGGGAGGATGAGCAATGACCAAAGCCCCCAACGTATATGACGCAGAACCCATTCCCGAAGCCGCGCGGGCAGAGATTGACCGCCTACTGCAATCGGGCGATTTGTTCCGCTATACGGCCCCGGAAAACGCGCCGGTTGCGCTGCTCGAACAGGAATTTGCCGCCTTCCTCGGCTCAAAATTCGCACTTGCGGTTTCCTCCTGCTCCGCTGCCCTGTTTTTGAGCCTCAAGGCGCTTGGCCTGCCGCGCGATACCAAGGTGCTGATCCCTGCCTTCACCTTTGCGGCGGTTCCATCGGCTGTGGTCCATGCAGAGTTGAAACCGATACTCGTCGAGGTCGCGGACAATTACCGCATCGACATGGATGATTTTGCCGCCAAGCTGACAACAGATGTCGGCGCGGTGATCATCAGCCATATGCGTGGACACACGTCAGACATGGATGCCATCATGGCGCTCTGTGACGCGACCGGTGTGCCGGTAATTGAGGATGCCGCCCATTCGCTCGGCACCACCTGGAACGGGCGGAACATCGGCACCATCGGCAAGCTCGGCTGTTTCTCCTTCCAGAGCTACAAGCTGATCAATGCGGGCGAAGGGGGGATTATGGTCAGTGATGACGCGGACCTGATTGCCCAGGCGGTCATCATGTCCGGCGCCTATGAACATAACTGGAAAAAACACCCGGTGCTGCATGACGCCTTTGCCAAGTGGCAGAACAAGCTGCCACTCTATAACCTGCGCCTGCAAAACCTGTCTGCCGCCGTGATCCGGCCCCAGATTGGGGAGGTCGCACGGCGCGTGCGGGATGGCCGCGCAAACCACGACTATGTCGCCGCAGCGCTGAACCAAAATCCGTGGATGCATGTCCCTGATCCCCTGAAGCCGGAGCTACGTGCGCCGGATTCCATCCAGTTCAACCTTGTCGGCATGACGGATGCAGAAGTAGCTGCCTTTGCTGAAGCTGCCGATCAGCGCGGCATGCCTGTGCAGATCTTTGGCACGACCAAAAACAACGCGCGTGCCTTTTGGAACTGGGAATTCATCGACGATCAGGGCGAACTTCCCCGGACCCGCGCCATGCTGATGCGCGCCTGCGACGTACGCCTGCCAGCGCGCCTGACGCGGCCTGACCTCGATTTCATCATCGCAGCCCTGATTGGCGCGGCCGATGATGTAATGGAGAAAGCCCGCCGCGTCGCCTGATCGCCACCGCCGAATTAAGTATTTTTGCAGAAAAGAAGGCGGGTAAACAAAAGGTAGATACGCGCTTCTTTTCTGTGCAAATACGCAATCACACGGCCGGAAACCGTTACAAAACCCGCAGACTATCGCCAAGCCATGGCATCATTGCGCGCGCGCGTGTGACGATGATCCGGTCAAGCAATTCCCGCAACCGATGCGCAACTTCCGTTGGCATTTCCCCAAGGACATCGCGCCGCGCATGGAGCGATATACGGCGGCAAAGCGGATCAAACGGAAGGGCACAAAGATCAATTTCCCCATGAAAGCGCTGTGCCCTTAACACCCCAAGCGGCGTCAGGATTGTCCAACCCGCGCCGCGCGCCACCATGGCCAGGATCGCGTGGTAACTGTCGAGTTCGAAACGATGCGCCATCCGCAGGTTCTGCCGCGCCAGGTGATCGGCTATCTGCCGCCCCATGACATGACGCGCCGTGTATTGGATCAGCGGCAGGTCCTGAAACGCAGCTGTTCCCTGCCCTTTCGGCACCGCGGCGATGAAGGGTTCCTCAAGCAGCGGATGCACCTCCATCCAACTTGCCGCGGCCCCCATTTCGGCGGCCACAACGACGTCAAGCGCCCGGCCATCGAGTTGATCAAACAGGCGATGGCTGGCGCCGGTTTCCAAAAGGAACTGACAATGCGCCAGATCTTCGGACATGTCAGACAAAAGGCGCGGCGTAACATCCGCGTCAAAATCTTCGATCATACCCAGACGGAATTGCGTCAGCTGCGTCAGATCGGCGGTGGCCAGCTCCGCGCGCGCCTGTTCCGCCTCATTCAGAATGGAGCGGGCCCGTTTGCGAAACATATTGCCGGCCGGGGTCAACGCAAGCGGGCGCGCTGAGCGGTCCAGCAGGCGTGATCCCATCGCTTGTTCCAGATTGGTTAACTGCTGGCTTACCGCGCTGACGCTCGCCCCAAGCCGCCGCGCCGCAGCGGAGATGGACCCCTCTTCCGCGACTGCGACAAAAACCTCAATCCCCCAAAGGGTGATCCGCCCCGGTGTATCAACCACCGCGCGACCCTATTTGCCGAGTTTCGCCATCATGGCCTGCAACTCCTCAAGCTGCTTTTTGATCGCGGACAGGTTCTCTTCCCCGTCGTTTTGCGCCTCCTCCGCCGGTGTTTCACGGGCAGTTGACATCCCACTTGTCATCGCCTTCATGAACGCCTCCTGCTGCGCCTTCATCAGTTCAAACCCCGGCATATTGGCCATGGGGTTCATTGCGCCCAGGTTTTCCATCATCTTGGACTGCCCCTGCTGGAGCATCTCAAAGGATGAGGCCAGAAAATCCGGCACGATGGATTGCGCCTGCGTCGTGTAACTGCGGACAAGATCCGTCAACACATTGATTGGTAACACATTTTCGCCACGGCTTTCGTGTTCCTGGATAATCTGAAGCAGATATTGCCGTGTCAGGTCATCACCGGATTTCAGATCGACAATCTGCACCTCGCGGCCATCCCGGATGAAGGTCGAGATATCCTCAAGCGTTACGTAATCGCTGGTCTCGGTATTATAGAGCCGCCGGCTGGCATAGCGTTTGATCAGCAACGGTTTCACAGTCTCGGCCACGGCACACCTCCCAATGTTCTGCGGTGCAGAGAACCTTACGCCGGGTGCAGCGAAAATCAAGGCAAGAAAAAAGGCAGGCCTCGAAAGGCCTGCCTGGGAGAGTCACATCGTCAGGGAGGAGAGAGAGCGATGTGATATCCTTCTGTGCGAATTACTTCACAGCTGCTTTTGCGGCTTTGGTGACATCCGCTGTCGCTTTCTTCACGGCGGCAGTGGCGTCTTCACCGGCTTCGCGGCCAGCGGCCAGTACCAGTTCAACGGTTTCCATCTGCACTTTTTTCGCTACTTCAGCGAAAGCTGCGATGTTTTCAGCCGCCAGTTCAGCAGAGGCAGATGCGAAATCCGTAACCGACTTGGTATAGTCGGTCGGCTCTGCTTTCACTTTGGAAACGTCGCCCAGCTTGGCGATGGTTTCCGTGGTCCACTTGTTGGAAATCTCAGCGGATTTCTCAGCGGCGGTCAGCGCGACTTTGCTCAGCTTTTCGCCGAACTCGGCCTGCGATTTGAACGCGTTGTCAAACGCGGTGGTGTCAACCGGGAACGTGCCCAGGAAGTCTTGCATGACTTTGGTGAAGTCTTGTGCTTTTGCCATTTTCTCTACTCCGATTGCGGGGCCGATTGGGAGGAGGAGGCCCCGCGAAATTTCTGCGTGTGCAAACTATATACATGCCGCATCGCAGCATTTCAAGTGTTTTTGCTGCATCGCAGCATAAATTTCACATAACTTTTAAAAATCAACGCCTTCCAGTTGCCCGAACATAGGTTCCCGGCGCCGGGCAGAGGGCGGAATAGGCGTTTGAGCCTGGATTTCGCGCGGGAATCTGTGCCCCGGAGCGTTTGGCAAGCCATTCATTCCAATGGGGCCACCAACTGCCCTCCTGATAGCGCGCCCCGGCCTGCCATGCATCTGGCGCTCCTTTCGGCCCGCCATTCAGATAGTGACCATATTTCTTCTTCGACGGCGGATTGACGATCCCTGCGATATGGCCGGATTCTGACAGGATGAATGTCTTGGACCGCCCGCCGAATTTCTTGTAGCCGTCAAAGCTCGCCTTCCACGCCGCGATATGGTCGGTTTCGCAGGCGACAAAACAAGTCGGGATCGTGATATCCGACAGCTTCACCCGCTCCCCGCAAATCTCAAACCCGTCGGTTGCCAGCTCATTCTTCTGACACAACCCCCGCAGGTACTCCATTGTCATCCGGCCCGGCAGGTTGGTGCTGTCGCCATTCCAGTAGAGCAGGTCAAAGGCCGGCGGCGCCTCGCCCAGCATGTAGCTGCGGATTGCCGGCGTGTAGATCAGATCGTTTGAACGCAGGAAAGAAAAGGTGCGCGACATGAAATAGCTGCGCAACACCCCGTCCTGCGCGATCTGACGCTCAATCCCATCGACGAAATCATCCTCCAGAAAGACACCAAATTCGCCCTGGTCGCTGAAATCTGTCAGCGTGGTAAAGAAAGTGGCGGATTTCACGGATTTATCACCGCGTTTGGCCAGCAACCCCAACGTCAGGCTCAATACGGTTCCGGCAACGCAGTAGCCAACTGCGTTGACCTCCGTTTCGCCGGTGATCTCTTTCACCGTATTGATCGCGGCGAGGTAGCCTTCCTCCACATAGGTATCAAGACCGACATCAGCGAAGCTTGCATCCGGGTTGACCCAACTCACCACAAAGACGGTAAGGCCCTGTTCCACCAGCCATTGGATCATCGAATTCTTGGGTTTCAGATCGAGGATATAATATTTGTTGATCCAGGGTGGAAAGATCAGCAGCGGCGTCTTGCTCACCGTTTCGGTTGTGGGGGAAAACTGGATCAGTTCCAGCATCCGGTTGCGAAAGACGACTTCCCCCTTTGCGCAGGCGATGTTGCGACCGACCTCAAACGCATCCTTGTCCGCAAGCCTGACCAGCAGGTCGCCGTCGTTGGCCTCTATATCCTCAACCAGATTTTCGAGCCCTTTGACCAATGATTCCCCTTCGGTTTCCACGGCCCGCGACAGCGCCTCCGGGTTGGTGCCAAGGAAGTTCGTCGGTGCAAACATATCAACGATCTGGCGGGTGAAATATTCCAGCCGCTGACGGTCCTTGCCTTCGATGCCCTCAAGGTCACTGACCGCTTGCTCCATGGCGGCGGTATTCATCTGATACTGCTGTTTGATGAAGTTGAAGTAGGGATTGCTGTGCCAGAGGTCATGGGCGAAACGGGGATCTTCCGGCCCTTCATCAGCTGCTGCTTCTCCCTCTAGGAAGGCCTGCTGTGCGGCGATGAAATGGGTCAGCGTTTGGGTCCAGTAGCCGACCTGGTGCTCAAACAGCCGCCCCGGGTTCTGCACCCATTCATCCAGATAGGCAGCACCTGCCTTGGCCATCAAATCCGGCCCCGGCCCTTCAAGCGCTGGGTCGCTTGCTCGCTTCTTTGCAAGCGCAGCAACTAGCCGTTCGGACAGAGCCTCAATCCGGGCCAGATTATCCGCCAGAGCGGTGCCCCCTGCCGGGCCGGAGACGGAATTTCCCTTTTCTTCTGTTGTCATCGACAAAAATCCGCCCTAGTTTTTCTGCACGTGCAGCATATACTCATCCAAGCTTAACACAAAACGGCGAATTGTTGCACAGCAACCGTGAGGGAAACCGGACATGCGCTATATGGCGACCTATGATCTGATGGAAACGATGCGCGTGACCAATCAATGGCTTGGCGCGACGGCACAGGCGATGGCCTCTTATCCGGTGACCGGCATGGTGCCGAACCCCTTTTTCCAGACTCTCGCCGCCTGGGGTGAAGTGACCGAGCGCAGCTTTGCCCGCATGGTGGCCAAGCCCGACTGGGGCATCCCATCAGCAGTGGGCGAAGATGGCCGTGACCACCTGGTTGAGGTGGAAACCGTGTTGTCCCGTCCCTTTGGCGATCTGTTACATTTTGCGGTGCAGGGCCGCGCGCCAAAACCGCGCAAAGTGTTGCTGGTGGCCCCAATGTCGGGTCATTACGCCACCCTGTTGCGCAAAACCGTGCAAAGCCTGCTGCCAGATTGCGAAACCTATATCACGGACTGGCACAATGCCCGTGACATCCCGGTGTCCGCAGGCAAGTTCGATGTGGAGGATTATACGCTCTACCTCGTTGATTTCATGCGTCACCTTGGCCCTGACACCCATGTCATTGCGGTCTGCCAGCCGGTGCCCCTGGCACTTGCTGCCACCGCTTACCTCGCTGCCGAAGACCCAGGCGCGCAACCTTCAACCCTGACCCTGATTGGCGGCCCTGTAGATCCGGACGCCAACCCGACCGAGGTCACCGATTTCGGGCACCGCGTCACCATGGGCCAGCTGGAAGAGCTTGTGATTCAACGCGTTGGCGCGAAACACACCGGTGTTGGCCGCATGGTCTACCCGGGGCTGTTGCAGCTTACCTCCTTTATGTCGATGAATGCCGAACGCCATAGCAAGGCCTTTGCCAATCAGATCCTGCGCGTCGCCAAGGGGGAGGCCTCCGATCACGACAAACACAACGCCTTTTACGACGAATACCTCGCAGTGATGGACATGACGGCGGAATTCTATCTTTCTACTGTTGAACGCATCTTCAAGAACCGTGAAATCGCCCGCAACGCCTTTACCGTGGCGGGGCGCCCGGTCGATTTCGGGGCCATCACCGATGTTGCGGTCAAGGTAGTCGAAGGGGCGAATGACGACATAAGCGCGCCGGGGCAGTGCCTTGCGGCACTTGATCTGTTGACCGGGCTGCCTGAGTCGAAAAAGGCCAGCTTCCTTCAGGAAGGGGCAGGCCACTACGGTATTTTTGCCGGGAAAAGCTGGCGCAACAATATTCGCCCCCTTGTGCTCGATTTCATCGACACCAATGCGCGCGTGCGGGCAAAGGGGCTGAAAGCGGTCTGACATGCGGCGCACGGTAGGGTGAAAGATGGTTAACCCCGGCCCGCTAAAACCGCCTCGTTGCAACCTTCGCGGGGACCGAAAACGCCCCCCGTGTCGTATCTAACGAACGAAGCCAGCTTTGAAGCGCTTCAAATAAAAGGCTTCCCCGCCGGTACAAAGCGCGGGGTGAGGTTCACCGGCGCGCGCGCCAGCCTTAATTCAGAGACCAGCATGAGATCACCCGGCGGCCACCCACGGCCAGCCGCTCTTCAAGCCCTGTGCGGGCTTTTATCGCGAAGAAGGACCCGAAAGGGACTGAGAGTGGATCAGGGCAACAGGATCGCCTGCCGCTCAAATTGCGCCGAATCCCGCGTTCCATCGTCAAACACCAAAGTCACGGAAACGCTGTTCACGGTTCCCGGCGGCAACGTCACATAGATGTCGGCGCCTTTGATGGCGTTCGGCACGGCTTCCCCTTCGTAGCAGGGTTCCATCGGAAAGCTCTGTTCGCCGCCCCCATTCACCGAATAGCGGATCGAATCCACCCCACAGCGCCAGGCAAGGACGTTGGTAAAGTAAAGCAAATCATTGCCATTATATTCACGCACCGCCACCCAACTGGCGCGAGTCGCGGTCAGCAACGGGCGCACCTCCGCCGCAGTCGTGAAATTCTCTGCCCGGACGGGCAACGCCAGCAACAGCAGCACTAGAATTACTGAATGACGCATCGCGCCCTCCACTGTGGTTCAAATTGGTCTTGGGTCCAAAATATTTGTCCCTATAGTCGCATAAAACAGGGGCAACGGGCAAATTCTACATGGCAGGGGCAAAAAAGAAACAGCAACCGTTCAATGTTGTGATCGTCGGCCAGGCCGGGCGGCTGCAATATGAGGCGGTGATCTTCGCCGCAAGCCTGCGCGCCGCCTGCCCCGATTTCTCTGGCCGGCTGTTTGTCGCAGAGCCCCAACCCGGCCCCAACTGGCCGGGCGATCCACGTATCCGCAACGACGGCACGCGCGAATTACTGGCTGCACTTGGCGCTGAAATCCTGCCGTTTCACTCCGTTCATTTCGGGCACAGCTACCCGCATGGCAACAAGATCGAATGCCTCGCGGCGCTGCCCAAGGGCGAACCCTTTGTCTTTTTCGATAGCGATACGCTGATCACGGGGGGCCTCGACACAGTCCCTTTTGATTTTGACCGGCCTAGCGCCAGCATGCGCCGCGAAGGCACCTGGCCTGAGATCGAGCTTTACGGCCCCGGTTACGCGCAGATCTGGCGATCGCTTTATGATAAATTCGGCCTCGATTTCGAAAGCTCGCTCGACCTAAGCCAGCCGGATGAATACTGGCAGCGCTACCTCTATTTCAACGCCGGATGGTTCTTTTACCGCTGCCCGCATGAGTTTGGCGCGCGTTTCACCGAATATGCGCTGGCGATCCGGGACGACGCCCCTGAAGAGCTGATCTGTCAGAGCCTTGACCCCTGGCTTGATCAGGTCGCCCTGCCGCTTGTCATTCATGCGCTTGGCGGTGGGCGGGACACATTGCCCCATGGCCTGCTGGATGGCGAGGTCAGTTGCCACTACCGCCTGCTGCCGTTGCTTTACGCGCGCGAATCCGACCATGTGGTCGCGCATCTGGAAACGGTGACCGCGCCCAACAAGATTAAAAAGGTGATCAAACAGCATGAGGCGATCAAACGGATGATCTATCAGGGCAAAGGACAGAAGGCGCGCGCCCTGTTTGACCGGGACAACCTGCCGCCCCGCGAACAGAAGATCCGAAATCAGCTGAAACGGGAAAAGCTCTGGATGCGCTGAGTGCGTTTCGGGCCGTATCACTTTGGGCGACGCAATGGCGTTGCCGCCGATCCCCCGATCCCCTAACCTCCGCCTCGACCAAAATTCCTAACGGAGGATTCCCCCATGTCAGACGGCCCCACCTACGGTTTCGATACGCTGCAAATTCACGCAGGCGCACGCCCCGACCCGGCCACCGGCGCACGCCAGACGCCGATCTACCAGTCAACCGCCTATGTGTTCCGCGATGCCGAACACGCCGCAGCCCTGTTCAATCTGCAGGAGGTGGGCTTTATCTATTCGCGCCTGACCAACCCGACCGTGGCGGTGCTGCAGGAACGCGTGGCAACACTGGAAGGCGGGGTTGGCGGGGTTTGCTGTTCCTCCGGTCACGCTGCGCAAATCATGGCGCTGTTCCCGTTGATGGGTCCGGGCAAGAATGTTGTCGTATCTACAAGGCTTTACGGTGGAACGGTCACGCAGTTCAGCCAGACGATAAAACGCTTTGGCTGGTCGGCGAAATTTGTTGATTTCGACGATCTTGATGCGGTCAAAGCAGCGATTGATGACGACACGCGCGCCGTGTTCTGCGAATCCATCGCCAACCCCGGCGGTTACATCACCGACCTTGACGCGATTGCTGCGGTTGCGGATGCAGCGGCCATTCCGCTGATCGTCGACAACACCTCGGCCACG
>CAYTUW010000038.1:0-17112 GCA_964441435.1 uncultured Rhodobacterales bacterium
TTGTTTACCTCTATCTATTGATGTCTCTCTGTCTGAAAAGCCTGTAATGTGTTGGCGTGATGAAGCCGATTCGCTGCGGCTTAAGTCAAGGCGTTCGAACGCCCTTGCCACGCGGTTTCGAAACCGCGTACGAAGCACTTTCAAAGGCGCTTGCTTAAGGCGTTTCGAATCGCCCTTGCACCCCTGCAGCTGTCCGTTCCACCCTTGCGTCGCCCCTTGACCCTGATCGTGAAACCGACGACTCTGGCGCACAACAAAACCGGAGCAGCCATGACCCCCCCGTTTTCCCGCTATGAATGGCAGATCGCCTGGCGTTATCTGCGTGCCCGCAGGAGTGAGGGCGGCGTTAGCGTCATGACCTGGATTTCACTGATCGGCATCATGTTGGCGGTGGCGGCGCTGATCATCACGCTGGCGGTGCGCTCTGGCTTCCGCGATGAATTTGTTGACACGATCCTTGGCGCAAACGCCCATGTCACGGTCTACTACGCGGCAGAGGCGGATGAGAACGGCAATATTGATCGCACAATCGCTGACTACGCCGAACGGGCAGAGGCCATCCGTGGGGTTGAAGGTGTCATTCGTGCCGCGCCGCTGATTTCGTCACAGGCGATGGCGAAATTTGGCGACCGTTTCGGCGGTGTGCAGGTGCAGGGGATCGCGCTGGAGGATCTGAAATCCATTCCGCGTATTGCCCAGTCTGACCGTGCGCAGGGGGATATCGACCGGCTGGACGAGGGGATCGCCATCGGGCAGGAGCTGGCGCGCGACCTCAACATTCAGATTGGTGACCGCATCGAACTGACCAATCCGAACGGCACCAAGACCCCTTTTGGCGTAACCCCACGACGCAACACTTATGAAGTGGTCTATATCTTCAGCTCCGGGCGCTATGACGTCGACAAGGTGCGCGTCTACCTACCCTTTGCCGAGGCGCAGAGCTTTTTCAACCGCGAAGGGGTCGCCGATGAGATTGAAGTCATTGTTGAGGATCCCGAAGCGATAAATGACCTGACCCTTCCGCTGCTTCAGGCTGGTGGCGACCGTGCACTGCTCTGGACGTGGAAGGACCGTTCCCAGGGCTTTCTCAGGGCGCTTGCGGTGGAGGATACGGTGATGTTCGTTCTGATGTCGATCCTTGTTCTGATTGCGTCGCTCAACATCATTTCGGGTCTGGTGATGCTGGTCAAAAACAAGGGTCGTGATATTGGCATTCTGCGCACGATGGGCCTGACCGAAGGGTCCGTCATGCGGGTGTTTTTCCTCTGTGGGTCCATGGTCGGGCTTGTGGGCACGATTCTGGGTGTGATCCTCGGCTGCCTCTTTGCGGCTTATTTTGATCAGATACTGGCCCTTGTGAACGGCGCATCCGGCGGGGGGGTCTGGGATGCCTCAATCCGCGGTATTTACCGGCTCCCGGCCAAGCTGGAACTGGGCGACGTCCTGTCCGCTGTCGCGCTGTCCTTGGTTCTGTCCTTTGGCATCACATTATTCCCGGCCCGCCGGGCGGCACGGCTCAACCCGGTGGAGGCGCTGCGCTATGAGTGATCCGGTGCTGGAGCTTCAGAACATCGAAAAGGCCTACAACAAAGGCCGCGCCAATGAGCTGGCGGTGCTGAAAGGCGCGAGTTTTGCTTTGCAACCAGGGGAGGTTGTGGCACTTGTTGCACCTTCAGGTGCCGGGAAATCGACGTTGCTGCATATTGCGGGGCTGCTTGATACACCGGATGCGGGCACTGTGACACTGAATGGCGCGGCGCTCTCGGGGCGCAGCGACCGCCGCCGCACAGAGGCCCGCCGACGCGAGGTTGGATTTGTCTATCAGTTTCACCATCTGTTGCCGGAGTTTTCGGCTGTTGAAAATATCATTTTGCCCCAACTTGCGGATGGAGCTGGCAACGGCGCGGCGCGGGCACGGGCGATGGATCTGCTGGATAAGGTCAGCCTGTCGGATCGGGCGGACCACCGCCCGGCGGAACTCTCTGGCGGGGAACAGCAGCGCGTCGCCTTTTGCCGCGCGCTTGCCAATAACCCGCGTGTCCTGCTGGCGGATGAGCCAACCGGCAATCTTGACCCGGCAACTTCGGATCAGGTTTTTGACGTGTTGATGGGGCTGGCCCGTGATACCGGGCTTTCGGCGCTGATTGCGACACATAACCACGATCTTGCCGGGCGGATGGACCGGGTACTGCATATGGATGACGGACGATTAAGCTGAGCCGGTGTTTTCATTCAGGCCCCACCTGCCGATGCCTATCCAAATCAACAGCCGCCGGTCATCGATGATGAAAGTCACGCTTCGCAAAACCGGGTAATCGCGGCTTCGAGGTTCTGCATACACGGGCCGCCCCCCGTCATCCGTGAAAACCGGTCGATGAGCTCAATCCCAATGAAAAACGGCATGATCAGATCCTGTTCTGCCTTTGATATCAGGCCGCGAGCGCTCAAAAGTGCGTCATAGTCTGTTTTCTGAATCCCATGCAGGAAACGTCGCCCGGTCCCCGGCATTTCAACAGCCAACATCACCAGAAAACGCGCCAGGTCCTTTGCAATCGGTATATCATTTGTATTCACGATATCCGCCCCATGAAGCACGCCCCTGTGCCTGATTAGTTTCGCCGGGGTGAAATTCCCGTGGCTGCACGCGCGGGTGACTTCAGCGCCCTGAACCGACGCACAGAGCCGATGCAGCTTTTGCAAGAGCTCCTGTACCAGCACATGAGTTTCCGCCTTGTTCACCCGGCGGAGCTTCTGTCGGCATTGCCGCAGCCAGAAACGCGCTGCAAGCCGGCCGGTGCTGTGTGTTGTTGAATTGTAATGGGCAAGCCATTCACCGGCCTCCCGGATTGGCAACCGCCGTGTTGCAACCCGGTCGGTTGCCGCAATTTCCTGTGCCAGTATTGTGCCGTCGATATCTGCGGTCAGGATCACGCCCTTGTCCGGCATTGCGTCAACCATCGGTGCGATATGAAAGCCGCCGCCAGCGCGTGACAAGGTGGTCAGGGTCTGCAGTTGCTCGGTCAGGGCTTGTGCCTGTTCTGCCCCCTTCGCTCCGAAAAAGAGCTTTGCAATGACCGGTTTGTCGTCATATCGGGCGCGGAAACAAGCGACATTTCGTGCCGTATGAATCAAATCCGGTTCGGTCAGCCGCGCAAATCGCCTGTCGCCGTCACCTGCCGCAGTCAACGCATCTGTTGCCCGCAAGATATTTCTCAACCCTTCGGTGTGTGGCCCGCCCCTTTGGCGTGCCGATTTGTGGGGTTTCCTTTCTATGTCATCCATGGGCAGAGCCTATCGCCTGATGCGAAACCAGGCAAACCCTAGGCTTGCTGGGTCATGAACACGCCTGCGGCCATCAGGCCGATGCCACCCGCCCGGGTAAGGCTCAGCGGCGAGATCTGCGCGCCAAACAGGCCAAAGTGATCAATCGCAGCCGCCGATATCAACTGCCCAAGCAACACAAAAAATACGGCATTCCCGACGCCAAAACTGGGCGCCACATAGGTGATGGACAGGACATAAAAGGCAACCAGAAACCCGGCAAGAAACAGGTGTTTCGGTTGTGCAGGCACGGATTTCAAAGGTTGAAGCCCCTGTGTGATCAAAACTGCCAGTGCGCCCAGAAGCGCCACGCAGAACAACACAACCCCGGCGGCAAACGGGGACCCGATCAACTGCCCAAGACGGGCATTCAGGGCTGCCAGAATGGGAATGCCAATTCCGGCCAGCAACATCACGATGGCATAGCTGAGATTCGGGGTCATGGTTTGCTCCTTTGGGGGTGCGGCGAAATATGTACCATTTCGGATTGTGTATTAGCCTCAATATCCCGGCCATTCGACCATCACGAACAGATGCCCATCCGTTGAACCCCGCCCCAGGGTAAGGTCACATGTTGTGATATGGGTTGGGTCAGATCGGCAGGTTCCATGACCTCAGACAGCATCCGACGGAGCCGTCCGGTCCGTGACCCGCCGGGATCAAGCAGGATGCAGCACAAGTATTCCTCAACGATACTGGCCTGTTGTTCATAGCCATATTCCAGAAACGACTGTGCCGCGCTGTCGTCAAAGAGGTAAGGGTCACGCCCGGGCTCATGCTCGCTCAGCCCGCGAAAGGGGTGATAGCCAGTGATCCTGCGGTTCTGATACTGCCAGATATGGGTCATTTCATGTGCAAAGAACATTGCTGCCGCAAGGTTCAGGCCTTGCGGGTAATCCGGCAGGTAATCCGGTAGGTACCAGTCGGGATTGACATAGATGCGCCGTTTGCCGGCCATGCCTGCAACCGATCCTTCGAGCCAGGGGCCATCCGGCGGGGGGGCGATCTGTTCGCGGCAGGTTGTGCGCGGGCGGGCAGGATAACGGACGCGAAACATCCCGACAAATGGCGCGCGGGAGATGCGAATATTCTCTGTCGAAAGAGTCGGGCCATGCAGCCCCCGCAGAAAGCTGCGTTCGTTCTCAGTCAACGGGCGGCCACAGGCAGCAACCAACATGAAAAGGAAAAAGACAAACAAACGCATATCCGGACCCTGCCGCGAAGACGCTGGGGAGGCAAGTCGTGTTGTCACCCGTTTGGTGGCGCTATTGGTGGATCAGGGAATTTTCCCAACTTCGCAGAAAGCGTTCACGGCGGAGCTGGTCGAGAAAAACCAGCAACCCCGGTCCAAGCCGAATTGGTTGCAGAGCAGAGTTGTTTTCAAAGGTCGTCGCGTCGATACCAGGCAGCCCGGAGGCAGCAACCAGATCGGCGCGTTGATGAAGCCGCAGGAGGAAATCCACCATCTTGCGGGCGTCGGCCGGGTTTTCGGCATTCGTAGGGATCAGGGCAGTCCGCAGCATGACGTTGATGTAGTCCTGAAGCTCTATAATCTGAAAACCATCAAGGCGGCTCTGTTGTGATGCGGCGTAGCTTGCAAGCACATTGTAAGCGAGCGCCAGTTTACCGCTGGCTACGTCCTCTATCATGTCATTTGAGCAGCAATAGAGCTGTGGGTCGAGTCTGCCCATCACCTCCATCAGGCGCCAAAAGACCTCGCTGTTGCGACTATCCTGCGTGGCCATGAGGTAGCCAAACCCGGAACGGCGCACGTCATAAGCGCCGATACGTCCGCGAAAGCGATCCGGGCTGTCGCGCAGGATCGCGATCAGATCCTCCCGGTTGCGAGGTGCTGTTCCGGGCGGAAAGAACGCATCGGAAACCACAAGCACAACCGGTTCCTGGGTGAAGGCAAAGACCTGACTGCGCCAACTTACCCAATCGGGCAGGGCGCCAGTCGCAGCGCCGGAATAGGGCTGCGCGTAGCCATCATTCGCCAGTTTGGTTTGCAGGTCCATGGCTGATGAAATAGCCAAATCAAAGGCAACGCCTGCGTCGGTGATCGCTTTCATCAAATCGGTGGTGCCAGTAATTGTATAGTCGATCGTGATCGTCGGGTTTCGTTCCTGAAAGGCAAGGAGGATCGGTTCAAACACGTCCCGGTCTGCGGTGGAGATCACCCGCAGTACCGTTTGTGGCTCTGCGGCGGTGTACAGAACGTGATCCTCTATTTCGAAGGCCCGAACGCCAGTTGACCAAAGAGCCATGATCAGCGCGGGAAGCAAAGCGAAACGCATGCGCCGGATCCTCCATTATTGTTGGCGATTTCAATACGCCCCCCATGGGCGCGGGCAACTTCATCTGCGATGGTCAGCCCAAGGCCGGACCCAACGATATTTCCGACATTTTCGCCACGTGCGTAACGTGTTCGCAGCCAATCAGAATCCATGGTGCCAAACCCCATCCCCTGATCGGTTACCGACAGGATGACCTCGTCGTCGCTCTGGTCGTGGGCGACGATGATCTCACTGTCTGCCGGTGAATATTTGATGGCATTGTCGAGAATATTCATCAGCGCGGCCTGGATCAAAATCCCATCGCCGCTAAACGGGAGGGGGCGGTCAGTCAGCGGTCGTCGAATTGTGATGTCCTTCAGGTCGGCGGTGGGGCTGAGGCGATCGCAGGTTTCCCGGGTAATCTGGCCGAGATCGAGTGCATCTCGGGCCAGGCTGTCGGCGCGAAACGTCACCATCGCATGATCAAGCATTTGCCCGGCGGAACGCGAGCTTTCGTCAATCGCCCGTATCATTTCCCGTATGGCCTTGCGGTGTTCGGGTTTGGATAGTTTGTGATGGGTGACTTCGGCCTGCGCGCGAACCGTGGCAAGCGGGGTGCGGACACGGTGGGCGGCCTCCGCGATGAAGTCTTCAGTGCGCGAAAGCGACGCGCGCAGCCGCGTCAGTAGCCCATTTAGCGCATGAACCAGCGGAATCAGCTCGGCAGGGGCTTCGGCCGTCACAGGGCGCAAATCCTGAGGCCCGCGCCGCGTGACGGAACCAGTCAGGCGGCTAATTGGCCTCAGCGCATTCCCCGCGGCCCACAGGCTAAGGGCCGTGGCAAACAGGAAAAACAGGATGCCAACACCGGTTGCTGTGGCGGTGATGCGTCGGGAAACGGCCTCCAGCCCAGCCTGGGTTTGTGCCACGGTCACGATGGCTTCTGACTGGGTTGTGCGGTCGCCCACCTGCCGCGCAACGGCGATGATGCGCACGGTGTCGCCCCGATAAAGTTGCGTTGCGAAAGCAGGGGTGCCGGGGCGCGGCCGGTGTTCCGGGGCAGGCAGATCATCATAACCGGTCAGGGTCCGATCTGCGACGGAAATGCGATAGAAAACACGATCTTCGCTGACCGTGCCGAGCATCGAGAGCGCCGCGTAAGGAAGATCAAGGGTGACCCCGCCGTCTTCGCTGCGCAAGCTATCGGCAATGGCGGTGGCCGACGCTGACAGAATATCATCCTGTGTGCTGGCCGCCGCGCGTTCGGCAACGCCACGCACCGCCAGGAAAAAGGCAAGTGACAGAAGCGCCGCGACTCCGGCAAGCTGAAAGAACAGCCTGCGGCGGATCGAGTTGCCGAGCTTCACTCCAACACCATGCGGTAGCCCAGGCCGCGTACTGTTTCGATCTTTGCACCCGACCCCTCAAGTCGCTTGCGCAGACGCCCGACATAAACCTCAATCGCGTTTTCGCTGGCCTCGTCGACAAGAGAAAACAGCCGGTCTACCAGATACGACTTGGAAAAGACCTGCCGCGGCGCGTTAAAAAAGACCTCCAGCAGGCGCAGTTCGCGATTTCGAAGAAGGATCGTCTGGCTGTTGAACCTGAGTTCCCCTTCAGCCGAATCAAGCGTGGCCCCTGCGAAGCTCATGGTGTTTTGTGCACTGCCTCCCTGGCGGCGGATTACGGCCCGGCAACGGGCTTCGAGTTCGGAAAAGTCAAAGGGCTTGGTAATGTAATCGTCGGCACCGCTGTCCAGCAAACCAACCCGGTCCGATATGGCGGAGCGGGCGGTGATGACAATTACCGGGGTGCTTAAGTTCGCCCGCCGCTGTCTTTTCAGGAAGTCGCGGCCATCGCCGTCCGGCAGCATAATATCCAGCAAAATCAGATCGTAATCCGTGACTGAAAGACAAGCCAGCGCCGCGTCCAGCGTATCGGCGTGATCCACGGCATGCCCGTCCAGCCGCAGCCGTTCCACAATGGCACCCGCCAGCTTTTCATTGTCCTCAATCAACAGGAAACGCATCAGTTGACCTTTTTTGCCCGTGACAGGTTGGTGTCAGGTTTGGGCGCTCTCCTTTCAGCATGTGCGGGCAAGCGGTCCGTGTCAAACGGGAGGAAACCATGACAAAACATCTTTTTAAGGCGCTGGCCGTCAGTGCCGCTCTTGGCATCAGCGCGGGCGGGGCGTTCGCTGCGGAATGCATTGCCCCGGCCAATCCCGGCGGTGGCTGGGATTTCACCTGCCGCCAGATCGGTAAAATCATGTATGATATCGGCGCGGTCGACAGTCCTGTCCAGGTGACCAATATGCCGGGTGCCGGGGGCGGCCTTGCCTATAATCATGTTGTGACGGAACGCGCTGATGATGCTGACCTGATCGTTGCGGCTTCATCGGCGACGACAACCCGGCTTGCCCAGAACGCCTATGCCGGCATGACGGCAGATCAGGTGCGGTTTGTTGGCGCGATTGGTGCTGATCCCGGTGTGATCGTTGTAGCGGCCGACAGCCCCTACCAAACCCTGAACGATCTGGTTGATGCGATCGTAGCGGACCCGGGCTCAGTGGCCTTTGCCGGTGGTTCCGCGGTCGGCGGCTTTGACCACATCAAACCTTTGCTCGTGCTCAAAGAGGCCGGGTTCACCGACATTGGTGCCGTGAAATACATCGGTGTCGATGGTGGGGCTGATGCCATCACGCAGACAGTGGGCGGCTTTACCCAGGCGATGACCGGCGATATGTCGGAGGTTGTGTCCTTTCTTGCCAACGGTGACATCCGCGTGCTTGCGGTGCTGACCGAGGAACGCGTTCCGGGCTTTGAAGACATCCCGACAGCAATGGAGCAGGGATATAACGTGGTCGCCGTCAACTGGCGTGGCCTTTACATCCCGAAAGATGTCAGTGATGACACGTTCAACACATGGGCCGCACGGCTTCAGCAGGTTGCTGACAGCGATGAATGGGCCCAGGCCATGGCCGACAACGGGTTGGCACCGTTCACCAAGGTGGGTGGAGATTTCCAGTCCTATGTTGATGGGCTGGTGGCAGAGATCAACGCCATGTCCAAGGAACTGGGGGTTATCCAGTAATGGCGTCTGACCGGATATTCGGTCTGGTCATGCTGATCACGGCGGTCGCGTATCTCGCGGCCGCCACGGGGATTCAGACAAATATGTTTTCGGGCGAGTTCCTGCCAAAGCTCTTCCCCTATCTGATCGGGGGAGTCGCGGCCTTGTGTTCGCTTACGATCCTGTTCAAGCCTGACCCAGACCCCGAATGGCCGGTGGCCCGAACCTGGGGGAACATCGCGCTTGCTGTGCTTGTCCTGTCTGTCTATGCGGTTTTGCTGACGCCGCTGGGGTTCATCGCGCCCACCGCCGTTGCGGCGGGGTTGCTGAGTTACCAGATTTCACCAAACATCCGCAACGCCGTGCTGGCGGGTCTGGGCCTGTCGCTGGGGCTTTTTGTTCTGTTCAAACATGCGCTCGGGCTTGGCAATATCGTTGCCTACCGCATACCGACGGCGGACAAGCTCTGGGACGCAATCACCATTCTTATTCCATTTGTAGGGCATTGACGTGGACATCCTATCAAATCTTGCGTTGGGTTTTGGTGTCGCCTTGTCACCTTTTACTCTGTTTCTGGCGGTCTGTGGCTGTTTCCTCGGGACAATCATTGGCGCTTTGCCGGGTCTTGGTCCGTCAAATGGCGTTGCAATCCTGATCCCCATCACCTTTACGCTTGGGCTTGATGCGACATCGGCGTTGGTGCTTATGACGTCGGTTTACTACGGGGCCATGTATGGGGGGCGAATATCATCCATTCTGCTGAATATTCCGGGTGATGAGCCTGCGCTGATGACCACATTGGATGGGTATCCGATGGCGAAAGCTGGCCGGGCCGGGGATGCGCTGGTCCTTTCGGGGGTGGCGTCTTTCGTTGGTGCCTTCCTGGCGACCATCGGTCTGATGCTGCTGGCGCCGTCATTGGCGCGGGTGGCGTTCCTGTTTGGCCCGGCGGAATATTTTGCCCTTTACCTTCTGGCCTTCTGCACATTGGGGGGCATGGCCTCCAACAATCAGGCAAAGGCTGCGCTGGCCGCCTGTATCGGGCTCGGGATTGCGATGGTGGGCGTTGACAGCTCATCCGGGTTGCCGCGTCTGACAGGGGGCAACTTGCACCTATATGACGGTGTTGATTTCCTTGTGGCGATTGTCGGCCTGTTTGCCATTTCAGAGGTGTTCTTCTTTATCGAAAGCCATGGATTGGGGTCCTCCATTGGTGTCAAGCTCAACAAGGTGCGCGTGCCATGGACAGACATTCGGGAAAGCAAATGGGCCATGTTGCGGTCCTCTTGTGTGGGGTTCATTGCGGGGATTCTGCCCGGTGCGGGTGCTTCTCTTGGGTCGTTCCTTGCTTATATGAGTGAGAAATCCTTTGCCGGGAATAACGGTGGCTTCGGAACCGGTGCCGCAAAGGGTGTCGCGGCACCGGAGGCAGGTAATAACGCAGCAGCGGGGGGCGCGCTCGTGCCGATGTTGACGCTGGGCGTGCCCGGTTCGGGGACCACGGCAGTCTTGCTTGCTTTGCTGATGACGCTGAACATCACGCCGGGGCCGACGCTGTTTACGGAACGTGCGGATGTGGTGTGGGGGCTGATTGCCTCGCTTCTGATCGCGAATGTCGTCCTGTTGCTGATGAATGTGCCGATGGTGAAGATATTCGTGAAAATCCTTACCGTTCCGGCCTGGGTGCTGTTGCCGGGGGTGACGATGGTTTCCTTTGTCGGCATCTATTCCCTGACAGGCAGCTATTTTGACCTTCTGCTGATGGTGGCTTTTGGTGCCCTTGGGTATTTCCTACGCAAACTCGATGTGCCGACGGTTCCGATCATCCTTGGCATTCTGCTGGGCGGAAATATGGAGGACGCGCTGCGCCGCGCCATGACGCTTTCGGATGGTAATGTCATGTATCTCTTTTCTTCACCAATTGCGATTGGCCTTTGGGTTGCTGCTGTGGCGGGGTTCATCGCACCGATGTTCCTGCGCGGCATCCTGAAGAAGCCGCAGGCAATCACTGACTGATGGTGCGGGTTCTGATTCCATGTGGTGCGCTGGGCCTGGGCTATGACCCCGATGCGTTGAACCGCGGTATCGCCGCGGCACCGGATATAATCGCCATTGATGGCGGTTCGACCGACAGCGGACCGCACTACCTTGGCACAGGCACGTCGAAATATTCGCGCAGCGCGACCAAGATGCAGTGGCGCGACCTGATGGCGGCCCGTGCAAAAGCGGGGGTGCCATTGGTGATAGGCACCGCTGGCACCTGCGGGGCCGATGCTGCGGTTGACTGGATGGCTGACATCACACGTGAGATCGCCGCCGAAAGTGGGCAAAAGCTGAAAATGGCCTTACTCAAGAGCGGGCAGGAACCGAAGGCGATGGCCCGGGCTTACCAACAAGGCACTATCACGGCGTTGCCCGCTGCGCCCCCTGTGACGGAGGAAACATATCATGCCTGCACAAACATCGTAGCCCTCGCCGGGGTTGAACAGATCAATGCGGCGCTGGATACGGGTGCGGATATCATCATCGCGGGGCGCACCACGGATACGGCTATTATTGCGGCGCTGCCGATTGCGCGCGGCTGTCATCCGGGTGCGGCGTGGCATGGGGCGAAGATCGGGGAGTGCGGTGCCCTTGCGACTACGAACCCAGGCTCCGGCACCATTCTGATCGATTTTGATAACCGGGGCTTCACCATCACCCCGATGGGTGAAAACGCCCGCGCCACCCCACACACGGTTTCGGCCCATATGCTTTATGAAAACTCGGACCCGTTTGTCCTGTTTGAACCAGGTGGGCACCTTGAAGTGGACAAGGCCAGTTACGCTGCCTTGGATGATAAAAGGGTGCGGGTCGAGGGAAGCAAATGGATCAAAACCGCCCCCTATCGGGTAAAGTTGGAAGGGGCGCGGCGTGCGGGGTTTCAGACCGTTTCAATGGTGCTGTTGCGTGAGCCGCGCTATGTCACAAACGTCAAAACCTGGTGCGCGGACATTGAGGAAAAATGCAGCGCCAAAGCACGGGACAGGGTCAGCGGAGCCTTTTCCATTGAACTGCGGATTATCGGCGTGGACGCCACCCTTGGGGCGATTGATCCGGGGGTGCGTTCCGGCAGCGAGGTTGGTGTGCTCGGTATTGTGACTGCCGAAACAGAGGCGCTGAGCCTCGAAGTGGCCAAAATGCTTAACCCCTACCTGTTGCATCACGCGCTGACGGAGGAAGAGGAAATGCCAACCTTTGCTTTCCCGTTTTCCCCGCCGGAAATGGCGCGTGGCGCGGTCTATGAATTCTGCCTCAACCACGTGCTTGAGCTGGATGACCCGATGGAGGCTTTCCGCCTGAGTGTGGAGGAGATCGGATGACAGACCGCCTAGGTGATATCGTGCCCAAGGTCAGGTCGAAAAACGCCGGGCCATTTTGGTTGACGATTGATGTGTTTTGCGGCTCTGAAGCCGTGTTTGATCGCGTGGCAAAGGCGCTGCAAACGAAGGAGGTCGCGCGGCGTTTCGCAGTGGCTCCGGAAGCAATCAAGCGGTTTGACATCGCGGCCCTTCATGTCGTCAAATTCAGCCTGCCCCGGCCGGTGATTCAGGGGAATAAGGCCGACCGGGATATGCATGGCGCTTCCTTCGCGGCGATATTGGCGGAGATGGAGGTCTGAGTTGCTCAAGCGGGCAGGGTGTTAGGCATCTTGTGATTGCGATAAGGGCGGGAGGGCTTAGATTGGCGCGCTGCACTACGGAGGCGTAGCTGCCACGTCTGCGTGCCATAGGCGGTGCCGGTCGAGAGTTACATCGTTGCGGATTGGTTCTCCGTCGCGTGGCTCAGCGCTTGCTTGGTCTTTCAATTCCATCCAGTCCCCCCTTGCCACCCCCCCCTCCCTCTGTTACATCGCGCGGGTCTGAGGCCTCGGATTCGTTCCGGGGCCTTGTGATATTTTGAATCCTGGGCACCTACGGGGGCCTATAACATCCCGGCGGGCAAATTCCCGTCGGCTAAGCAAACGGAAGACAGTAAGCATGGCACTCAAGTCGTACAAACCGACGACGCCGGGCCAGCGAGGGCTGGTTCTGATCGACCGTTCGGAGCTTTGGAAAGGACGTCCTGTCAAGTCTCTCACAGAGGGTCTGACGAAGAAGGGCGGACGGAACAATACCGGACGGATCACTCAACGCCGCCGTGGCGGCGGGGCAAAGCGGCTCTACCGGATCGTGGATTTCAAACGAAACAAGTTTGACGTCACCGCAACCGTAGAACGCATCGAATATGACCCGAACCGGACCGCGTTTATCGCGCTCGTGAAATACACCGATGGCGAACAGGCCTATATCATCGCACCGCAGCGTCTGGCTGTTGGCGATCAGGTTGTTGCGTCGGCAAAGGCAGACATCAAGCCGGGCAACGCAATGCCGTTTTCGGGCATGCCGATCGGCACCATCATTCACAATATCGAACTGAAACCCGGCAAAGGCGGCCAGATCGCCCGTGCTGCAGGCACCTATGCCCAGTTCGTTGGCCGTGATGGTGGCTACGCGCAGATCCGGCTTTCCTCCGGCGAACTTCGCATGGTGCGCCAGGAATGCATGGCAACCGTTGGTGCTGTGAGCAACCCTGACAATTCAAACCAGAACCTTGGTAAAGCCGGCCGCAACCGCCATCTTGGCAAGCGTCCGTCCGTCCGTGGTGTGGTCATGAACCCGGTTGATCACCCCCATGGTGGTGGTGAGGGCCGGACGTCTGGTGGCCGTCACCCGGTCAGCCCCTGGGGCAAGCCGACCAAGGGTGCGCGCACCCGTAACAAGAACAAAGCGTCCTCGAGCCTTATCATCCGCTCGCGCCACGCCAAGAAGAAGGGGCGCTAAGATATGTCTCGCTCTGTTTGGAAAGGCCCGTTTGTCGATGCCTACGTGCTTAAGAAAGCCGAAGCATCGCGTGAATCCGGCCGCAATGAAGTGATCAAAATCTGGTCGCGCCGTTCCACCATCCTGCCCCAGTTCGTGGGGCTGACCTTTGGTGTCTATAACGGCCGCAAACATATCCCGGTCAACGTGACCGAGGAAATGATTGGTCAGAAGTTTGGCGAATATTCCCCGACACGGACCTACTATGGTCACGCCGCGGATAAAAAAGCGAAGCGGAAGTAAGAGCCATGGGTAAAGAGAAAAACGCACGCCGCGTGGCCGACAACGAAGCGATGGCCAAGGTCCGTATGCTTCGCACCAGCCCGCAGAAACTGAACCTGGTTGCCGCAATGATCCGTGGCAAGAAAGTCGAAAAGGCGCTGAGCGACCTGACTTTCTCCAAGCGCCGGATCGCTGTGGACGTGAAGAAATGCCTTCAGTCCGCTATTGCGAACGCTGAAAATAACCACAATCTTGATGTGGATGAGTTGATCGTAGCCGAAGCCTATGTTGGCAAAAACCTGACCATGAAACGCGGACGTCCGCGGGCTCGTGGCCGGTTCGGCAAGATCCTGAAGCCATTTTCCGAGCTTACCATCACGGTCCGTCAAGTTGAGGAGCAAGCATAATGGGTAACAAAGTTAATCCGATTGGCATGCGCCTTCAGGTCAACCGCACCTGGGACAGCCGCTGGTATGCAAACACCAAAGACTATGGTGATCTGCTGCTCGAAGACATCAAGATGCGCGAATTCATCAATGCCGAATGCAAGCAGGCCGGTGTGTCACGCGTGATCATTGAGCGTCCGCACAAGAAGTGCCGTGTCACCGTTCATACGGCGCGTCCGGGTGTTATTATCGGCAAGAAAGGCGCTGATATTGAAACCCTGCGCAAAAAACTGGCTGCAATGACGGACAGTGAGCTGCACCTCAATATCGTTGAGGTGCGCAAGCCGGAACTTGATGGTCAGCTGGTTGCGGAAAGCATTGCGCAACAGCTTGAACGCCGGGTTTCTTTCCGTCGCGCCATGAAACGTGCGGTGCAGAACGCGATGCGCATGGGCGCCCTTGGTATTCGGGTGAATGTTGCGGGCCGCCTTGGTGGTGCTGAAATCGCGCGGACAGAATGGTATCGTGAAGGTCGCGTGCCGCTCCATACGCTGCGTGCTGACATCGACTATGCAACCGTGGAGGCAATGACGCCCTATGGCATCATCGGGATCAAGGTCTGGATCTTCAAAGGTGAGATCATGGAGCACGATCCGAGCGCCCGCGACCGCAAGCAACAGGAACTCCAGGAAGGCCCGGCCCCGCGTGGCGCCGGCGGCCGTCGGTAAGGAGATAGAGAGATGCTGCAACCAAAGCGCACAAAATTCCGCAAGATGCACAAAGGCCGCATCAAGGGCCAGGCAAAGGGTGGCTCCACCCTGACCTTTGGCACCTTTGGCCTGAAGGCGACGACCCCTGAACGTGTGACTGCACGTCAGATCGAAGCCGCGCGTCGGGCGATGACCCGTCACATGAAACGGCAGGGCCGCGTCTGGATCCGGATCTTCCCGGACACGCCCGTGACCTCCAAGCCGACCGAAGTGCGGATGGGTAAGGGTAAAGGTTCCGTCGATTTCTGGGCGGCCAAGGTGAAACCGGGCCGTGTGATGTTCGAAATCGACGGTGTCAGCGAAGATGTCGCCCGCGAAGCCCTGCGCCTTGCCGCGATGAAACTACCGGTCAAAACCCGGACGGTTGTCCGTGAGGATTGGTAAACCAATCCTCACGCGTGCGGTGTAGCGGGTTTTCGTAGAAAACCGGCGGGCCGCACCTGGTTGAGAATAGAATGGGGCGGGGGAAATCCCCGCCCTTTCTTGTTCAACCACTTGATGAATTCACCCCCGGGTGCTAGCCAATCCGTCCACACAAATGATGGAGGGTGTTATGGCAAAACGTATCAAACCCGAAGATCAACCGTCCTTTCGAGGTCATTTCTAAACGCCGCCGGTCTTTCCCGTCTGAAACGCGGGTCAAAACCGGGCATCGAATGGTGCATGGGCGATGTGGAGCTTCGTGAAAAACTCGGTCGGAAAGACCCGTGCCCCTGTGGTTCGGGCCGGATTTACAAACGCTGCTGTCTCAGGTCAGGTCGATTTGATGGCAGTTTGCGGGATCACTACTTTCAGGGATCGCGACTGAGGCGGTTGGCCGGATAAATCAGGCCCCCGCTGAGAAATCGGCGGGGGTTTGTTATCTCACTGTTCTTTCCCAGCCCCGAATCAAGGGCGTAGCCCGCCGGGCAGCGCCCTCCCTCCCTGCTGGGAAGGCGCATTGGGGGGCTTTCGCAGATCACCCGTTTTTCGGGGTGGAGAGATAAATCGCATCGCTCAGCGAATTGATGCGCCCACCCGAGGGAGCGCGCTGCCCTGAGGTTGCACTTCCTACCTACACTCCGCTAAACCCTCCCCATGTCTCAAATCTCCTCCCTCTTCGTGACCCGCCTTTACCGCGCGCAGCTTTCGGAGCACGGTGCCATCGACCCCAATGAACTCGAAGCGTCCTGCTTTGCCATCGCCGAGGATGACGAGGCCGGTCATGCGTGGTGTGAGGAAAACGCCTATCCGGGTTACACGAGCTATGCCTCGCTGACCGACCTTCCGTGGCGCTTCCCGATCTTCAAGGATCTGGTGGGGTGCTTGGACAAACACGTCGCCGCCTTTGCCGATGAACTGGCGTTTGACCTCGATGGCAAGGAACTGCGTCTCGAAGACATCTGGATCAATATCCTGCCGGAGGGCGGCATCCATACCGGCCACCTGCACCCGCATTCCGTGATCAGCGGCACAACCTATGTGACGATGCCCAAAGGCACGAGTGCGATCAGGTTCGAAGACCCGCGCCTGCCCATGATGATGGCTGCCCCCGCCCGCCGGAAGGATGCGCCGGAGGAGTTGCGGACCTTCGCCTATGTCGCGCCAGAGGTCGGAGATATCCTGCTCTGGGAAAGCTGGCTGAGGCATGAGGTGCCGATGAACATGGCGGAAGAGGAGCGGGTGAGTGTGAGTTTTAACTACGGCTGGTCCGACTCGTAACACAGGTGTTACATTCCCACTTGTTTTCGCCCAGAAAAGACGTTGATATCGCCCAAATATCTGGGAGGATAAACAATGAAAAAATCTATAGGATTAGCATTTGTAAGTGCAGTTCTTGCCGTATCAGGCGTTGCGGACGCGGAAGAACGGGATGTCACCATCGCCACACCGAATGGCGATATGGTGGGGACACTTACGGTGCCTGAAGGCGCCGCTGCGCCGGTCGTGCTGATGTTGCACGGGTTTACCGGATCGCGCGACGAACTGAAAACAGACAGCGTTTCTGAAGGTGTCTTTGCCCGCACCGCTGCAAAACTGGAAGCGGCGGGATACGCCAGCCTGCGCATTGATTTCCGTGGCTCCGGCGAAAGCCTGTCTGACATCACCTATGCCGATACGACTTTTGAAGGGCAGGTTGCGGATGCGCTGGCCGCCTTTGATTACCTTGCTGCGAACGACGCCG
>CAYTUW010000039.1:0-16797 GCA_964441435.1 uncultured Rhodobacterales bacterium
GACGCAAAAAGCCTTGTCACCCATCCGGCGACCACAACCCACCAGCGCCTGAGTGAGGAACAGCTTGCAACGCTCGGCATCGGTGCGGGGCTGGTGCGGCTGTCCGTCGGGATTGAGGACGCGGATGATCTGGTCGCGGATATCCTGCAGGCGCTGGAGGCCGTTTGAGCCGGGGTGAACCCCGGTATTCGCCCGGCACATAAACCGCAAACGACGGCATTGGCCGGGTTTCAATGGTAATGCCGGGCAAAAACGACTAGATTACCTGCGCAAACAGGAAATGCCGCTATGAACGTCCAGAACCCGAACGCCAAGGAAGCGCCAAGCCGTGACGACGCCAAAGCGGCGCTGAAAGTCCTGCGTGACTGGGCTGCCAAGGCAAGTGTGACCGAGGTGGCGGAACTGCACCCCTCCGTTGCGCGGCTTCTGCCGGGGCAGGAGGTGACAAACTACCCTGCCCTTGCCCGCGCCTACCCCGAAGAATTCCGCGTTGATGACGCCTATAAGGCCAGCCTGCCGGACCTGCAAAACGGCCCGGAAAGCCTGATCCGCGGCGCAAAACGCCACATTCAGCATGTGGGGATTTCGAATTTCCGCCTGCCGATCCGTTTTCACCGCCGCGATGGGTCTGACATCACGCTGGAAAGCTCGATCACCGGCACCGTCAGCCTGGAGGCCGGGCGCAAAGGCATCAATATGTCGCGCATTATGCGCACCTTTTACCAGCATTCAAAAAAGACGTTCTCCTTTGACGTGATAGAAGATGCGCTGGCAGGCTACATGTCTGACCACGACACTTTTGATGCGCGCATCCAGATGCGGTTTTCCTTTCCAATGGAGGTTACCTCCCTCAGGTCTGATCTGTCGGGCTACCAGTATTACGACGTCGCGCTCGAACTGGTGGAAGTGGCCGGAAAGCGCAAGAAAATCATACACCTGGACTATGTCTACAGCTCCACCTGCCCGTGTTCTCTGGAACTGTCGGAACATGCGCGCCAGTTCCGCGGTCAACTGGCCACGCCGCATTCGCAGCGGTCCGTTGCGCGGATTTCAGCAGTGATGCGCGGCGATGCGCGGCTGTGGTTTGAGGACCTGATCGACATCTGCCGCGAAGCTGTGCCGACCGAAACCCAGGTGATGGTCAAACGCGAAGATGAACAGGCCTTTGCCGAGTTGAATGCCGCCAACCCGATTTTCGTCGAAGATGCAGCGAGGCTGTTTGCCGAGGGGCTGCAGAGTGATACCCGGATCGGCGATTTCCGGGTGATTGCCAGCCATCAGGAAAGCCTGCATTCCCACGATGCGGTGTCGGTGCTGACCGAAGGGGAGACCTTCCTCGCCCAGAGCCTTGACCCGAAACTGTTCAACACACTGTTTCACACCGGTTAAGCGCACGACATCAAGTCGGAGCCATGGGCCATCCAATCAAAAGCATGTTTAATCTGCGGGTGTGAGGCTCTGAACCAGCTTGGCCAAAAGGCTGTTCAACCGTTCCTGTTCCGCGCGGGTCAACCCTTTTAGCGCTGCATTTTCGTTTTCGATATGGGCGGGCACAAGCGTATCCATCAACGCCAGCCCCTTCTCCGTCAGCCCAACCAGCGTGCCGCGTCGGTCTTCGGGGTTAGGTCGGCGCGCGACCAGCCCCTGACGCTCCAGCCGGTCAAGGCGGCTCGTCATGCCACCCGATGACACCATCGCCGTTTCAAACAGCGCGGTTGGCGTCAGCTCATAGGGGGGGGCTGACCTGCGCAGCGTGGCCAGAACGTCAAATTCACCGATCTGCACACCGAATTCCTCAAACTTGGGAATCAGCCAATCGCGCCGGATCAGAAGCGATGCCTCACTCAGGTTGCCCAGCAGTTCCATTCCCAGCAGGTCGGTCTGTGCGTAGATTTCCCGCCACTGTGCGCGGGCGCGCATTGCTCTTGTCATTTTTATCCCTATTTATCTTACCATCAAGATACTTTATATCAAGCTAAATAGCGGAGACTCCCATGTCCATTCTGATCCATAGACTATCGGTCAATCCGCGCCTAGTCGCGCTTCTCAGCCTGCTTATTGTCGGCACGCTGCTGTCCCTGTCGATGATCGTCGGAAAACTTGGCATCGCAGCGGGGGCGGCACCCCTGTCCTTTCTGTGGTTGTCGATGCTGGGATCGGGCCTGATCCTGTTGCTGGGGGCACGCTTTGGAGCGGGTGTCACAGTGCCACTGACCCGTCGCACGGTGGAGTATGGGGCAGTGGCAGGCGCGCTGTTTGTGCTGCCCAATGTCATCGGCTTTCATGCGGTCAGCCATGTTGGCGCCGGTTTCATGTCGCTGACATTTGCCTTTCCGATTCTCATCACCTGGCTGATCGCTCTCACGATCCGCATGGAAAAGTTCAACAAATTGAAAGCCTTGGGAGTTCTTTCCGGGTTGACGGGGGGTATCCTGATTGCCCTGTCCAAGGGCGAAGCCAGCGGTGCGGTCCTGTTCTGGGCGCTATTGGCGATGGCCTCCCCCGTGGTGATAGCTGCGGCCAACATCTACCGCACCCTGCGCTGGCCCGAAGGGGTGGCGCCGATTGCATTGGCCGTGCTGATGCTGCTGTTCGGAGCACTGATCCTGGCGCCTGTCGTCTGGGTTGTCGAAACTGGCAACTTCACGCCTTATGGTGCCTCTGAGGTGCGGTTCTACCTGCTTTTGGAAATCCTGATTTTTGCGGTGCAGTATGTGTTCTACTTCCTGCTGCAGAAAATCGCCGGGCCGGTTTACCTGTCACAGATCGGCATCATCGGCGCGGTGACCGGGTCGGGGCTGGCCGTGGCGTTCCTTGGCGAATCCCTGCCCGCGATGTTCCCGGTGGCAGCAGTTCTGATCGTCATCGGCACCGCCCTGTTTCAGCGCGCAAAATAACCCTGCACCCCGCCCTTCGCGCTTGACAGGCCGGGGCGGGGTGGCCAAGCCTTCCACCCATGTTTGATCTGCGCCCAGTGGGCTATGTCATTGGCCTGTTGGTGGCCATTTTGGGGGCTACGATGCTCGCCCCCATGGTGATGGACATCTACGATGGCAATGCCCATTGGCGTGTCTTTCTGGAAAGCGCGATTGTCACAACACTGATCGGCGGGCTGGTCGCATTGGCCTGCATGAACGGTGTGAAAGAAGGGCTGACGATCCAGCAGACCTTTCTTTTGACCACCGGGGTCTGGGTTGCGCTGCCCCTGTTCGGAGCGCTTCCCTTCCTCGTTGGCGCAACGGAGGCACGGGTGGTTGATGCCTTCTTTGAGGCAATGTCAGGGCTGACAACAACCGGATCAACCGTTTTTAGCGGACTGGATGAGCTGCCACGCGGGCTGCTGCTGTGGCGCAGCATGTTGCAATGGTTCGGCGGCATCGGGATCATTGTCGTTGCGATGGTGTTCCTGCCCGAGCTGCGCGTCGGCGGCATGCAGATATTTCGCAGCGAAGCCTTTGATACAATGGGGAAAATTCTGCCCCGCGCGGTGGAAATCGCAACCAGGATTTCCGCCATCTACCTTGGCCTGACACTGCTTTGTGCGATTGTGTTCGGCCTACTTGGCATGACTGCATTCGATGCTATCAACCACGCGTTTACCACGCTTTCAACGGGCGGTTTTTCGACGCATGACGCGTCTTTTGGGGTGTATCAGGGGGCGCCGGAATACGCTGCTTCCGTCTTTATGATGCTCGCTGCTCTGCCGTTTGTGCGCTATGTTCAGATGATTTCGGGCAGCGCCAAACCGCTGCTGACCGACAGTCAGATCCGCTGGTTTGTGGCCACCATCCTGCTGCTGGTGGTTGTCATCACAATCTACCGCATAACGGCAAATGACGACCATTTCGAACACGCGCTGCGTGAAGCTCTATTTAATGTCACCTCCATCATCACGGGCACTGGCTACGCAAGCGTTGACTACCAGCTATGGGGTGCTTTCCCGATTGTGCTGTTCTTTTTTATCGGGCTGGTTGGGGGCTGTGCCGGATCTACCTCCTGCTCCATAAAAATTTTCCGCTATCAGTTTCTGTTCTCCTCCATCCGGGCGCAGATTCGCAAAATTCACAATCCGCACGGCATTTTTGCACCCCGATATCAGGGCCGTCCCGTGGGGGAGGACGTACTGTCCTCCGTCATGTCATTCTTTGTATTCTTCCTCGTCACCCTGGGAGTTTTGGCGGTGTTGTTGGGGCTGACCGGCCTGGATTTCATCACCTCCGTATCCGGCGCGGCGGCGGCACTGGCCAATATCGGGCCCGGCCTTGGCGACCAAATTGGCCCAGCCGGAAACTTTGCGGACCTTAATGACACTGCAAAATGGTTGCTTTCGATTGCGATGCTGGTCGGGCGGCTTGAATTGCTGGCGGTTTACGCCATCCTGACGGTAAGTTTCTGGAGGGCCTGAAATGACCGCCGTCCCCCAAACCCGCCCGCCGGCGCACAGATTTCCCATATGCTGAAAGGGCGCGGCATCAATACGATCTTTAGCACCCCTGGCACCAGCAAATCGGCAGAAGAATTCGGGGCGCAGTCAGTGACTGAAATGCAGGACGCAGCGAAGGCCGCGTTGCAGGCCAATGGCCCGATGCTGATTCATCTGACCCCAGACATTACAGGCTGAGCTTCTCGCCCGCCGCAAGATCATCCAGCGCCGCCACACCGGGGTCACGCCAGCCCTGAAGGTGTCGCGCGGCGTGTTGCGCGAATTTCAGCATCAACGCCTTGCGCCGCGCCCCGGCAAGCCTGTCCTCCGGCCCCATGCGCAGGATTTCCGCATCATAGGAATCCGCGATGATCAGGCCGGTTTCGGCTGGCAACAGCTCGGTCGGGAAATCCTGATCCACGGCCCAGAAATAACGGTCACACCAGTCGAGATAACCCTGCCATTTGCTGTCGGACTGGAAATCCGCGCGGGAGGATTTGCATTCAACAACCCAAAGCTCCCCCTTCGGGCCGAGCGCCATCACATCCACACGCAAGCCCCTGTCGGGGGAAAATTCTTCAATCGAAACAAAGCCATGCTGGCGAAGGTGGCGGCTGACCCCACGTGCAAGCAACTGTCCTGGCTGCAATTTCTGCTCCATAGCATCAGCATGAACAATTCATGAACATTTCGCAAGGGCAATTCATCCCTTGACATGATACCATCTGGTATCTTTATTATGAAACCCAATGGTATCATATTGGAGGCCACAATGACAGAACAAGCCGCATTCCGCGCCCTGGCGGACCCGACACGCCGCCATATCCTGACGCTTCTGGGCGAAAGTGAAATGACGATTGCCGAACTGGCCGGAAATTTCGACATGACGCGCGCCGCCGTCAAAAAGCACCTGACCGTGCTCAGCGATGGTGGGCTGATTGAGGTCACACCGCGCGGACGCGAAGTGATCAATCGGCTTCACCCCGCAGGGCTCAGCCCGGTGATCGACTGGCTGGGCTATTTCGACCGCTTCTGGGACAGCCGCCTTAACACCTTGAAATCCGCAATCGAAAAGGATCAGAACTGATGGACAACATATTGAAAAAAAGTGTTTATCTGAAAGCAGAGAAGGCTGACGTCTGGGCCTATCTGACCCAGCCGGACAAAATCGCCACCTGGTTTCACACCCCCAAATCCCCGCTGGCCGCCGGGCAGGAATACGCCATGTATGGCCGCGACAGCGGGGACAAGCTGATGTGGGGTGAGGTGCTGGTGTTTGAACCGCATGACCGCCTTGAATACACGTTCTCCATCGCCCCGATGGGCGGCGCGGTAAGCACGGTAAAGTGGCACCTTGAAGCCGTTCCGGGCGGCACCCGGCTGTCACTGGAACATGAGGGCCTGCCGCAAGGGACCGAAGCGTTCGATCTGACCCTTGCACTTGATAAAGGCTGGGAAGAACATTTTGCCGAACTCAGGGGCGCAATTCACACCGGCTGATAGCAGGACCATGCAATGCGCCTTGTTCACGCGCGCCGGAACACATACATAAGGCGCTGGCGGGTTCTGCCCCTCTCGTGTCAACGGGTTCACATTCCGGTGGCCTTAAATATATCCGAGGGAGCTGGCTCTGTCCGGATCCTGGTCCGGTTACCTGGCGCCCACCTGTTAAGTCAGGTCCTCGGGAATAGAAGCCCAACGGTCCGGGCGGTCCCGCCACCACCTGCCCGCCTGGCCAATCCTAGCCCTGAAACGCCTCTGGCTGCGCCTCACGCGCCATATGATCAAGCACAGCGTTGACGAATTTCGACTCCTGCCCTTCGGGGTGGAACGCCTTGGCCACATCCACGAATTCGGAAATCACCACTTTGGGCGGCGCGGTGCCTTCGATCAATTCCGCCCCGGCGGCGCGAAACAGCGCGCGCAGGGTTGGGTCGATCCGGGCGATCGGCCATTTGGCCACCAGCGCGCGGTCAGTCATCTGGTCAATCTTTGCCTGCTGGTCAACCGCATCCGCCACCAGCTTGCGAAAGAGGTCAACATCGCCTTCAGCCATTTCCCCTTCGTCCAGAACCTCACCGAAACGATGGTCTTCGAACTCACGCATTACGGCGGCAAGATCCTGATCGCCCTGTTCCATCTGAAACAGCGCCTGCACGGCGAACAGCCGGGAGGCGGAGCGCATCTTGCGTTTCTGATTGCCGGAAAGGGCTGTCATGTGATTGTTTTTCCATCTGATTTACCTGCAACCCGGAATTCATCGACGGCAGGTTTGAACCCCACGCCTTTGGTCCGGGCGCCCCACTTACGGCTGAGCGCGATCAGATGCAAGGCCGCCGCAGCAGCACCGCCACCTTTGTTCTGATCCGCCGGGTCTGCGCGCACCTCTGCCTGGGTGCGGTTTTCGACGGTCAGAATGCCGTTTCCGATGGCAAGCCCTTGCAAACCAAGCAGTTGCAGCGCCCGCGAACTGTCATTGCAGACCGTTTCGTAATGCGTTGTTTCGCCCCGGATCACACAACCGAGCGCCACGTAACCATCAAAATTCGCCTGCCGTCC
This sequence comes from uncultured Rhodobacterales bacterium, assembly GCA_964441435.1. Lineage (GTDB taxonomy): Bacteria > Pseudomonadota > Alphaproteobacteria > Rhodobacterales > Rhodobacteraceae > CAYTUW01. The sequence goes on from CAYTUW010000039.1 coordinate 6,983, forward strand.
GGCCATGCCGATCGCGGTTGGCACTTCAAGCGCGCCGGGCACTTCGACGACCTCATGCGTGCCGCCGACGGCCTCAATCTCTGCCTTGGCACCAGCGATCAGATTATCCGCGATATCCCTGTAGTAAGGTGCCACAACGATCAGCAGCTTGACTGGCGCCTCGAAGGTTGGCCGCGGCAGCGTGTAATGGGTTTCACTTCCAGCCATGGGTTAGTCCTTGGTAATGGGGCGCGTGCCCGTAATTGTCAGCCCATAGGCATCAAGCCCGACATAGCGGGTTTGTGGGCTATCCGTCAGCAGGATCAGATCACGCACGCCAAGCGTTGACAGGATCTGCGCGCCCAGCCCGGTGCGTTTGATCGTTCGGGGGGCATCATCCTCTTCCTCAAAGAACAGTTTTGGGCGCGGCTGACGCAGCAGCATAATGGCACCCCTGCCCGCCTCTGCGACGATTTCCATCGCGCGTTGCAGCTCATCCGGCGCTTTGGCACCAAGGCCAAGCAAATCCTCAAGCGCATTGAGTGCGTGGACTCGGATCAACAACGGCTCCGGCGTTGAAATATCACCCTTGGTCATGACCACATGTTCGGTGCCGGTGATCTGGTCGGTAAAGACCCGCATCGCCCATTCACCACCATAGGCCGAGGTCACGGTTTCACTGCGGGTTTCGCGCACAAGGTTGTCATGCTGGTGACGATAGGCGATCAGATCCTTGATCGTGCCGATCTTGAGCTTGTGTTTCCCCGCAAATTCAACAAGTTCCGGCAGGCGCGCCATAGTGCCATCCTCATTCATGATCTCGCAGATCACGCCCGAGGGATTAAGGCCTGCAAGCCGCGCGATATCCACGGCGGCCTCCGTATGGCCTGCGCGCACCAGAACCCCGCCATCGCGCGCGCGCAGCGGGAAGATATGGCCAGGTGTCGCCAGATGCGCCATGGTGTTTTGTTCGTTGATCGCGGTTGCCACGGTCAAGGCACGGTCGGCAGCGGATATCCCGGTTGACACCCCTTCGCGAGCCTCAATCGACACGGTGAACGGCGTTTCATGGCGCGAAGAATTGTTGACCGCCATCATTGGCAGGCCCAGCCGATCCACCCGTTCAGCGGTCATCGGCAGGCAGATCAGCCCACGCCCGTGCGTCGCCATGAAATTGATCACCTCGGCTGTGGCAAACTCCGCCGGGATCACAAGATCGCCTTCGTTTTCGCGGTCTTCCTCATCGACAAGGATCACCATACGCCCGGCGCGGGCGTCCTCAAGGATCGCCTCGACCGGAGAGATGGCAGCGCTAAGATCGCTCATACACCTGACCTTTCGGGAAAAAATACATCTGCGGGCAGATAGGCACCCAGCCGTGCGGCGCCGGCACAATCGCGTTCGAAACCGGTATCACCAACCATCACAACCCCTGCCGCCGGGCGATTGCCCAGGGCGGCACGAGTTTTAGCGCGCATGTCAGACCAGCTGTCAGTCAGCACGGGCAGCCGATGCACCGCGTCAAACTGCGCGCCCTGCGCCGACAGCGCCGCGGCAAAGCTCTCCGGCGCAATCGGCGGTGCCGTCATCACAAGGCGGCCGCAATTTTTGATCGCGGCCAGGCGTTCGGCGCGATTTTGCGGCAGCGTCCCGTCCACAGAAAACACCCGCAACGCATTGGATGAAAAGAGAAACGCAATCACATCCCGGCCAGACGCCGCCCGGATGGAGGCATAGGATTTATACTCAAGACCCAGCTCTTTGGCGCGTTTCAGGCGGATCCGCACCACCTCCACCGGCAGTTTGGGGAGCAGCTCCGCCCGCGCCCTGCCCCAGGCAAAGCGCCGCCAGCCTGCCCCGCCGTCAAGCGTTGGTCCGTTATTGTGGCCCAGCATCAGGAATATTCCCCCAGCCGGGCGACGTAACGCGCCATCGTGTCAACCTCCAGGTTGATCGCATCGCCAACCACCGCCGCACCCCAGGTCGTGACCTGCTTGGTATGCGGGATGATATTGACGCCAAATTCACGCCCCTCAACCTCATTCACCGTGAGCGAGGTGCCGTTGAGCGCAACAGAGCCTTTGGGCGCGATAAAGCGGGCGAATTCCGCCGGAGCGCGGAACCGCATCCGGGTGCTGTCGCCTTCATCCTCCAGCGCGATCAGTTCTGCCACCCCATCGACATGTCCGGAGACGATATGGCCGCCAAGCTCATCCCCGACCTTCAGCGCCCGTTCAAGGTTCACACGCCGCCCCGCAGACCAGGCATTACGGCCGATATTGGTTATCTCAACACTTTCGGCAGAGATTTCGACATCAAACCAGCCACGTGGATCATCGCCTGTAGCAATCACCGTCAGGCAGACCCCATCACAGGCAATCGAGGCACCGATATCAATGCCCGAGACATCATATCCGGTGCCGATACGGGCGCGTAAATCGCCGCGCTGCTCGACCTCCAGAACCTCACCGATATCCGTGATTATGCCGGTAAACATGGGCTGACCTCCACAATTCTGCGCCTGACCTAGCCTTTGCGCCAACCGCTTGCAAGATGTGCAGGATGATCACACGCCTTGCACGCAGCCGTTTGCGGGGATTCCCACCGCCGCTGGATTAGGATAGGAAAGGCGCGTGCATAATGTGACACCAACGACCTCAGAGACGACGAAACGTCGGTTTTTGTTTCTGCAAGGACCGCATGGGCCTTTTTTCCATAGTCTTGCAAAGATGCTGCGCCAGGCCAATGCAGAGGTGTGGCGGGTTGGCTTCAACGCCGGGGACCGGGCCTTTTGGTTTGGCAATCAGGGTTTCATTCCGTTCAAAGGCCTGCCCGAAGACTGGCCAGATGCCTTTCGCCAGATTGTTGCGGATCTGACGATCACCGATCTGGTGCTTTATGGCGATGTCCGAAGGATTCACGCCGAAGCCATCCAAATCGCACGAGACATCGGATTGGCGATCCATGTCTTTGAAGAAGGTTACCTGCGCCCCTATTGGGTCACCTATGAAAGGGACGGCACTAACGGGCATTCCAGGTTGATGCGCATTGATTTGCCAACCATGCGCAAGGTCGCCCGCGAAATCGACCCCGAAGTCATGGCACCCCCGGCCCTTTGGGGCGATCTGCGGCAGCATATGTTCTACGGCGCCCTCTACCACTGGTTCGTCATGTGCTGGAACCGCCCTTTCCGAAACTTCCGCCCTCATCGCGCCCAGACGGTATTCCAGGAATTCCGGCTTTACGTCAGGCGGCTCATGCTTTCCCCGCTGATCGCAACCCAGCGCAGTCTGGCAACCCGACGGGTCAAGCGCGGAGGGTTTCCCTATCACCTGTGCCTGCTCCAACTGGAACATGATTCAAGCTTTGCTGCACATGGCCCTTTTGCCACGATGCGGGATTTTCTGGATCTGACCATTTCCGGTTTTGCCTCCGGTGCTCCGCCACACCACCACCTTGTTTTCAAGGCGCATCCGCTGGAAGATGGGCGCACCCCGCAACGGCACGAAATCCGCAAACTCGCCCGGCAATATGGCGTGAAAACCCGCGTCCACTACGTGCGTGGCGGCAAGCTTGCCCCGCTTCTCAATCAGGCTCGAACAGCGATCACTGTCAACTCCACCGCGGCGCAGCAAGTGCTGTGGCGCGGATTGCCGCTTAAGGTGTTCGGACAGGCTGTTTACGACAAACCGGAATTTGTATCCCGCCAAGCCCTGCCGGAGTTTTTTGCCAGACCAACCCGTCCGGACAGCCAGGCCTATCGGCAATACCGGAAATTTCTGCTTGAAACATCACAGGTCAGCGGTGGGTTTTATTCCGCCCGGGGGCGCCGCATTCTGCTGCGACAGATCGTAGATCTGATGCTTGCGGACCAGGATCCCTATGATGCTCTGCTTTCCGGCAACGCGACCCCGCGGCAACAGTTGCATATCGTCCGGTAGCCAGCGAATTTGTAGACTGGATATTTTCAATCTGTTTCTGTAGTTTATCCTAAAAAAGACCAGAGGCAGTTTCTGCGGCAAAAGGAGCCCCGTCAGTGAAACACATGACTTCGGGATGGGTTCGGAACGTGATCGTCTTCTCATTGGCGCTTGCGCTGGCTTCCTGTGGGTTGCCGCGATCCGGGCCAAATAAACGAGAGATTTATTCAGGCTCCGTTCAGGAAGATGGCGACGCCTTCGTCATCACCGTAAATGATTTCGTCACCCGGACCACCGCAGTTGTACCGGCTTTGGGGTTTTCCGATGCCTTTCTGAATGCCGGGCTGATCGGTTCGGATATCATCCGGCCAGGAGATACCCTGGCGCTGACTTTCTGGGAGAATATTGATGACGGCATTCTCAGCCAGGGCGGCGCGCCGTCATCGCTTGAAGAGGTGCAGGTCGACGGCAACGGCATGATATTCGTTCCTTATGCCGGGCGCATTCGTGCGGCAGGAAACACCCCGGAAGCGCTGCGTCGCATCATTACCGAAAAGCTGGACGAACAAACACCGGATCCGCAGGTTTCAGTGCGTCGCCAATCCGGCGATGGCGCAACGGTTTCAATCGTCGGCGGCGTTGGCGGGCAAGGGGTTTACGCCCTGGAACGGCCCACGCGCACGCTGTCCGCAATGCTTGCACGGGCCGGCGGCGTGATCATCGAGCCGGAAATTGCACAGGTCAATATCATCCGCGGGAATGAGACTGGCGTCATCTGGCTTGAAGACCTCTACAGTCAGCCCGGCAATGATATCGCGCTGCGCGCCGGCGACAGAATCCTTGTCGAAGAGGACACGCGCGCCTTTACAGCACTTGGTGCTACGGGCACGCAAAACCGCGTTCAGTTTGAAACCAAGACCCTGTCTGCGATAGAGGCAATCGCCCAGGTCGGCGGGTTGTCCTCTGGCACGGCGGACCCGACAGGTGTTTTCATTTTCCGCAACGAACCGGCGGAAATCGCCAATACCGTGCTTGGAAGAACCGACCTGACCGGGGCACAGCGCATGGTCTATGTTCTGGACCTGACGCAGCCAAACGGCGTATTCATGGCGCGCGATTTTGTAATCCGGGATGGCGATACACTTTATGTGACCGAAGCGCCGTTTGTTCAGTGGGACAAATCCATCTCTGCGGTTACTGGATCACTGACCACGGTCAATGTGCTGGATAATCTCGCCAACAACAACTGACCTGCATGCAGGAAACCAGCATCCCAGGCCGTCCCGTTCAGGCAAAGCGGCAGTCGATTTGCGTGTTCAACGGCGGGTTTCTGACCCAAAAACGGGTCCGTCGTATTCTGGAACTGTCAGGCTATGACATTCGCATCGGGGCACCGAGCGACGGTGACATGGTTGGCGTCTGGGGCAAATCTCCGACCTCGCCACGCGGTGAAAAGGTTGCCAAATGGCGCGACACACCGATCCTGCGCGTAGAGGACGCGCTGTTGCGGTCAGTTCTGCCGGGGCGCAGCGGAAGCGATCCCATCGGCCTGCTGATCGACCGGAAGGGCGTGCATTTCGATCCTACAGCCCCCTCCGATCTGGAAGAGTTGCTGACCACACACACGCTGGACCAAACGCCGCTGCTGAACCGTGCACGCCACGCTATTGAACGTATCAAAGACGCACATCTGTCAAAATACAATGCATTTGACCCGGGCGCCCCGGTGCCGGATCCCGGGTTTGTTCTGGTGCTGGACCAGACACGTGATGACGCCTCTGTCACGCATGGCGGTGCCGACGCCAATACCTTTCGGGAAATGCTGGTCGCAGCACAGCTTGAACACCCGGATGCGGATATTCTGATCAAAACCCACCCCGAAACGCTCGCCGGCCACCGCAAGGGGTATTTCGATGACCGCCATAATGGCGGCCGTGTGCGCCTGTTCACCGATCCCGTGTCGCCCTGGGCGTTGATGTCCCATGCCCGTGCAGTCTATACAGTCAGCTCCGGCATGGGATTTGAGGCAATCTTTGCCGATCACAAACCCCGTGTGTTCGGCCAGCCCTTTTACGCAGGCTGGGGGCTCACGCAGGATGAATTCCCTGTTCAGCGCCGCCAGCGCAACCTGACACGGGCGCAGCTTTTTGCCGCCGCGATGATCCTCTATCCGAAATGGTATGACCCGCACCGCGACCAGCTCTGTGAACTTGAGGACGTGATCACAGCACTTGAAGCAAAGACTCGGGCCTGGCGCGAAGACCGCAATGGCTATGTTGCCATGGGCATGCGGATGTGGAAACGCGCGCCGCTCCAGCGCTTCTACGGCGGCCAAAGACGGCTAAGGTTCGAAGATCACCCCACCCGTGCCGCGTTATTCGCGCGCAAGGAAGAACGGCGGCTGATGTGCTGGGCCGGCAAGCTGGATCAACGCATCGAGGCAGCGGTGAAACCAACGCCTGTTCTGCGTATCGAAGATGGGTTCCTGCGCTCCCGTGGGCTCGGGGCGGAACTGGTGCCGCCGCTGTCACTGGTCGCGGACGACCTGGGGATTTATTACGACCCGTCGCGCGAAAGCCGCCTTGAAAGGCTGATCGCCGGCCGTGCCAGGCTCCCCTCCGGGCTCAGGCAACGTGCGCGCGCGTTGATCCAATCTCTGACAGCGGAGCGTATCTCCAAATACAACCTCGACCGCACCGCGCCGTTGCCGGAACTGCCCGCAGGGCACCGTATCCTTGTCGTCGGTCAGGTGGAGGATGATGCCTCAATCCGGTTGGGCGCGGGGGATATCTGCACAAATCTTGCGCTGCTTAAGAAGGCCCGGGCCGACAACCCGGATGCCGTCCTGCTGTTCAAGCCGCACCCGGATGTTGAGGCGGGTTTACGCCTGGGGCGCATAGACAGGGAAGCCGCGCTGAAGCTTGCCGACCTTGTGCTGGACCATGCCGATCCAATCGCCCTGATCGACGCTGTTGATGAGGTTATGACCATGACCTCATTGCTTGGGTTCGAAGCGCTGCTGCGCGGCACGCCCGTCACCGTCACGGGCGCGCCGTTTTACGCAGGCTGGGGGCTGACCCGTGATCTTGGCATCCTGCCCCCCCGGCGGCGCAGCAAGGTTTCGCTGGAGGGGCTGGTCCACGCCGCGCTGATTGATTATCCACGCTATGTCGATCCAGTCACCAAAACACCCTGCCCGGTCGAAGTTGCAGTAGAACGGCTGGCAAATGGCGATATCCCCCCCTCCGGAACTACCAACAGGGTGTTGTCAAAGCTTCAGGGGCTGCTTGCCGGCTTTGCCCCGTTCTGGCGTCGGTGGTAACCGGGCGTCAACCCCGGCGGTCATCCGGCCCGCTGGCGATCCAACGGTGCAGCACATCCCCGCCGAGCGCGCGGGTTTCGGCCAATGAGAACCGCGGCGCCGCCGAAAGCTGCTCAACGCCAAGCGCACCGATGCTGGGCAGACCCTCTGCACCCAGTGCAACGCCTGCGGTAATGCCGACCAGCTCATCCACCATATCAGCGCCAAGCAGCGCTGCGGCAAAGGCTCCGCCACCTTCGCAAAATACATGTGTCAGCCCGGCCTCCCCCAGCGCCTGCATCAGCGATGCGGGTTCGATCTGCCCGGCACTGGTGCGGCATGGGATAAGCCGCGCGCCAAGCCCCTGCCATGTTCGGACCAGTTCCTTATCCGCTTCCTTACCGTGCAACAGCCACAGCGGGGTCTCTTTTGCACTCATCGCCAGTTGCCCCATCAATGGCAGATCAAGCCGACGAGAAGCCACAATGCGCACCGGTTGATGCGCCATCCCGAGGTCACGCACCGTAAGCGACGGATTATCGCCTCGCGCCGTGCCGCCACCTACCATCACCGCATCATGGCGCGCCCTCAAACCGTGCACATAGCGCCGTGCCTCCGGCCCGGTGATCCATTGGCTTTCCCCGGTCGCCGTGGCGATGCGGCCATCAAAACTGGTGGCGAGTTTCAGCGTCAGCCAGGGGCGCCCGGTCAGGTTTCGCTGGAAATAGGGCCTGAGATCAGCCCTTGCACCGCTTTCGCAAAGCCCTGTTTCAACCTCGATCCCCGCATCCCGCAACATCGCATGACCGCGCCCCGAAACCCGCGGATCGGGATCCTCTACCGCACTGAAGACGCAGGCCACCCCCGCATCAATCAGCGCCTTCGCGCAAGGCGGGGTCTGGCCATGATGGGAACAGGGTTCCAGCGTCACATAGGCTGTCGCGCCGCGCGCCGCCGCACCGGCCTGCGCCAGGGCTACGGTTTCCGCATGGGGGCGGCCGCCGGGCTGCGTCCAGCCCCGGCCGATAATGCGCCTGTCCTTGACGATAACGCAGCCCACAGCCGGGTTCGGCCAGACCTGCCCCTGCCCGCGCGCACCCAGGCGCCGCGCCAGGGTCATATAGCGGATATCAGCCGCTGAAAATTGCTGGCTCACGGGTCCTTCTGCACCGGCGGGCGCAGCTCGGCCACGAAATCCTCAAAATCATCTGCAGCCTGGAAATTCTTGTAAACGCTGGCAAAACGCACATAGGCGACGGTGTCGATCCGGGCCAGCGCTTCCATAACGATTTCCCCGATGGTCTTTGACGGGATATCGGTTTCACCCATGCTTTCCAGCCGCCGCACAATACCCGAAATCATCTGGTCTATCCGGTCCGGCTCAATCGGACGTTTCTGCATCGAAATACGGATCGAGCGTTCCAGCTTTTCACGGTCGAAATCTTCGCGACGCCCATTGCTCTTGATCACTACGAGGTCACGCAGCTGCACCCGTTCATAGGTTGTGAACCGCCCCCCGCAGGCTGGGCAGAACCGCCGCCGTCGGATGGCAACATGGTCTTCTGCCGGACGTGAATCCTTTACCTGAGTGTCGACATTTCCACAAAATGGGCAACGCATTCAAAACCCCTATTTCCGCCTCTTGGGTGTTTGTCCCCTTTATCCACAGGCACTATAGGGCGTCCCCAAGGTTTTGGGTAGGGGCAAAGTGTTCCCGCTAGATGCGGATTTCGTGATCCGCAGCGAAATGCGCTGCGACCTCACGCCTGTGCGGGCGGTTGCGGTGCTCAAACAGGTAGATGCCCTGCCATGTGCCCAGCCGCATTTTGCCCTGCTCAACCGGGATCGACAGGCTGACGGGCAAAAGCGCCGCCTTGATATGGGCGGGCATATCATCGGGGCCTTCATAGGTGTGGGTCAGATAGGACATTGCGGGATCCGTCGCCGGCGGCACCAGACGATGAAAATAGTTCGTAAGATCCGTCTGCACCTCGGGATCCGCGTTTTCCTGAATGAGCAGGCTGGCGGAGGTATGGCGGATCATCAGGGTCAGAAGGCCAGAAGCATCCGGCACCCACGCCGCAACCTGATCGGTGAATTCATACAGCCCGGGGCCTGTGGTCGCGATGGTGAAGCTGTGGTGCATGATGGAACGATAGCTTCGGACGGCTCCGCGCTCAACCACGGGACCGCGCCCACAATCACGGGTAATTTTCGGACAAGCCGAGCTGTGACCGCCCGTGGGTGGGCGTGCCAACAGTTGAGGGCTCGCATTTTATAGCGCCACCCACATCCACGCTATAATGCCAAAGCGCAACACCCCCAAAGCGCCCACCCGCCCGAACGGGCGGACGCTGCCCGGCGGCTTCGCCTTGACTCCGGGCCTAAGGCAATCACCCTTAAACATGGCATTCACCCACCCCAGATTTCCGGTTTCCTTGCTTCCAATTCCGGAGTCCGTCACCACTCGGGCTTCCTCGCAATCTGACTCGAGGACACGCCTGTCTGGGGCGGATTCGGGCTGGATGTGGTTCACAAGCGATCCGGGTTACCCTGATTTGACACGTAGAAGGTCAAGAAGAGTTGACAATTCCTCAAATGTCGTAAGCCGAAGC
>CAYTUW010000040.1:0-16582 GCA_964441435.1 uncultured Rhodobacterales bacterium
TGTCCAGTTCTGTTTCGGTCAGCAAATCCGCCATTCCGACGACGCCGTTCATCGGTGTGCGGATTTCATGGCTCATGTTGGCCAGGAAAGATGATTTCGTTCGGGCGGCAGCCTCGGCGTTGCGACGCGCCTCTTGAAGGTCTGCCTCCCGTTTGATGGTGTCGGTGATATCCAGCGTCAGACACACGGTATCCCCGGCAGGCGCCCGCTGATCCATGAGCTTGATATACCTGCCATTCCAGAGCTTGATCGTTCGGGTTTCAAGCGATTTCGTGTGCCAGCGTTCCAGCATTTCCGCCTGCCATTCCGCCGTAGGCTGGTCGCCGATGTCAATGGCGCCCTCCGCCACCAGCAGTTCAAGCGCACGGCCGTAGGTGATGCCTGGCTTTGCCTCTTCAAGCCCGTCAAAGACGGCGATGAACGCGTCGTTTGCCGTAACAAGCCGATCATCCCGGTCAAAAACCGCAAACCCATCCGGGATGGATTGTATCGATTCCCACAGGCGACGTTCCGCAATCCGCAAATCTGACCGCACCTGGACGTTTTCACCTTTCAGGGCCTCCGCCTCTGATCGGACCTGTTCGACCTGCTGCCGGGTTTCGACGATCTCATTGGATAGGGCTTCAGCGTGATCGCCCAGTTTCTTGTTGGCGGCAAAAAGTTCAGCCTGTTTCAGTTCAAGCAACCGTTCGGCAGCCAGGCGGCCACGGCGTTCCTGTGCAAGCTTGTCTGACAGATCCATTCCGTTTCCCGTCAAATTCTACTTAATTTCACTCGAACATAGCGGGAACATTCTGAATCATATCTTAACGCGGGCATGGGATTCTTGCCTTGGTCAGTGGCACATGTCAGCATTCGGTTCAGCAGGAGGATTTCCAATGCGTTTCATTTTATCCACGCTTTCTATTGCAATCATCACCGCGACCACCGGCATTGCACAGGATGTTGTGCCGGAACGGCGGCTGGCGCTGACGCGTGATCTGGATTTCTACGGCGCGGATTTGCAGAACATTTTTGATACAACGCTAGAGACCTGCCAGCGCATTTGTTTGTCGGATCCGAATTGCGCGGCCTTTACCTTCAACACGCGATCCAACGCATGCTTTCCCAAATCCACAGTGACGGAGGCACAACCCTATGAAGGTGCCATGTCGGGCCGGGTCTACCGGACGGACCCGCAGGTTTTGGCTGCGGCGGAGGAAAAGCAGGCCACTCTGTCATTCCTAAGCACGGCAGATTTCGAAGCGGCGCGGGATCTGGCGCGTCAACTGCCCGGCTACCACATCAGCGGTGAATGGGGTGCCGAGGATCACCTTCGTGCGGCGCAAGCGCGGCGGGAAGCCGGGGAAATCCGCAATGCGCTCGCCTTTACCGGCGCGGCGCTGAACCTGACGGATGCGGCGGATCACTGGGTAGAATACGCGCGCCTGTCGCAACAGATGGCGACAGAGGACCGTAATCAGCGCAACGCCTATCTGAACCGCGCTGCATCGGCGGCGATCAACGGGTACATGCGCGCCATGTCCCCGGCGATTGAGGCCAATGCTCTGGTGCTGCTGGCTGAAGTGCTTGAGGAACGCGGGCGGGGCCGGGAGATGATTCCGGCGCTGAGGCTCGCCCAGGGGGCACAATTCCGCGACGACACGCAGGTGCGGCTGGAGGATGCGGTTGGAAAATACGGGTTCCGCGTGGTTGAACACACGGTTGACAACAATGCGGCCCAACCGCGCATCTGCGCAACATTTTCCGAAGCCTTGCGGGATGAAGGCATGGATTACACGCCTTTTGTGCAGCTTCCCTCCGCTGATCTGTCGGTCAGCCATGAGGGGCGGCAGCTGTGCGTTGACGGTGTTGAGCACGGCGCGCGTTATCGGCTTGTGTTACGCGAGGGATTGCCTGCGCATTCCGGCGAAACCACGATCAAATCGGTGGAGTTGAACGCCTATGTGCGCGACCGTGACCCGGCGGTGCGCTTCACCAGCCGTGCCTATGTGTTGCCCAAGACAGGGGAGGCGGCGCTGCCGATTGAAACCGTCAATACGGATGTGGTTGACCTGACGCTCTGGCGCGTGAGTGACCGCAACCTGCTGCGCGCAATTCAGGACAGCTATTTTGGCCGTCCGATGAGCTATTGGCAGGAGCAGAGTTTCCAGAATGATATTGCCGAAACGGTCTGGCAAGGCACGGGTGAAACGCAGAATGAACTGAACCGCGACATGACCACGCGCTTGCCGATGGGGGAGGTGCTGTCGGACCTGTCCCCAGGAGTATATGCGCTTAGGGCAAAAGTGCCCGGAACGGACAGTGACACGCCGACCGCAACCCAGTGGTTTGTGCTGTCCGACCTCGGTGTCGCCACGATGAGCGGGGCAGACGGGCTGCATGTTTTTGTCCGCGGACTTGGCGATGCGGAGCCGAAAGCGGGCGCGACGGTGACGCTTTTGTCCCGCGCCAATGCGGTGCTGGGAACGGTAGAAGCGGATTCCCAGGGTTATGTGCAGTTTGATGCAGCCCTGACCGCTGGCCAGGGTGCAGCGGCACCCGCGCTGGTGCTGGTTGAGGATGGGGAAACAGACATTGCCTTTTTATCGCTTACGGAGCCGGAATTTGACTTGTCTGATCGTGGTGTAGAGGGGCGGCCCGCTGCCCCCGCGATTGATGTATTTGTGACAACAGATCGCGGAGCTTATCGGGCCGGGGAAACGATTTATGCCACAGCTCTGGTGCGCGATGCCACGGCAGGCGCGATTGACGGGTTGCCTTTGACGGCGGTTCTGACACGGCCTGATGGTGTCGAATATTCGCGGCATTTGTCGGCGGAAGCCCGCGCCGGCGGCCATGTCTTTGAACTGCCGACTACCGGGTCTGCCCCGCGCGGCACCTGGCGGATCGCTCTTTACGCAGACCCCGACGCGCCCGCCCTGGCGCGTGCCTCTGTTCTGGTGGAGGATTTCCTGCCCGAACGCATTGATTTTGACCTGTCGTTGCCGGACACACCGCTGCGCCTGTCCGATACGCCTGCTTTGACGGTTGAGGCGCGTTACCTCTTTGGTGCGCCCGGTGCCGAACTGCCTGTGGAGGGGGAGGTTCTGATACGGGCGACTGACGGGCTTGATGCTTTTCCGGGCTTTACCTTTGGTCGCCATGACCAGCCGTTCAACCCGCTTGGCGATGCTTTGCCCTGGGGACAAAAAACCGACGCTAACGGCGAACTTGTGCTGCCCGTAACCTTTCCGCAGGTTGAAGGGCGGATAGATCGCCCGCTTGAGGCCCGCATGACGGTTCGGGTGTCTGAAGGCTCCGGTCGTCCGGTGGAGCGTGACATCACGCAGCCCCTGGCCCCGGCGGGTGAGATGATCGGCATCAGGCCGCTGTTTGATGGCGTTGTGGCTGAGGGCAGTGATGCCGCCTTTGAAATCATTGCGATTGACGCGGATCAGCAGGCCACGCCGATGCGGCTTAAATGGACTATGAACCGGGTCGAAACCCGCTATCAGTGGTATGCGCTTTACGGCAACTGGAACTGGGAACCGACAACCACCCGCACACGTGTCGCCACAGGTGAAGTCGATTTCGCCGGAACACCTGTCGAAGTCTCCGCCCCGGTTGACTGGGGCCGGTATGAGATCCGCGTCGAGCGGGTGGGAGGCGATTATGTCGCCGCTTCGAGCGAATTTTTCGCCGGTTGGTATGCGCCTGCGGATGCTTCGGCCACGCCGGATGTGCTTGAGGTGTCGCTCGATAAGGAAGCCTATGCAACAGGCGAAACGGCCACGCTGCGGCTGGTGCCACGCTATGCGGGAAAGGCGCTGATTACCGTGATGTCAAACCGCCTGATCGACATGCGTGCTGTAGATGTGGTTGAGGGCGAAAACCTCGTCAGCCTGCCCGTAACCGATGAGTGGGGTGCGGGGGCTTATGTCACCGCAACGGTGATCCGACCGATGGGGACTGAAGCCGGGCATAACCCGGCGCGTGCGCTTGGCCTTGCCCATGCGTCGGTTGATCCGGGTGCGCGGCAACTTGATGTGGCGGTTCTGTCAGCGGAAGCATCCGCGCCGCGCGAACCCCTGACCATAGCGCTTCAGGTTGAAGGGATTGCCGAGGGTGAAACCGCCTATGCAACCGTTGCGGCGGTGGATGTCGGCATTCTGAACCTCACCGCGTTCGAAAGCCCTGATCCATCGGGCCATTACTTTGGGCAGCGCAAACTTGGTATGGCGATGCGCGATCTTTATGGTCGGTTGATTGACGGCAGCAACGGTGCGCTGGGCGCGGTCAGGTCCGGGGGGGATGCCGGGTCCGCCGCGCGGATGCAAAGCCCACCGCCAACGGAGGAGCTTGTTGCCTATTTCTCCGGCCCGATAGAGGTTGGCGCAGATGGGCTGGCAGAGCTGAGCTTTGATATGCCGTCGTTCAACGGCACGGTGCGGCTGATGGCCGTGGCCTGGACACCGACCGGGGTCGGACAGGCCGAGGCCGAGGTTCTGGTCCGCGATCCCGTGGTGGTCACGGCAAGCCTGCCGCGGTTCCTTGCACCGGGCGACAGGTCTCGCATGTTGCTGGAAGTCGTGCATGCGACCGGACCGTCAGGGCGGATGGGGCTGGATGTGACCTCTGCCGGGTTGGCACTTGGTACCGTGCCTTCGGGGTTCGACCTCGCTGAACAAGGCAAGCAGGTGTTTTCTGTCCCGATCGGCGCTGATGCTGTCGGGGTACACCAGATCACGGTTGCGCTAACCACGCCGGATGGGCGGCAGCTGACCAAGGATCTGATGATCCCGGTGCAGGCCAATGACCCGGAAGTGGCGCGGATGAGCCGTTTTTCACTGGCGGCGGGGGATACGTTCACCCTGAGCCGTGATGTATTCACCGGGCTTCATGCGGGCAGCGGATCGGCAACGCTGGCGGTGGGGCCGCTCGCGCGGTTCGATGCGCCGGGTTTGTTGAACGCGCTTGATCGTTATCCCTATGGCTGCACGGAGCAGATCACGTCGCGTGCGATGCCGCTGCTCTACTTCGATCAGGTGGCCTCGGCGATGGGCCTGGCCGAACGTGACCAGATTGATCTACGCATCAAGCAGGCCGTGGCAGAGGTGCTGAACAACCAGTTTTCCAACGGGGCCTTTGGGCTTTGGCGGCCGAACACGGGTGATCTATGGCTTGATGCCTATGTCAGCGATTTCCTGAGCCGGGCGCGCAATCTGGGGCATGATGTGCCGGACCTTGCTTTCCGGCAGGCGATGGACAATCTGCGCAATCAGGTAAACTACCATCCTGATTTCGATGAGGGGGGGGAGGCGCTGGCCTATGCGCTTTATGTGTTGGCGCGCGAAGGGGCCGCCGCGACCGGTGATTTGCGGTATTATGCCGATGTGAAGGGCGATGCCTTTACCACGCCGCTGGCAGCGGCGCAGCTGGGTGCCGCACTGGCGAGCTATGGTGACCCGACGCGCGCTGATCAGATGTTTGCCCGCGCTGTCCGTATGATGGCGAACAGGACCGGGGTCGACACCCGTGCGCTCTGGCGCGTTGATTATGGCACCAACCTGCGTGATGCGGCGGCGGTTCTGACGCTGGCGGTGGAAAGCGGCAGTCAGGTTGTTGACCGTGAAGCCTTTGCCGATCGGATCGCGCCGCTTCAGGGCGCAGCACCCAGATCAACACAGGAAGCGATGTGGACCCTGCTTGCCACCAATGCGCTGATCGGCGCGCCTGATATGCAGGGCTTTACGGTGGATGGGGTGCCAGCCACAGGGCCATTGGTTCGGGTGATGGCGGATGAAACCGGGGCCGCGCCCGTTGCGATCCGAAATGGATCGGAGGCGGAGGCGACAGTGACCTTGACGACCTTTGGCGTGCCATCGGAACCGGTTCCGGCGGGTGGCACTGGTTACCGGATAGAACGCGCCTTTTACACGATGGAGGGCGAACAGACAGCGGCGGATCAGATGCAGGTTGGCACGCGCTATGTTACCGTCCTGACCATCGTGCCGCTTGCCCATGCAGAGGCGCGGTTGATGATCAATGATCCGCTGCCCGCCGGGCTTGAGATCGACAATCCGAACATCCTGCGCGGTGGCGATGTTTCTGCCCTTGATTGGCTGGATCTTCATGATGTCGCGGAAAACACGGAATTCCGGCAGGAACGGTTCCTTGCTGCCGTTGACCTGCGCGGCGATGATCCGATCCGGCTGGGCTATATTGTTCGGGCGGTTTCGCCGGGGTCGTTCCATCACCCGGCAGCCTCGGTCGAAGATATGTATCGGCCGCATTTCCGTGCCCGCACAGACGCCGGCCGTGTCACCGTGTCACAATGAGCCAGACAGGCCAAACCGTTGCCGAAATCCGTTGGCGGGCGCTTCATTGTCAGGGGGAGGACAAGTGTCGGCTGGCTGAGGCGGCGGACGGCTGGATGCTGGTCGGCCACGCGCGGTTTCGTGACGAAAGCGGCGATCACGCGCTGGATTACGTGGTGCGCTGCGACGCGCTCTGGCGCACGCTGACTGTGGATCTGAGCGGGCTCGCCCCGGGCGGCGAAATCGGCGTGCATATCGCGCGCGACTCAGGCGGTTGGACCCTTGATGGCATGGCGCAGCCGGGGGTTGAGGGGGCAGTGGATATCGACCTGTCCTTTACCCCGGCGACGAACCTGATGCCGACGCGTCGGCTGATGGCGTCTGAGGCCGCGGAACAATCGGGGCAGGCGGCATGGCTGTCCTTTCCGGTGATGGCGCTGCGCCCGCTTGATCAGACCTATCGCCGCTGCGGCGTGTCATCCGTTGCTTACGCGGCGGCGCAGACGGGGTATCGCACGGAGCTTGAGATCAACAAGGATGGGTTCGTTACCCATTACCCGGGCCTCTGGCAGCTAGAGCAGACCCATGCGCGCTGACCGTCTGATGTTCCTTGCTGCGGTTCTGCTGCTTGGCCTTGCCTATGGGCGGGACCGGCTGGATCAATGGGTTGAAGCGACGGTTCTGCCGCCGCTCGTCGCCGAAACCTCTGTTGAGGTTCTGGCGCGGGATGACACCCTGTTGCGGGCTTACACGGTGGCTGACGGGCGCTGGCGCCTGCGGGTGACGCCCGACGGCGTCGATCCGCGATTTATCTCCATGCTGATCGCTTATGAGGACAAGCGGTTCTATTCCCATTCCGGGGTCGATTGGTGGGCGATGGCGCGCGCCGTAGGACAGGCCGCCTGGCATGGGGAGGTGGTGTCGGGCGGCTCGACCCTGACGATGCAAGTGGCGCGCCTGCTGGAGGATGGGACAACCGGGCGCTGGGTCGGCAAGATCCGCCAGATCCGGGTGGCGTTGGCTCTGGAACGGCGGCTCAGCAAGGATCAGATCCTCTCGCTTTACCTCAATCGCGCGCCTTATGGCGGCAACCTGGAAGGTATTCGGGCGGCCACGCGCGCTTATTTCGGCAAGGAACCGCGCCGCCTCATCCCGGCGGAGGCGGCGCTGCTGGTCGCCCTGCCGCAGTCGCCGGAAACCCGCCGGCCGGATCGCTATCTAGACCGGGCAAGGGCTGCGCGGGCGCGGGTTCTGGCGCGCGCCGAAGGGGCGGGGCTTCTGGACCCGGAAACCGTTGTCGCGGCCCTGCGAGATCCGGTGCCTGCGGTGCGCGCGCCATTCCCGGCCATTGCGCCACATATGGCTGATCACATCCGTGCGGAATTCCCGCTGCGGGATGTTCACCAGCTGACGATCGACGCAGATTTGCAAGTCAGGTTGCAGGCGCTTGCCGCTGACGTGCTTGCCGCGCGAGATCAACGGTTGTCGATTGCGATTGTGGTGGCGGATCATGAAAACGGTGAAATCCTTGCCTCCGTCGGCTCCGGGGCCTATCGCGCTGACAACCGCGAGGGGTTTGTCGATATGACCCGCGCGTTGCGTTCACCCGGGTCAACGCTGAAGCCCCTGATCTATGGTCTTGCCTTTGAGCGCGGGCTTGCCCATCCCGAAACGATGATTGAGGACCGTCCAACGGCCTTTGGTGCCTATCTGCCGCAGAATTTCGACGGGCAGTTTCGTGGCACGATCCGGGTGGCGGATGCGTTGCAGCAGTCATTGAATATCCCGGCGGTCAGCCTGTTGGATGCGCTTGGCCCGGCCCATTTGATGCAGCGGATGCGCCTGGCGGGGATGGAACCGGAACTGCCGGGCGGGCGCCCGGGTCTGGCGATTGGCCTGGGCGGCGTGGGGGTGACGTTGAACGACCTTGTGACGCTTTACGCGGGGATTGCCAATCAGGGGCAGGCGCGACCCTTGTCGGCGCGTCCCGCTGGGGAAACATCGGTGGCGCGAGTGTTGTCGCCAGAGGCGGCCTGGCAGGTTGCGCATATCCTTTCGGGCCTTGCCCCGCCGCCCGGCGCCCCCGCCAATCGGCTCGCTTATAAGACAGGCACCAGCTATGGCCACCGCGATGCCTGGGCTGTCGGGTTTGACGCACGGCATGTGATCGGTGTGTGGCTGGGGCGGCCCGATGGCACGGCGGTCCCGGGCGCGTTTGGTGGCGACCTGGCTGCGCCGGTGTTGTTTGAGGCATTTTCGCGCCTGAAACCCAGGCTTGATCCGCTCCCGCCACCGCCGTCCGGCACGCTGCTGGTGGGTGCTTCTGCCCTGCCTCAGCCGCTGCGACAGTTCCGCCCGCGCGGCGCGGTGTTTGCCCGCCCCGATGGGGCGCCCGAAGTGTCGTTTCCCCCGGATGGCGCGGAACTCATCGCGGATGGGCCGCTGACGCTTCGGGTCAGGGACGGGGTCGCGCCATTCACATGGCTCGTCAATGGCACCCCGGTTGAGGTGGCCACCTATGAGCGCGAGGTGCATCTGCCCGCGCAGGGGCAGGGGTTTCTGCAGCTGTCGGTGATTGATGCCTCGGGGGCCTCGGCACGGGCGGATGTATCGCTGCGCTGACGCTCAGATCGGGCGCGCCGGGTTGCCAACGACGGTGACCCCCGCGGCAACATCCTTTGTCACGATGCTCCCTGCCCCCACAATCGCCCCGTCACCGATGGTGACACCGGGCAGTATGATCGCGCCGCCCCCAATCCAGACCCGCTTGCCGATATGCACAGGACGGGCGATTTCCAGGCCTTCCTCGCTGCGCTTAATCGGGTCTTTGTGATGCTCGGGACAGTAGATCTGCACGTTCGGGCCGAGCATGCTGTAGTCCAGAATTGTCACTTTCGCGCAGTCCAGGATCGTGCATCCTGCGTTGAGAAAGACATTGCGCCCCAGCGTGATGTTGATGCCATAGGCGCAGTGAAACGGCGCTTCGATGATCGCGCTGTCTGCGGTCAGGAGCTGGCCCAGCGCCGGGCCGATATCGCCACGTTCCGCCGGCGGCAGGGTGTTATGTTCATGCACCGCCACCCGCGCGGTGACGCGCAGGGCTTCCAGTTCGTCATCAATGCAGCAATACCATTCGCCTGCCGCCATTTTTTGCCGTTCGGATTTCGCCATTTGACGAGGTTAGAGCCGCTCCAGCGCAAGCGCAATGCCTTGCCCGCCACCGATGCACATGGTCACGAGGGCGCGTTTTCCGCCGATGCGTTCCAGTTCATAAAGCGCCTTTACAGCGATGATGACACCCGTAGCCCCCACCGGGTGGCCAAGCGCGATGGCACCGCCATTCGGGTTCACCTTTGCCGGGTCAAGACCAAGTGCGCGATTTACGGCAACAGCCTGGGCGGCGAAGGCTTCGTTGCTTTCCACCACATCGAAATCATCGACCGTCAGCCCGGTGCGGGCCAGCAGGTTTTCGACCGCAGGCACGGGGCCGATGCCCATGACCTCTGGTCGCACGCCTGCATGGGAATAGCCGATAATGCGCGCCTTGGGTTTCAGCCCGGCCTTTTCTGCCGCGTCACCACGTGCAAGGACCATTGCGGCCGCGCCGTCATTGATGCCCGACGCATTGCCTGCGGTGACGGTGCCGTCCTTCTGAAATGCCGTGCGCAGCCCCGCCAAAGCTTCTGCCGAGGTCGCCTTTGGGTGTTCATCAACCTCAAACGGCACCATGTCGCGCTTCATACGCACCTCGACTGGCACGATCTGGTTTTTGAAATGCCCTTCCGCGATGGCCCTTGCCGCGCGTGTCTGGCTTTCCAGGGCAAAAGCATCCTGATCTTCGCGGCTGATGCCATGCTCGGCGGCAACATTTTCCGCCGTGATCCCCATGTGGCCCGTGCCAAAGGGACAATTCAGCGCGCCAAGCATCATGTCCTGGACTCCGACGTCGCCCATTTTCTGACCCCAGCGTGCGGCGGGCATGATGTACGGCGCGCGGCTCATGTTTTCGGCCCCGCCCGCAAGTGCGAAATCCGCGTCGCCCAGCATCAGCACCTGCGCAGCGGACACAATCGCCTGCGCCCCGGACCCGCAAAGCCGGTTGACGTTCATCGCAGGGGTGGTTTCCGGCACTCCGGCCCCAAGTGCCGCCACGCGGGACAGATACATGTCACGCGGCTCGGTGCTGATCACATTGCCATAGACGACATGGCCGATCTGTGACCCTTCAACACCGGAACGATCCAGCGCCGCCTTCGCTACCGTCGTGCCAAGGTCAATCGCTGTGGTCCCCGCAAGGCTGCCGCCAAAGGTGCCAATCGCCGTGCGCGCGCCGTCGAGAATTACGATGTCGTCCATGGTGCCCTCCGCTTGCTGCGGATATGTCTAACGCCGGAGCGGGAAATCACCAGCCTGACGCTTCGTCACATTGCTGCCAGAAGTTTTTCCAGTTGCCTGCGGAAAAGATCCGTCTCCGGTGCAAGATTGGACAGAAGCTTCTGTTGAAAGGTCTCTGCAATCGGAGCCATTTCTTCGATCAGCGCCTGGCCCTTGGTGGTCAGTGCGAGTTCGACCAGTCGTCGGTCGTTCTGATCAACCTTTTTGGTGATAAGCCCGGCGCTTTCCAGCCTGCTGGCCGCGCGGGAGACTTTGGATTTGTCCATATCGACGCGTTGGTGAATTTCGCGCACGCTAACTGATCCGGCCTGACTGAGGTGGGCCACCACCCGCCATTCCGGCATCGAGATACCAAATTGTTCCTGATAGAGCGCCGCAAACTGCCGTGACACGCGGGAGGCCGCCACCGCCAGTTGGTAAGGCAGGAAGTCATCCAGCACAAAGCCCACCTGATCACCAGCCATGATATCCCCTTGACCGTTGCACATGATATGACTGCACGTTCTGGCCACCTGGATCAAGAGCGGGGATTGACAGAGGGCGGGCAGGCGCAGAGGGTCGGCCCATGTCTGACAACGCTGAAATCCTGACCCGCCTGGCCCAACGCCTGAAAGACGCCCGCGCGGCAAAGGGGCTGTCGCTTGATGCGGTGGCGAAACTGTCTGGCGTGTCGCGCAGCATGGTCAGCCAGATTGAACGCAGCGAAAGCTCCCCCACGATTGCGACGCTATGGAACCTGTCACGCGCGTTGCAGGTCGACCTGGGGGCCTTGTTGGACGCTGCCCCCGCGAATGGCGCGATAGAGGTTCTGTTGGCGGAGCAGGCGCCGACGATTTCCCAGTCGAACAGTGGTTGGCGCATCACTATCCTGTCACCGCCGGAGGATGCCGGCGATTGTGAGATTTATGATTTGCTGCTTGATCCGGGCGGCGCGCTGGTCAGCCAACCGCATGCAAAAGGTGCCCGCGAAAGCCTGACCGTCATGTCCGGGCGGATGAAGGTTCTGACCGGCGAAGCCGCAGCAGATTTGTCGCAGGGGGATACGGCCCGGTACCGTGCTGATTTCGCTCACCGGATAGAGGCAATCGGCGGCCCTGCGCGGGGTATCCTTGTGGTGCGTGGCGGATAAGTCCAAAATGACGGATGCAGCATCCGTTAAATTGACACGTGTCCTAGGTCAGGATAGGGTCCATGAAAAAGGGAGCCTCCGGCATGTCCACCGAATTCCTCACCCATATCCATTCGACCCTGGCGGGAATAGAAGCCGAAGGGCTGATGAAACGCGAACGCCTCATCACATCGCCCCAGGCCGGGCGGATCAGCGTGAATCATGGCGGGCAATCCCATGACCGGGTGGTGAACCTCTGCGCCAACAACTACCTCGGGCTTGCGGATCATCCTGACCTGATCGCCGCCGCGAGGGCGAGCTATGATGACCACGGTTTCGGTATGGCCTCTGTCCGGTTCATCTGTGGAACGCAGGATATTCACCGAAAGCTGGAACAGCGGCTCGCCGGGTTTCTGGGCCATGATGATGCGATCCTGTTTGCGGCCTGCTTTGACGCCAATGGCGGGTTGTTTGAGCCGCTTCTGGGGCCGGAGGATGCCATCATTTCCGATTCGCTCAACCATGCGTCGATCATCGACGGGATACGGCTCTGCAAGGCGCGGCGGTTCCGTTACGTGAATTCAGATATGGCGGATCTGGAGACCAGGCTGATTGAGGCGCGCGAAGGCGGGGCACGGTTCATCATGATTGCAACCGACGGCGTGTTTTCCATGGACGGCTACCTTGCCCGCCTGCCGGAAATCCGGGCGCTTGCCGATGAATATGATGCTTTGTTGATGGTGGATGATTGCCATGCAACCGGGTTCATGGGGCCGAAGGGTGCCGGAATGGCACCGCATTTCGGTGTGAAAGCTGATGTCACAACCGGCACGCTGGGCAAGGCGCTGGGCGGGGCGATTGGCGGTTACATCGCAGGGGCGCAGCCTGTGGTTGATTTGCTCAGGCAGCGGGCGCGGCCATATCTCTTTTCCAATTCACTGCCACCTGCGGTTGTGATGGCCGGGCTGAAGGCCATTGATCTGGTCGAGGCCGGCGATGATCTGCGCACGCAACTGTTTGAAAACACCGCCTATTGGCGCGCGGGGCTGGACGGGCTCGGCTTTGATCTTCTACCTGGCGAACACCCGATTGTGCCCGTGATGTTGGGTGATGCGCGGCTTTCACAGGATATGGCGGCAAAGCTGTTTGAGCTTGGTGTTTACGTTGCTGGTTTCTTCTTTCCCGTGGTGCCCAAGGGTACAGCGCGCATCCGCACCCAGATGAACGCTGCGCTCACCCGTGACGACCTTGATTTTGCGCTCGACGCCTTTAGCAAGGCGGGCAAGGCGGTGGGGGCGCTCACATGACCAATGAAATGAAAGCGCTGGTGAAAGCCAAAGCCGAACCCGGCCTGTGGATGGAAACCGCGCCAGTGCCGGAAGTCGGGCCGGATGACGTGCTGATCCGTATCAATAGGACCGGAATTTGCGGCACTGACATTCACATCTGGGACTGGGATGACTGGGCGGCCCGTACGGTGCCGGTGCCGCTGATTACCGGGCATGAGTTTGCTGGCGAAATTGTAGAGCTTGGCCGCGATGTCGAGGGGCTTGAAATAGGCCAGCGCTGCTCGGGTGAAGGGCATCTGATCGGCCATAAATCCCGCCAGTCGCGGGCGGGGAAATTTCATCTTGATCCCGCGACGCGTGGCATCGGCGTAAATGAACAGGGCGCCTTTGCCGAATATCTGCGACTGCCTGCCTTCAACGTCGTGCCGCTACCGGATGAGATTTCCGATGACATCGGTGCAATCCTCGATCCGCTGGGGAATGCGGTTCATACTGCACTTTCCTTTGATCTTGTTGGCGAAGACGTTCTGATCACTGGGGCCGGGCCAATCGGGATCATGGCGGCCGCTGTGGCACGTCATGTGGGCGCGCGCCATGTTGTCATTACCGATGTCAATCAGGATCGGCTTGACCTTGCGGCACAGGTTGCGGATGTGGTTCCCGTGAATGTCGCCAGGCAGGAACTGGATGAGGTCGAAGGCGCGTTGAAAATGACGGAAGGGTTCGATGTTGGCCTTGAGATGTCTGGCAATCAGCAAGCCCTTGACCAGATGGTTGAAAACCTGGTGATGGGCGGGCGCATTGCCTTGCTCGGCATTCCACCCGGAAAATCCCCCGTTGACTGGTCACGGATTGTTTTCAAGGCGATCACCATCAAGGGCGTCTATGGGCGTGAGATATTCGAGACCTGGTACAAGATGATTGCCATGCTTCAGAATGGGCTGGATGTGAGCGGGGTGATCACCCATAGATTTGATGTGGACGATTACCGCAAAGGCTTTGCCGCAATGCAAAGCGGTAAATCAGGAAAAGTGGTTCTGAACTGGAACTAGGCGGAAGAGACAGGCGAAAATTTTTTGGTATAAAAAGGCATTTGTCCACTCACGGAATCCCGCCTCTTCCGATGTGGATGCTATTCTGAAATCGCATGTGAACAGAGTTGCCTTGCGTGAATGACGCGTTATCCTTCGTGAATGGCACTGACGCAATGTGAAACGCAGAAAAGCAATCGGCTGCCCCCGTGCGTGGAAATCAACTGGCGCGAGAAAATCGCGTTCGTTCTGGCGTCAATCGTGATCCTGACGCTGACCGGCCCTTTTGGCACCTATGACGAATTGCCTTTGCTGATGCGCATGCTTTACTGGACCTTGGCCGTTGTCGGCGTGGGTATTGTCATGAATACGCTTGCCTATACATCCCTTTATCTGACACCGATCCAGAACAGTCCCTGGCCGTTGCGCATGGTAATCTGGGTTCTTGTTGGTGCGGTCCCCGGTTCCGCTGTTGTGTTCGGTGTTGTCTGGCTATTTCAGGGTGCTGAACAGGCCTTTGGTCCGTTTCATCGCTATTACCTGAAGCTCTGCGCCATCAGCAGCGTTGTTGCGCTGGTTGACTTGCGCGCTTTTGCGCTGGCTGGGCGGACAAAGCCATCTGATCCGCCGGGGCCCCCTGGTGACAACACAGAGCTGCGGCTGTTCCTGAACCAACTGAAGCCGGACATTGGGAATGACATCATCTCGATCTCGACGCAGGATCACTATCTTGACGTGACCACAAGTGGCGGCGGCGACCTGATCTATGGCAAGATCGCTGAAGCCGAGGAAAAACTGGCCGCCCTTCCCGGTGTTCGGCTGCACCGATCCCATTGGGCCGCTATCGGCCATATTGATCGGCTACACCGCAAGGGTTCATCCTATGTGGTGGTTCTGTCGGATGGCCGCGAACTGCCGGTCAGCCGATCCTATCTGGAACAGGTCAGAAGGGCACTTGGCCTCGTCACTTGACTTCGTTGCATTTGCAACGATATGGTTGCGCACATCCAATGCGCGAGGATTCCCATGAACAAGCAAGCACAGCCGACACGGATGAAACTGGCCCCTTCGATCCCCGGACCACATGAAGGTTACATGCCCGGGTTCGGGAATGATTTCGAAACAGAAGCATTGCCCGGCGCGCTGCCGCAGGGGATGAATTCGCCGCAGAAATGCGAATACGGGCTTTATGGCGAACAGCTCTCCGGCACCGCCTTCACCGCGCCAAGCCATCAGAACGAACGCACCTGGTGTTATCGCATCCGTCCTTCGGTCAAACATTCCCATCGCTACGAAAAAATCGACCTGCCTTACTGGCAGTCCGCGCCGAATGTAGACCCGGATGTGATCAGCCTTGGCCAATACCGCTGGGACCCCGTGCCACATGCTGACGAAGCACTGACCTGGCTCACCGGCATGCGCACGATGACAACCGCAGGGGATGTGAACACGCAGGTTGGCATGGCGTCACATATCTACCTTGTCACTGACTCTATGGTGGATGACTATTTCTACTCCGCTGATTCCGAACTTCTGATCGTGCCGCAGCAGGGGCGCCTGCGGTTCCTGACGGAACTTGGCGTCATCGACCTGGCACCGCAGGAAATCGCCATTATCCCGCGTGGGCTTGTTTACCGGGTTGAGGTTCTAGAGGGTCCGGCGCGTGGTTTTGTCTGCGAAAACTATGGGCAGAAATTCGATCTGCCGGGGCGGGGGCCGATCGGCGCGAACTGTATGGCGAACCGGCGTGACTTCAAAACGCCTGTCGCTGCGTTTGAGGACCGCGATGCCCCCTCTACCGTCACCATCAAATGGTGCGGCCAGTTCCACCAGACCAGGATTGGGCACAGCCCGCTTGATGTTGTCGCCTGGCACGGCAATTACGCGCCAGTCAAATACGACATGACCAATTATTGCCCGGTCGGCGCAATCCTGTTTGACCACCCTGATCCGTCGATCTTTACCGTGCTGACCGCGCCGTCGGGCGTGGAAGGCACCGCCAATATCGACTTTGTGCTGTTCCGCGAACGCTGGATGGTTGCCGAGGATACATTCCGCCCGCCGTGGTATCACAAGAACATCATGTCCGAGCTGATGGGCAATATTTACGGGCAGTATGACGCCAAACCCGAGGGGTTCATCCCCGGCGGCATGAGCCTGCATAATATGATGCTGCCGCACGGGCCGGACCGGGACGCTTTTGAAGGGGCGTCCAATGCGGATCTGAAGCCTGAGAAACTGGACAATACGATGAGCTTCATGTTCGAAACCCGTTTCCCGCAACACCTGACCCGGTTTGCCGCAAAAGAGGCACCGCTTCAGGACAACTACATTGACTGCTGGGACAGCCTGGAAAAGAAATTCGACGGTACGCCGGGTAAGAAGTGAGGCGATGATGGATCTGAACACCTGGCTCATCTACGTTGCGACTGTACTGGCCCTGATGTCCACACCGGGGCC
>CAYTUW010000041.1:0-16478 GCA_964441435.1 uncultured Rhodobacterales bacterium
CGTGGTCGGCGCCGTCACACAAGGCCCGCCGCAGGACTGGCGCGCCTATGTGCTGAAGGATGCAAGCGTCAGTGCATCCAGCCCGACCGAATGGGCCAATGCGGCGATCCGCGCGATGGAAGAATTCGGCGCTGATCGTCTGGTGGCAGAGGTCAACCAGGGCGGCGACCTCGTCGAAACGGTGATCCGCCAGGTTGATCCGCTGGTGCCGTTTCGCGCAGTTCGGGCGGCGCGAGGCAAAAGCGCGCGCGCAGAACCCATCGCCGCGCTTTATGAACAGGGCCGTGTCAGCCATTTGCGGGGGCTTGCCCAGCTAGAGGAACAGATGTGCCGGATGAGCCAGCGTGGCTATGCAGGGCGCGGCAGCCCCGACCGCGTGGATGCTTTGGTCTGGGCCTTGACCGATCTGATGATTGAACCTGCGGCGCGGTGGCGACAACCCCGTCTGCGGGAACTGTAAACACACCGATTCCGGAGATTTCAGCAGGGTTTCCAACTCTGCCTGGATCACATGACAAGACAGCGGCGCGACATGAGGAGCGAGCGATATGGCATTTAATTTCTTGAAAAAATCGACTATGGAGGTGCAGGAGACAAAAGCATCGGCCACAGGGCCGGTGATCGCCTGGCAAGGATCGGGCCGCGTGGCCTGGAGCCCGCGCGACACAGTCAGCCTGACCAAGACAGGATTTGCGGGCAATCCCGTTGGATTTCGCGCTGTGAAGTTGATTGCGGAGGCTGCCGCGGCAGTGCCGCTGGTGGTTCAGGATCGTGTTCAACGGTTCGAGGAACACCCGCTGATTTCGCTGATGCGCCAACCCAATGCCATGCAGGGTCGGGCAGAGTTGTTTGAGGCGCTATACGGGCAGATTCTGCTTTCTGGTAACGGCTATCTGGAAGCGGTGACAGATGACACGGATGAGGTACGTGAACTGTTTGTCCTGCGCAGTGACCGCATGAGCCTTGTTCCGGGGTCTGACGGTTGGCCGGTGGCCTATGACTATGCCGTTGGCGGCCGCAAGCACCGTTTCCATATGACCGGGGATCAACAACCGATCTGCCATATCAAAAGTTTCCATCCGCAGGACGACCACTACGGTCTGTCCCCGATGCAGGCGGCGGCAAGTGCGATTGACGTCCACAACGCGGCCTCGCGCTGGTCCAAGGGGTTGCTGGATAATGCGGCGCGGCCATCGGGGGCGATTGTTTATAAGGGTGCAGAGGGGCAATCCCAACTGTCAGCGGATCAGTATGACCGGCTGCAGAATGAAATGGCCAGCTATCATCAGGGCGCTGCCAATGCTGGCCGGCCGATGCTGCTGGAAGGTGGGCTTGACTGGAAACCGATGGGCTTTTCCCCATCCGACATGGAATTCCAGAAAACCAAAGAAGCGGCAGCACGTGAAATCGCCATCGCCTTTGGGGTGCCGCCGATGTTGCTGGGCATTCCGGGGGATGCGACCTATGCCAACTACCAGGAGGCAAACCGTGCGTTTTACCGCCTGACGGTGCTGCCGCTGGCGACGCGCGTGACAGCCGCGATTTCGGAATGGCTGGCCCGGTTCAGCGGTGACCTGGTTGAGATGAAACCAGACCTGGATCAGGTTGCGGCATTGGCGGTTGAGCGTGACCAGCAATGGCGGCGGGTGAGTGAGGCGAGTTTCCTGAGTGATGCGGAAAAACGCGCGATCCTCGGCCTGCCGAAACTGGCGGACGCCGATGAGTGAGGCAGGGTCTAAGCCTACAGGCTCCCGCTATCTTTACGAAAGTTTCGACGCCGCGGCAGCGCGGATCGACGCCAATGAACGGGTGGCGCAGATGCAGTTTGATGCACTTGGGCAGCGGCTCGACCGGATCGAGAAGATGATTGAGCGGCTGGAAAAGCGGCTCTGGCTCACCGTTTACGGCGTGGTTGGCGTGATCCTGGCGCAGGGTGTGACCTCGCTGATTGATGCGGTGCCTTAGGGGTTTCGGGCTTGGAACTCCGTTTCGTTCAGGTGAACCCGAAAAAAGGGAAAGTGATGACAAATACACATGAGAAATCCGGTCTTGAGGTCAAATTCTGCCGCTTTGAGGAGCCGCAGGTTCTGGCCGATGGTGTCACGATAGAGGGCTACGCAAGCCTGTTTGGCAAGGCGGACAATGGCGGCGATGTGGTCGCTGAGGGGGCCTATCAGGCGTCGCTTAATCGGCTGGCGTCGAAGGGTGGTACGGTCAAGATGCTGTGGCAGCACGACCCGACCCAACCGATCGGCGTCTGGGATGAAATCAGCGAAGATCAGAAGGGGCTTTACGTCAAAGGGCGTTTGCTGCCGGACGTCGAAAAGGCGCGGGAAGCGGCGGCATTGCTGGCCGCAGGGGCGATTGACGGGCTGTCGATCGGCTATCGGACGAAGAAAGCCGCAAAGAACAATAAGGGGCAGAGGCTCCTTCATGAACTGGAGCTTTGGGAGGTGTCGCTCGTGACGTTCCCGATGCTGCCGGAAGCGCGGGTCGGCGCAAAGGGGGACACCCCGGATGGCGACCTGCGTGAACTGGCGGCGGCGATTGACGCTGCCCGCCATGCACTGGCCCGCGATGAGCGTGAGGCCTGACCACTCCCTGAAAGGAACATTTGAATGGGAAAATCCGAGACGAAGGCTCGGGACGGCAGCGCTATGCCTGCCCAACCGACCCCGGTTGCGGAGGTGAAGACCGCGCTCGGGGGCTTCATGAGCGACATCAACGAACGTCTGAAACAACAGGATGAAAAACTGACCATGTTTGAACGCAAGACACAAATTACAGGCCGTCCGGCCCTTTCTGTGGCAGCCGAGACTGAGGCGCCGCACCAAAAGGCTTTCAATGCCTATCTGCGCAGTGGCGACGATGACGCGCTGCGGGGGCTGGAGCTTGAAGGCAAAGCCATGTCAACCGCAGTGGCGGCTGATGGCGGCTACCTCGTCGATCCCGAAACCAGCGAACAGATCATGAGCGTTCTGCGGTCTGCTGCGTCGCTGCGCTCAGTTGCCAATGTGGTGAATGTGGAGGCGACCTCCTTTGATGTTCTGGTTGACCACACCGACCTTGGTGCGGGCTGGGCGGATGAAACCACCGCAACCGCAGAAACCGGCACCCCGCAGATTGACCGGATTTCGATCCCCCTGCATGAGCTTTCTGCGCTACCGAAGGCATCCCAGCGCCTGCTGGACGACAGTGCCTTTGACATCGAAGGCTGGCTGGCTGGCCGCATCGCGGACAAATTCGCGCGGGCAGAGGCGGCTTCTTTTGTCAGCGGTGACGGTGTGGACAAACCAACCGGTTTCCTGACCCACACTGATGTTGCCAATGACAGTTGGACCTGGGGCAACCTTGGCTATGTTCCAACTGGCACCGATGGCGATTTCACGGGGGCGAATCCCGGCGATGCCATTGTGGATCTGGTTTATGCGCTGGGGGCGGAATACCGCGCCAATGCGACCTTTGTCATGAACTCCAAAACGGCAGGCGCCGTGCGCAAGATGAAGGATGGCGATGGCCGCTTCCTGTGGTCGGATGGCCTGGCGGCGGGCGAGCCTGCACGCCTGATGGGATATCCGGTTCTGATCGCCGAAGACATGCCGGATATCGCCTCCGACGCCAATGCGATCGCCTTTGGCGACTTTTCCAAGGGCTACACGGTTGCTGAGCGCCCGGACATGCGTGTTCTGCGTGATCCGTTCAGCGCAAAGCCCCATGTGCTTTTCTATGCCACCAAACGCGTCGGTGGCGACGTCAGCGATTTTGCGGCGATCAAGCTGCTTAAATTCGCCGTTAGCTAAGGCGCGGAAAGGAACGGGGTTTCCCGGTTCGGGGAACCCCTGGGCGCGCGCCTAATCACCCATATTGTCTAGCTGCTCCCCTCCGTCCGAGCGATGTGGGTGGCGCGCGCCCGTTTCTGAGCACTGGGCCAGGACGGGGAAGAGTGGAGAATTTCCCATGATGTTAATCGAACAGTCGAGCGTGCCGGTCGGCAGCCTGCCGCTTGCTGAATTTCGCGATCACCTGCGCCTTGGCACCGGGTTTGCGGATGACGGCGTGCAGGACGGGTTGTTGGAATCGACCTTGAGGGCCGCGCTGTCTGCGGTCGAAACACGGACCGGAAAGGCGTTGATCGCGCGCGATTTTCTGTGGCGTCTGACCGGCTGGCGTGACCGCGAAGGCCAGGCGCTGCCTGTTGCCCCTGTCAGCGCAATCCTGAGCCTGCGGCTGATAGATCGCGTTGGGGATGCCACGGTGATTGATGCGGGTGCATATCGCTTGCAGATGGATGATCAGAGGCCACGTCTGATGCCCACGGGCAGCTATTTACCCGCCGTTCCCGTAGCAGGAGAAGCAGAAGTCACCTTTACCGCCGGCTTTGGTGCCGCCTGGTCGGACATGCCCGCGGATATCGCGCAGGCGGTGTTTCTGCTGGGTGCGCATTACTATGAAAACCGTCATGGCAGCAGTGACATGCCGATGCCCGATGCCGTTTCGGGGCTGATATCCCGCTATCGCACGGTGCGTGTGCTTGGGGGACGGGGCTGATGGGGCCTGCAACACTGAACCGGGCGCTCGTGCTCGAAGATCCGGTTTTGAACCCGGATGGCGCAGGCGGGTTTGTGCAAAGCTGGGTCGCGCTTGGCACGATCTGGGCTGACCTGCGGGCGGCAACCGGACGGGAAGGGGCGGAACAGCTCCTGACCCGTTCGTCCGTTCGCTACCTGATCACGGTCCGGGGGGCGGACCATTCTTCCCCCCGACGCCCGCGCCCGGAGCAGAGGTTCCGCGATGGCGACCGGATATTCCGCATTCAGGCGGTAAAAGAGGCGGATGCCTATGGCCGCTTTCTGATCTGCCATGCAGAAGAGGAGGTCGCGGCATGAGCTATGGTGTAGCAAGCGCATTGCAATCGGCGATTTTCCAGCGGCTCACGGCGGATACGGCCCTGGGGGCGTTGGTGGGGAGCGATATCTACGACACGGTTCCCGCGGGGGCCGTGCCACCAACCTATGTTAGCCTCGGCCCTGAAGACGTGCGCGATCGGTCCGACAAGACAGGCCATGGCGCGTTGCATTTCGTCACCGTTTCGGTGGTGACCGATGCCGCAGGATTTCAGACGGCAAAGGACGTAGCCGCAGCAATCAGTGACGCGCTGGTTGATGCGGATCTGATCCTGTCGCGTGGTCGGCTGATCTACCTCAGGTTTGACCGGGCAACGGCGCGCCGGGTCGGCGATGCGGAAACCCGGCGGATCGACCTGCGTTTCACCGCACGGATCGAAGATTCCTAAACATTGGAGAAAACTCATGACTGCCCAAAACGGCAAAGACCTACTGATAAAACTAGACATGAACGGCGCGGGACTGTTTGAAACCATCGCGGGGCTGCGCGCAACGCGGATTTCCTTTAACGCTGAAACCGTGGATGTCACCAGCCTTGAAAGCCAGGGCGGCTGGCGTGAACTGCTGGGGGGCGCAGGCGTAAAAAGTGCTGCGATTTCCGGCTCTGGCGTCTTTAAAGACGAAGGCACGGATGAACGCGCGCGCCAGATATTCTTTGACGGTGAAACGCCGGATTTTCAGGTGATCGTGCCAGATTTCGGCGTGATCGAAGGGGCGTTTCAAATTTCCAGCATTGAATATGCAGGCGCCCACAATGGTGAAGCCACCTATGAGCTGTCGATGGCAAGTGCCGGACAGCTAAGCTTTACCGCACTGTGATGGCCAACCCGATGGCCGGAGAGGTGGAGCTTGTCATCAATGGCGAACCTCACACCTGCAAGCTGACGCTTGGGGCGCTGGCGGAGCTCGAAGCCAGCCTTGAAACCGGAACGCTGGTGGAACTGGTGGAGCGGTTTGAAAGCCGGAACTTCAGCAGCCGCGATGTTCTGGCGCTGATTGTAGCGGGTTTGCGCGGCGGTGGCTGGCGGGGCCGGGCGGAAGACCTGCTAACGGCGGAAATCCCCGGCGGCACGTTGGGGGCTGCGCGGGTTGCGGCAGAACTGCTGACCCGTGCGTTCGAACTGCCAGATGAGTCGGTTTAACTGGCGTGCGCTCATGCGGGCGGGCCTGCGCGAGGCCGGTTTGCGCCCGGCGGAATTCTGGGCGCTCACCCCGGCTGAACTGATGTTGATCTGTGGGCGGGACAGGCAGGCGGCACCGCTGTCGCGGTCACGGCTTGACGAATTGGCTGCGGCCTTTCCGGATGAAAGAGGACCAATAGAAGATGGCGGAATTTGAAGAAGTTGACGGGTTTGACCAAAGCGTTGAATCGCTTGAAACGACGCTTGGCGCTGCCAGCGGGATGACCCAGGCCTTTGAGGCTGAGCTGGCCCGCATGCAGCTGACCATGAACGGCACCACGCGCGAGGTCGGAACCCTCAGCCGTGGGATCAGCCGTGGGCTGAAACGAGCAATAGACGGGCTGATTTTTGACGGCGATAAACTGTCCGGCGCGCTCGACACTGTTGCGCAATCCATGCTGAACACAGCCTATGGTATTGCGGTCAAACCGGTCACGGATCGCGTCGGCGGGCTTTTGGCACAAGGGGTAAACAGCCTGTTCGGCGGCTTGTTCCAGTTTGCTGATGGCGCGGCATTTTCCGGCGGCAAGGTCACGCCATTTGCCAATGGCGGCATTGTGAACGGGCCGACAATGTTCCCGATGCGTGGCGGTGCGGGTCTCATGGGCGAAGCCGGGCCAGAGGCCATCATGCCGCTGACACGGGGGGCCGATGGACGGCTTGGCGTGCAGGCTGATGGTGGTCGGCCTGTCAGCGTTGTCATGAACATCACCACGCCGGATGTGCGGGGGTTTGAACGGTCTAGAAGTCAGATCGCCGCACAGATGGGGCGGCTGATGTCACGCGGCGCCCGCAACCGATGAATTAGAGCGATCTGGACGACCCTTTGGGGCCTTACAGAGAGAGAGATGGAGAGTATCGGATGAGTTTTCACGAAGTCAGATTTCCGGCGTCATTGAGCTTTGGCTCCGTCGGGGGGCCAGAGCGGCGCACCGATGTGGTCACCCTGGCCAATGGGTTTGAGGAACGAAACACCCCCTGGGCGCATTCGCGCAGGCGTTATGATGCCGGGCTGGGCCTGCGGTCGCTTGATGATATTGAGCTGTTGCTGGCGTTCTTCGAAGCCCGTCAGGGACAGATGCATGGTTTCCGCTGGAAAGACTGGGCGGATTTCAAATCCGGCAAAGCAAGTGCTGAGCCGCATTTCCTAGATCAGGTGATCGCAATGGGTGATGGCGTGAGTTCGGATATTCCGATCGTCAAAAGTTATCAGAGCGGCGAGCACATATATAAGCGCCCGATTGTGAAGCCCGTTCCTGGGACGCTCAGGGTTGGGGTTGACGGCGACGAAGTACAGGAAACGATTGAATATGAGGTCGATTTGACCACAGGCATCCTGCATTTCAATCATCCGCCGGATCAGGGCGCGGAAATCACTGCCGGGTTTGAATTCGATGTGCCGGTGAGGTTTGATACGGACCGTATCCAGACTTCTGTTTCCAGCTTTCAGGCTGGTGAGGTGCCAAATGTCCCAGTTGTGGAGCTTCGGGTTTGATGCCGATTTCAGAAGAACTTCAACATCACCTGGATACAGGGTTGACCACTCTTGCCCGCTGCTGGTTGGTTGAACGTGTGGATGGGGTACGCCTTGGGTTCACGGACCACGATCTGGACCTGGCCTTTGATGGCATGGATTTTAGAGCAGACTCAGGCATGAGTGCCAAAGCTCTGGAACAATCGTCCGGCCTTGCCGTCGACAATACCGAAGCCATGGGTGCCTTGAGCAGCGCAGCGGTAAGTGAGGCTGACATCGAAGCAGGTAGATTTGACGATGCGAGGGTGCAAGCCTGGCTCGTGAATTGGGCGGACACTGCGCAAAGGGTGAAACAGTTCGATGGGACCATGGGCGAAATCACCCGTAGCAATGGTGCCTTTCACGCGGAGTTGCGCGGGCTGACCGAAGCATTGAATCAACCACAGGGGCGAATTTATCAATCGCCCTGTTCCGCGGTGCTGGGGGACCAACAATGCGGGTTCGCATTCGATCAACCAGGGTATGCGGCAGATATTGCGGTAGAGCTTGTCGAGCAACAGCGCCTGTTCCGGTTCGAGAACCTGATAGGCTATGACCCGCAGTGGTTTGAACGTGGCCGGTTACGGGTGCTTGACGGCGAAGCACAGGGGCTGATTGGTTTAATCAAATCCGATCGGTCGGATGAACAGTTCCGTACTCTGGAGCTATGGGATAGCATTCGCGCCCCGATCGCCCCGGGTGACCGGATCCGCTTGGAAGCCGGTTGCGACAAACGGCCAGATACCTGCCGACTGAAATTCAACAACTTTCTGAATTTTCGCGGCTTTCCACATATTCCGGGTGAGGATTGGCTGATGGCACATCCGGCCACAGCCGGCACCAATGATGGTGGGAGGCTGAGCGAATGACGGTCGGGGAAGAAGCTGTGCGGCTAGCCCGCAACTGGATTGGCACGCCTTACCGACATCAGGCATCGCAGCGGGGGGCGGGGGCGGATTGCCTTGGCCTTATTCGTGGGGTGTGGCGTGAACTATATGACGGTTCAGAACCTGGTGTGATACCTGCGTATACACGTGACTGGTCCGAACCACAGGGTGATGAGCTGCTCTGGCGGGCGGCGCGAAATTACCTGCTACGCAAACGCGGCGACGACGCGGCGCTGGGGGATGTGTTGTTGTTTCGCATGCGCGACGGCAGCGTTGCAAAACACCTTGGCATCCAATCGGGCCTGGGCGCGCATATGCGTTTTATCCATGCCTATAGCGGGCACGGCGTTATGGAAAACGCGCTGGGCCACCCCTGGCAACGACGGATCGTTGCCAGATTTGCTTTTCCTGAGGAGACAGACTGATGGCGACCATAATACTGGGGGCGGCTGGTGCCGCGCTGGGCGGTGCTGTCGGGGGCACGGCATTCGGATTGTCGAGTGCTGTCATTGGTCGCGCCATTGGGGCTTCTATCGGGCGGTCGCTGGATCAGCAACTTCTGGGGGGCGGTGCGGGTGCTGTTGAAACCGGTCGCGTGGATCGTTTCCGCCTGACTGGCGCCAGCGAAGGTGCCCCGATCAGCCATATCTATGGCCAGATGCGGGTTGCTGGTCAGGTCATTTGGGCCACGCGTTTTAAAGAAGAAGTCACAACCAGTGGGGGCGGAAAAGGCGGCCCGCCAAAACCAACGGTGCGCGACTACTCCTATTCGGTCAGTTTGGCGATTGCCTTGTGCGAGGGACCGATTGGCCGCATCGGTCGCGTCTGGGCCGATGGTCAGGTTGTCGAGCGTGGTAATCTTAACATGCGGGTTTACCGTGGCACCGAAGATCAACTGCCGGACCCGAAGATAGAAGCGACCGAAGGGACCGGTAACGCACCAGCATACCGTGGAATTGCCTATGTGGTGCTCGAAGATCTGGACCTGGGGCAATTTGGTAATCGCGTGCCGCAGCTAAGCTTTGAAGTGTTGCGGCCTGATTTGGATGAGCAGCACCCCGAAACGACCCGTGCGCTTGGAGTGCAGGGTGTGGCGCTGGTTCCGGGGACAGGGGAATATGGTCTGGCAACCACCCCTGTGCATTATCAGGACGGTCTGGGCCACAATCGTACGGCCAATGTGAATTCACCCGGAACCCGGACGGATTTTCAGAAATCCCTGGATGATCTGTCAGACGAAATCCCCGGATGCCGGGCTGCATCGCTGATTGTAAGCTGGTTCGGCGATAATCTGCGTTGCGCGGATTGTACTCTGAAGCCAAAGGTCGAACAGGTCGATGTCGAAGGCTTTGGCATGCCATGGAATGTTTCCGGGCAGTCACGCCCAGAGGCCGACATACTGCCAGAACTGGAAGGGAAATCGCTTTATGGCGGAACGCCTACGGATCAGTCGGTACTCGAAGCGATCCGGCAACTGAAAACGTCTGAAAAAGAAGTAATGTTCTACCCCTTCATTCTGATGGAGCAGTTGCAGGGCAATAGCTTGCTTGACCCATGGAGCGGGGAACCAGGGCAACCCGCGCTGCCGTGGCGCGGTCGAATTACCACCTCACTGGCGCCGACGGTGCCGGGCAGCCCGGATGGCACAGCGTTTGCCGAAACAGAGGTGGCGGCGTTTTTCGGAACCGCTGCCCGCACAGACTTTATGGTGAGCTATGTTGATGGGGCTGGGCATCCGGTGGTCGGTGCAGATGTCGGCAACGCCGGATCGGCCATCATACGCATAGATTACAATGGCCCACAGGAATGGTCTTACCGTCGCTTCATACTTCACTACGCCCATCTTTGTGCGGCTGCGGGCGGCGTTGAGTCGTTCTGCATCGGGTCGGAGATGCGTGCCCTGACCCAGATACGCGGAGCGGGTAACAGCTTTCCAGCGGTTCAGGCATTGCAATCCCTTGCCGCAGATGTGAGGGCAATCCTGGGACCAGATGTAAAGATTAGCTATGCAGCGGACTGGAGTGAGTATTTTGGATATCACCCACAGGACGGCAGCGGAGATGTCTATTTCCACCTCGATCCCCTCTGGGCAGATGCCAACATAGATTTTGTCGGTATAGACAACTACATGCCGCTGAGCGACTGGCGCGATGGCGAAGACCATCTGGACGCAGACTGGGGCGCCATCTACAACGGCGCATACCTTCAGGCCAATATTCTGGGCGGGGAGGGCTTTGATTGGTACTACCATTCGCCCGAAGCACGAGAGGCGCAAATTCGGACACCCATTTCCGATGGGGCCCATCATGAACCCTGGGTGTTCCGCTACAAGGATCTGCCGAGTTGGTGGGAAAGTTATCACCACAACCGGGTAGCCGGCAGCCGCAGCGAAACGTCCACCCCATGGGAGCCCGGCAGCAAACCGATACGGTTTACTGAAATCGGCTGTGCGGCGATTGACAAGGCGACCAACCAGCCGAACAGATTTCTTGATCCCAAATCGTCCGAAACAGGGTTGCCGCATTTTTCCGACGGAACACCGGATGAGCTGATCCAATACACTTATCTAACCGCCGTGCAGGAATTCTGGGCGCGCGATGAAAACAACCTGACCTCAGCATTTACCGGGCTGAAGATGATAGACATGTCACATAGCTATGTCTGGGCCTGGGATACACGTCCATTCCCCTATTTCCCGAACAACACCGCGCTGTGGTCGGATGGTGACAACTATGCGCGGGGCCATTGGTTGAACGGGCGCATGGGCGCGCGAACATTGGCTTCAGTGGTACGCGACATCTGCCATCGTTCCGGGGTCAGCCAGATCGACACATCCGATCTGTATGGATATCTGCGTGGCTATGCGGTTGACGGGTCGGGGGATGCGCGGGCTGCTTTGCAGCCGCTCATGCTTTCCCACGGGTTTGATGCCGTCGAACGCGAAGGGCTGCTGCGGTTTTCAAATCGGGATGGGCACCAGGACCATAATATCAATCGCGCACGCCTTTCCCTTCCAGAGGACGGTGGCGCGCCGATTGAATTTAGCCGAAACCCAACTGCAGAGGTTGCAGGTCGCGTGCGGCTGACCTTTGTTGAAACCGGATCAGATTACAGCACCAAAAGTGTTGAGGCGATCTTCCCGGACGAGTCAACCTATAGCGTCAGCACTAGCGAACTCCCCCTGGCGCTAACGTCGTCTGAGGGGCAGGCGATCGTCGAGCGCTGGCTTGCAGAGGCGCGAATAGCACGCGACCAGGTGAAATTTTCGCTTCCGGTTTCGAATCTGGGTGTGGGGGCAGGAGATACGGTTTCCTTGCTATCAGAAGACGGCACCCTTGCGACTTACCGCATTGATCACGTTGAACATTCAGACAGGCTCTTGCTGGAGGCATCGCGTGTCGAAGCCGGGGTTTATCTGGGTGCCACGCCGCTTGAAGAAACTCCGGCTGTCCGGCCCTTTACAGCGGCGGTGCCGGTCTTGCCGGTATTCCTCGACCTGCCCATTATCCGGGATACAAATGCAGCCCATGCACCTTATCTTGCGATTTCGGCTGAACCCTGGCCTGGCCCGGTCGCTGTTTATTCCTCAGCGACAGACAGTGATTATCGACTCAACACCATTACGGAACAGGGGGCGGTGTACGGCATTACCGAAAGCGCGATTCAAAGATGTTCATCCGGGATAATTGATGGCGGTGAGGCGCTTCGGGTGCGGTTGGGCAGCGGGGCGCTACAATCGGTGGAATGGGGGGCCGTGCTGAACGGTGCTAACCTTGCAGCAATAGGAGATGGTACAGGCAGCGGGTGGGAGATATTCCAGTTTCAGAACGCTGCGCTTGTTGGCCCCGGTGAGTATGATCTGAGCACGAGGCTGCGCGGGCAGCTCGGCACCGACGCCATTATGCCTGATGTCTGGCCCGCCGGAAGTCATTTTGTTCTGCTTGACGGAAATGTTAACCAGATCGACATGTCACTTTCGGAACGCGGATTGGCACGTCACTATCGCATCGGTGTGGCTGGGCGTGCGCTTGTTGATCCATCGTATACGCATGTGGTTTCAGCCTTTGACGGTGTCGGTTTACGTCCCTATGCGCCCGCGCACCTGACGGTTTGGCCGGAGGACGGGGGCGATCTGAGCGTTTCCTGGATCAGGCGCACAAGGGTTGACGGTGACAACTGGAATTCTTTCGACGTACCGCTTGGTGAAGACAGCGAACTCTATTCTATCCGGGTGGTTGCACCTGATAATTCGGTTGTACGGGAAAGCTATTCAGTCGTGCCTAACTGGACATATAGCACTGCGCTTCAGGCTGCGGATGCGGTTACGCTACCCTATCGAATAGAAGTCCGGCAGATATCGCAAAGCTACGGGGCCGGACTGTCGACAAGCTGCGAAATCGCTTAGCCCGATGCGGCCAATACTTCTAAACGACATAGAGATGGTCGCACAGCATATCGAACACCTGCCTGAGCGAGAACGTAAACAGGCGGTTTTGGACGCGCTCTGGAAAGCGGAAGCGGCGGATCGTTACCGCAAGAAGTTCCGGTGCGCGCATCCACAATGGGGAAGCGGCTGCCTATGCGACGTTTTCAACGGCAAACGAAGGCCTGAAAGCGGGCCGATATGGGATCAGCGCGACAAAGCAATCGCAATCCGGGCCGTGTTGGCCGCAATCGTTGACTGGAGGGATGCAAAGGCCGTCAGTGGCCCTGGGCGCATGACTGGCATTTAAACGCTGTCGGATCAGCATCAAGACGCGATGGTCCGATATCTTCGCCGCAATCCAGACAGTAGCCGAATTCATTTTCGTCGATCCGGGCGAGAGCGGCCTTTATCCGTTGGCCCATCTGGTTGCGGCGCGTTTGCTGTGCTTTGGCCATTGCCTGGTGTTGCAACGCATCCATCCGGCTGAGCCGCCCGGTGGCCTGTTGGTCCAACTGAACGGTTTTCTGACTGTCTTTTCCCAGCAGATCGTGGTTCATAAGATCGTTCTGCAACTCCAGCAGGCGCTGGCGATAGGCTTCCAGTTTGCCTGAATTCAATTTCGTGATCTCCGGTATCAAGGCCTTTGCACTTGGCGAAGATTGCCTATCTCTCTATGTAGAGCAAGCATCGTGGAGGACGGCAGGATGGCGGATAGCAACATAAAACGATCGCAAGTGGCCGAGGTTGACCCGGTCTGGGCCCGTATCCGGGAAGAAGCGGCAAAGGCTCATGCGGATGAGCCGGTTCTTGGAGGGCTGCTTCATTCGTCGATCCTGCACCACAAGACGCTTGCGCAGGCGCTGGCCTACCGGATCGCGTTGAAACTTCAGTCCGGGGAGATGTCAGAGCAGCTCCTGCGGGAGATCACAGATGCAGCCTATCAGCAGGAGCCTGACCTTGTGCAGGCCGCCCGGGCTGATCTGGTTGCCGTAGAAGAGCGTGACCCAGCCTGCCACCGCCTGCTGCAGCCATTGCTGTTCTTTAAAGGATTTCAGGCCATCCAGGCCTATCGTCTGGGCCATTGGCTGTGGTGCGAGGGGCGCGAAGACCTGGCCTGTTTCATCCAGATGCGAGTCAGCGAGGAATTTGGTGTCGATATCCACCCAGCGGCGCGGATCGGCCGCGGGATCATGATCGACCATGCCCATTCTATTGTGATCGGCGAAACCGCGGTGGTTGGTGACAACGTGTCGATGCTGCATTCGGTCACCCTGGGTGGCACCGGCAAGGAAGATGAGGACCGTCACCCCAAGATCGGCAACGGTGTTCTGATCGGGGCCGGGGCAAAAGTGCTTGGCAATATCAATGTTGGTCATTGTAGCCGGATCGCAGCCGGGTCAGTGGTTCTGACAGAAGTACCTCCCTGCAAAACGGTGGCAGGCGTACCTGCCAAGATCGTTGGCGAAGCCGGGTGTGATCAGCCATCGATCACCATGGATCAGCTTTTGGGCACAAAATAGGCGTTGTGCCCGCTGTGCAGACGCCGAGGATAGGGCGAGTGCTTGATCAGGCCAGCATTGCCATGGGATTTTCCAGGTTCTGAACAATCGATTCGAGCAGTTCTGCCCCCAGCGCCCCATCAATCACCCGGTGATCGACCGACAACGTGACCGACATCACGGTAGCCACCGTAAGCTCACCGTCATCCCCGACGACGGGTTGTTTCTTGCCAACCCCGACAGCGAGGATCGCGCCGTGAGGCGGATTGATCACCGCATCAAAATTGTCGATCCCCATCATTCCGAGGTTTGAAATTGCAAAGCTGCCGCCCTGGTATTCATGCGGCGCCAGCTTGCGGTCACGCGCGCGGGCGGCGAGGTCTTTCATTTCGACTGAAAGCTGAGAAAGTGTTTTGGTATCAGAGTCTTGCAGAACTGGTGTAAACAGGCCTCCCTCTATCGCAACGGCAACGGCGACATCTGAGGCCTTCATTTGCAATACCCGATCTCCGGCCCAGACCGCGTTGGCGGCGGGCACGGATTGCAGGGCCAGGGCGCAGGCTTTGATGATAAAGTCGTTGACGGACAGTTTCACCCCGCGATGGTCAAGTTGTTTGTTCAACTGACTGCGGAAACTGAGCAGCGCATCAAGACGGATATCGCGGCGCAGATAGAAATGCGGCACGGTCTGTTTGGCTTCGGTCAGACGTGCGGCGATGGTTTTTCGCATGCCGTCGAGTGCCACTTCTTCGTAATCGCGGCCTTCATACATCCGGGCAACCGTATCGGCAGCAGGACCACTCGGCATTGGTGCGGCCTGAGCGGCTGCTGCCGGAGCAGCCACAGCCGCGCCGGGTTGTGCCCCTTCAACGTCGGATTTCACGATCCGGCCATGCGGGCCGGACCCTTTGACCTGCGAAAGGTCGACCCCTTTGTCAGCCGCAATGCGGCGGGCCAGCGGGGAGGAAAAGATACGGTTTCCATCCTTTTGGGGCGCGGCTGGGGCTGCGACTGGCGGGGCTACGCTTTGCTCGGGCTTGGCCTCTTCCTTTGTGGCGGGCGCTTTGGCCTTTGGCGCCGACGCATCCGCGATGTCATCCGCGCTTTCCCCGTCCTCAAGCAACACGGCAATCGGCGTGTTCACGGCAACATTTGCCGTGCCTTCTGCCACCAGAAGTTTGCCAACGACACCGTCATCGACCGCCTCAAACTCCATCGTCGCCTTGTCGGTTTCGATCTCTGCCAGCAAATCGCCGGAGGAGACTTCGTCCCCTTCCTTCACCAGCCATTTCGCAAGCGTGCCTTCCTCCATCGTGGGGGACAGCGCGGGCATCAGAATTTCTGTGGGCATGGCGCTCTCTCCTTAACGATAGGTGACTTGCTTCACGGCGGCGATAACCTCATCGGTTGTCACCAGCGCAAGCTTTTCGAGGTTCGCCGCATAGGGCATGGGCACATCTTTCCCGGTCATATTCAGAACCGGTGCGTCGAGATAGTCAAACGCACGTTCCATGATGACGGCGGACAGGTGATTGCCGATGGAGGCCACGGGGAACCCTTCCTCCACCGTGACGCAACGGTTTGTTTTCATGACAGAATTCAGCACCGTGTCGTAATCAATCGGGCGTAGGGTTCTGAGGTCGATCACCTCGGCGCTGATTCCGTCCTCGGCCAACTTGTCCGCAGCCTCAAGCGCATATTGCATGCCGATGCCAAAGCTGACGATGGTGACGTCAGAACCTTCGCGCCAGATGCGGGCCTTGCCGAAGGGAACGGTGTAGTCATCCATCACCGGCACGTCGAAACTGCGGCCATAGAGGATTTCATTTTCCAGGAAAATGACCGGGTTCGGGTCACGGATCGCGGTTTTCAGCAGGCCTTTTGCATCGGCGGCGGAATAGGGCATCACGACCTTCAGGCCCGGCACATGGGCATACCAGGCGGCGTAGTCCTGACTGTGCTGGGCACCAACGCGGGCCGCCGCACCATTAGGGCCACGGAACACCATCGGTGCCCCCATCTGGCCACCGGACATGTAAAGCGTCTTCGCAGCCGAGTTGATGATATG
>CAYTUW010000042.1:0-1799 GCA_964441435.1 uncultured Rhodobacterales bacterium
CTTCAGATCATTCGTCGCACGTTCCATAATGTCGCGCGATCGCTGCGGGACTTGTGCGTTGAACTGAGCTTTGAGATTGGCGAGGTTTTCCTGAAGTGCCATTGGGCGTCCTTTTTCAGATATCAATTCATACCCCCGATTGCCGGGGAGGACGGATATATTTATTGCAAAATGAGGTGTTAATCTGGCAAACTTGCAACGTATTATTGCAGGAAAACAACAATGGATGATCTTGAAGGTTTGGCGGAACTTTGTGCCGTGGTGGAAAATCAGAGCTTTACCCGCGCGGCCGATGAGCTTGGGGTTTCAGCTTCTAATGTCAGCCGAAAAATTTCTGCGCTGGAAACCCGATTGGGGCTGCGCCTGTTGCATCGCACAACCCGCAGCGTGAACCTCACTGATCTCGGCGCACAATATTACGAGCGCGCCTCTGCAATTCTTGCTGATATCAGAACGCTTTCATCCGATCTCTCCGAGCAGCAGAACCAGGTCAAAGGTCTCATTCGCGTTACCGCTGGCGGTGTGTTTGCTGAAACCTGTATCAGCGAAGCCCTGGCCGAATTTGCCCTGCTCCATCCGAAGGTCCAGATTGAATTTGACATTAGTGAGCGGCGAACAGATCTGATCAGAGAGAGGTTTGATATTGCAATCCGCCACGGTATGCCAACAGACCCGGATTTGAAGGTGCGAAAACTTGTTGAACGCAACATGATCGTCTGTGCTTCGCCGGGATACATCCGCAAACACGGCCGTCCGGAAACACCGCAGGATCTGCTCTCCCATTCCTGCCTGTCCATGCCGGGGGTTACCTGGCCATTTTCGGCTGGTGCCAAAACCGTGGAAATCAAAGTGCGCGGCCGCTGGCAAAGCGGGAATGGCAGGGCGCTTGCCACAGCTGCAATAAAAGGGCTTGGTATCACCAGACTTGCCGAAACCTACGTCCAGCAAGCTATTGCTGACGGAACCCTCGTGAGCCTTCTCAACAAATATCAGGAACCGCCACAGCAAACGGTTCTGGTTTACCCTACAAGACAGTACATGCCATATCGCATCCGATGTCTGCTTGATTTTCTGGTAGAACGAGCGGCACCATGCTGATCCGGGCAAATCTACAATAATCGCCATCCGGGGCGCATTGCCGCCGCTTCCCGGCACCATTAGCATCTTTTCCGATACCCTGCGCCAGCATTGGCCAGCGATAAAGGAGAGACAAAATGCCCGAAGCCGCAACAAGTGAGTTCTGGAAAGACCTGAAACCGATTGAAAAGGTGTTTCAACCCGACGCCCTGCATGACGTCTATGTCGGGGATGCCGCCAGCGACGATGAAAGCCTCTATGTGCCCTTCACCGATACCGTTTCGTCCCGCCCGCTGTGGATCAGCCC
Organism: uncultured Rhodobacterales bacterium; assembly: GCA_964441435.1. GTDB lineage: Bacteria > Pseudomonadota > Alphaproteobacteria > Rhodobacterales > Rhodobacteraceae > CAYTUW01. Next base: position 1,385 of record CAYTUW010000042.1, read on the forward strand.
GACCCAGAACAAATGGTGTGACATCCTGATGGCCAAAGAGGCGGGGCTGGTCAATCGCCACTATCACCCGCATGAGGTGTTTGCCTATACGATCAGCGGCAAATGGGGCTATCTCGAACATGACTGGACGGCGACGGCGGGTGATTTCATCTACGAAAGCCCGGGTGAAGGGCACACGCTGGTTGCCTATGAACATCCCGAACCGATGAAGGTCTTTTTCCAGGTCAAAGGGCCGCTGATCTGGCTCGATGAAAACGGCGAGAGCGAAGGGTTCTTTGACGTGCATAACTACATCGCCATGTGCCGTGAGCATTACGAAAAAATCGGCAAGGGTGCTGATTTTGTGGACACGCTGTTCCGGTGACGCAATGGCCGGGGCCGGAAACGGCCCCGGTATGGCTTAGGGTCAGGACCC
>CAYTUW010000042.1:1899-16357 GCA_964441435.1 uncultured Rhodobacterales bacterium
GACCCTAGGCGCTCATTCCGCCGTCAACCATCAGCGTCGTCCCAGTGGTGAAAGCGCTTTGGTCCGTGGCAAGGAACAGGGCCGCGCGGGCGGCTTCTTCTGCGGTGCCATGGCGCCCCATTGGGATGATTTCATCAAAGAACTCGGTCCCGTCGCGCCCGATTTCCTCCCCCAGCTTGTCCTCAACCGCCTTTTGAAACCCATTGGCCAGCGGGCCGGGGTTCAGCGTATTGACCCGGATGCCGCGTGGGGCGAGCTCCTTGGCCAGGCAGCGCATCAGCCCGGTCTGCGCATGTTTGGCGGTGATGTAGCCATAAACGCCAGGATCCCCGCGGGTTGCCGCAACACTTGAGGTGATGATGATGCTGCCGCCCCGTGTCATCCGCGGCACCGCATATTTCGCCGCAAGAAAAGCACCGCGCACATGCACCTGAAGGACGGAATCGAATGTGGCGGTCGGAAAGCTTTCAATCGGCTCCACCGTGCCAAAGTTCCCCGCGTTACTGAACAGCACATCCAGAGTGCCAAATTTCGCAACCGTGCGTGCAATATAGTCCTCGGTTGCCAGTTCGTCACCGACATCGGCCGCCATCAGCAGGATCCGGTCAGGATCATTACCCAGCGCCTCTGCCGCGCGTTCAGCCAGGTGATCAGCATCCAGATCAACAAGCGCAAGATTGGCCCCTTGATCATAAAACAGTCGGGCAGCAGCAAGCCCGAGGCTGCCACCGCCGCCAGTTATGATGCAGGTTTTGCCCTCAAGTTCACGCATATCCATCCCCGATCAGATCGGGTAATGCGGAATACCGTCCTGAACGGTGATCCAACGCAGTTCGGTGAATTCATTGATCCCTGCGGTGCCGCCAAATCGGCCATACCCGCTCTGCTTTACACCGCCAAAAGGCATCTGCGCCTCATCATGCACTGTTGGCCCGTTGATGTGGCAGATACCGCTTTCGATCCGCCGCGCCACTGACATCGCGCGGTTGACATCGCGGCCAAAGACGCTGGCTGACAGACCATATTCCGTATCATTGGCAACACGCACGGCCTCATCAATGTTTGCCACACGCACAACCGCCGCTGTCGGACCAAAGCTTTCCTCGCTGTAAATCCGCATCGCCGGAGTCACCTTGTCAAGCAGCGTCGCCTCCACAATCACATCATTGATGGCACCGCCAGCAACCAGTTCAGCCCCCTTATCAACGGCATCATGGATCAGCGTGCCGATACGGGATGCCGCGCTCTGGTCAACAACACAGCCCAGTGGTGTTGCACCTTCTCTGGGGTCGCCCGCCTTAAGGCTGCGCACCTTTTCACCCAGCCTTGCAACAAACTCATCGGCAATCGACGCGTCAACAATCAACCGCTCGGTCGACATGCAGATCTGGCCCTGGTTCATATAGGCACCAAAGGCCGCAGCGGCGACAGCCGCATCGAGGTCCGCATCATCAAGAACCACCATCGGTGCCTTGCCGCCGAGTTCCAGCAGGGCGGGTTTCAGCGCCTCTGCGGATTTCTGGGCAATGATCCGGCCAACCCGGGTGGAGCCAGTAAAGTTGATCCGGCGAACCGCGTCGTGTTTGATCAGCGCATCGACAATATCGGCGGCGTCATCGGGCGCATTCGAAATCGCGTTGAGCACACCGGCAGGCAAACCTGCTTCCTGCACAGCCTCCACAATCAGGCTATGGGTGCGCGGGCAGATTTCAGAGGTTTTCATCACCACCGTATTGCCACAGGCGAGCGGCGTCGCAATCGAACGCACCCCAAGGATGACAGGCGCATTCCAGGGTGCCATCGACAGAACCACACCCACAGGTTGGCGGAGCGCCATGGCCATGCTGCCGGGGCGGTTTGACGGGATGACCTCCCCTTTGATTTGTGTGGTCAGTGCACCCGCCTCACGCAACATATCTGAGGCAAGCTTGACGTTGAACATTGCCCAGGCCGTGGTTGCGCCGATTTCCTCGGCCATTGCGGCGACGATATCATCGGCCCGCGCCTGCAAACTGTCGGCCGCCGCCATCATCAGGGTGCGTCGTTCCCCCGGTCCGGTTGCCGACCAGGCCGGGAAAGCCCGCGCCGCCGCATCCGCAGCTGAAACCGCATCTTCGACAGTCGCCGCCGCTGAAACCGTAGCGTCCTCCCCGCTGACAGGATTTTTGCGGGTAAAGGTCGCCCCATCGGACGCGGCGCGTTTTTCGCCGTCAATCAGTAGTTCCAGCATCTTGGGAAATCCTCCTCAAATGGTCATGATACCGCGCCGAGAAATACGCTCTGCACGCTTTTGTCTTCGATCAGGTCTTCTGCCTTGGCGGAGGTCGTGATCCGCCCCGCTTCGATCAGATAACCACGGTCAGCAAGGCCAAGGCTCGCCTTCACATTCTGTTCAACGATCAGCAGCCCGACACCGGTCGTCTGGATACGTTCGAGCACACGAAACAGTTCCTGCACCACCACCGGGGCAAGGCCAAGGCTTGGCTCATCAAGCAACAGATAATCGGGGTTCGACATCAGCGCCCGACCAATGGCCACCATCTGCTGCTCACCGCCTGACATGGTGCGCGCCGTCTGGCTGCGCCGTTCCTTCAGCCGCGGAAACAGGTCGTAGATCAGGGCGAGCCGTTCGGATTCAACCGCGCGCGCACGTTTCGGATTGGCCCCGAGGCGCAGGTTCTCCTCAACATTCATGTCACCGAATATCCCGCGCCCTTCGGGCACCAGTGCAATCCCCGTCTCGGTGATGTCATGGGCTGCGCGCCCATTCAGAACCAGGTTGCCAAGGCGGATCTGCGATCCCTCCCGGCAGGGAACCAGCCCCGCCACGGCTTTCAGCAATGACGACTTTCCGGCGCCGTTGGCCCCAAGGATCACCACCGTTTCCCCCTTGTCGACGGTGACCGACACTTTGTCGAGCGCGAGATGCCGATCGTAGATGATGGTCAGATCACGGATATCAAGCATGGTCTTCCCCCAGATAAGCGAGCACCACCTGCGGGTCGGCAAGCGCCTCTGCCGTCGGGCCATCAGCGATGATTTCGCCGGCATTCATGACGATGCAGCGAGAGCAGAGCGCGCGCACGGCTTCCATGATATGTTCGACGAGCAGGATCGTGATACCCTGTTTCTGGATCGACCGGATCAGGTCCACCCCGATCTGAAGTTCTGACGGGTTGAGCCCTGCCAACCATTCATCCAGCAGCAACAGGCGTGGTTCTGCGGCCATAGCCCGGGCCAGTTCCATGCGCTTCTGGTCGATGTAATTCAGGTCGCCAACCATCTCATCCCCGCGCCCACCAAGCCCGACGAGTTCGAGGAAGCTTTCAACCTTGTCATGCGCCGCACGCCCCCAGAGCCGATCCCTCCCGAAAGCAACCGAAATCAACACGTTTTCCCGAAGCGTCAGCGAATGCATCGCGCGGACAAGCTGAAAGGTGCGCGCAACCCCGCGCCGGGCAATCTGATGCGACTTGAGCCGTGCCAGGGATTCATCACGAAACCGGATATCCCCGCCGGACAGCGACAAGGCACCCGAGACCATATTCAGCATGGTCGTCTTGCCCGACCCGTTCGGCCCAAGCAACCCGACAACCTGCCCCTCCGCAACCGAGAAAGAGACATCATTAACAGCTTTCAACCCGCCAAAGCGACGTGATGCGCCTTTGACTTCCAGAATGGCACTCATGCGGCACCCCCTTTCGCGGGCTCAGCCTTGGGCTTGCTGCCCAGCCGTTCCAGCCGTTCCAGGACACCTTTCGGCACGACAAAGACAATCAGGATGAACAGGACGCCCAGGATGATCGAGTAATGGTTCGGGAAATTCGCCGACAGCCATTCAAACAGCAAAAACAGCGGCACCGCCCCGACGATCGGCCCAAACAGACGGTTAGGCCCGCCCAGCAGCGCCATGACCAGCGTCAGAAAGGAAATCGTCGGGTTAAACACGATAGAGGGTTCCACATAGGTCCAGCGTGGTGCCTGTATCGCACCGACGAGGGTGATGATCGTAGCGCTGACCGCAAACAGGCCAAGTTTGATACGTGTCACGTCAATCGCCGCATGGCGGGCGGCCAGTTCATCATCCCCGATGGCCTTCAGCGCAAGGCCGATGCGGCTGCGCCCAATCCACCAGGAGATGACAAAGGTCAGAACAAGCAGCACCAGAAGCTGCCAATAGACATGCCGCGCTTCGATCGGCAAGAAGATATAACGACCCAACGTGCCGGTGATATTGACCTCATACCAGGTGACAAGCTGACGGATCAGCTCCGCGAGGCCAAAGGTGAAGATCACGAAATAAACCCCAGCAAGGCGCAGCGTTGACAGGCCAACGACAAGCGCAACCGAAAGGCCGATCACTGCCGCCGTCAGCAGCACAAGCGGATAGGGCATCGCCTCGCTCAGCACGGCAACCGTATAGGCACCGATGCCAAAGAAGGCGACCGTTGCCAGTGAGACATAGCGCGTCGGCCCGGAAAACAGCGCCCAGGCGGTGGCGAGCGTCGAATAGCCCGCAAGGCCCAGCAGCAACCCGGTGCCATAAGCATTGAGATAGAGCGGGGCCGCAGCCAGAATAGCCAGCAGGACCGCGCCCAGGATAAGAAGAACGGGTTTGGGCAAAGACAGCATCAGTTCGCCTTTCCAAACAGGCCAGAGGGGCGGATCAGCAGAAGTGCGAGGAATATCGTGTAGGTCGCCGCCAGTGTCAGGCCCGGATCCACATAGGCCGCCACCAGCGTTTCAACCAGCCCCAGGATCAGCCCGGCAATCAGCGCGCCCGTCAGGCTGCCTTTGCCGCCAAGAATGACGACGATCAGCGCCTTCATTGTAAAGACGACACCGGAGGTCACGGTGAAGGTCTGATACATCGACACAACGACCCCGCCTGATGCCGCCAGGGCACCGCCAAGCGCAAAGGCCACGCGCGATGTTTTCAGCACATCAATCGCCACAAGCCGCGCAGAATCGGCGGAAATCGCAACCGCCCGCATTCTGAGGCCCCAGCGGGTCTTCATCAGGATGAACACCAATGCACCCCCCAGGACCACGGCCAGCAGCAATGCGATCAAACGGTTCAGCGCCACCACGGCGCCAAAAATCTCCACCGGCTTGTTGAGGTAGCTGTACCCTGTGTAACTGCCACCGAATATCACCAGCAATACGCCCTGGATGACAAAAAGCAGACCGAATGTCGCCAGGATCGAGTCAACCTCCAGCACATCGGAATTGGCAGAACGGTTGACCAGCGGGCGCATGATCAGGCTGAACACCAGATAGGCAAAGGCAAACCCGGCGGGCACCACCAGAACCAGCCCGGTCAGCGGGCTGACACCGTAGCCGGTAAACAGCACATAGGCGGCAAAAGAAGCGGTGATGATCGTGTCGCCGTAGGACAGGTTCATGATCCGGGCAATGCCGTATTGCAGCGTCAGCCCCATGGCGACCAGCGCATAGGTGCCGCCCAGAACCAGCCCGTTCAGGAGATGTTCGAACATGGAATTCCCATCGGAATTTTAAGTAGGTCGAATTGCGGGCCCCCGATACGGGGATCCCGCTGTTTATCAGCCAGTCGGCTTATTGCCAGGCGGGTTTCGGCAGCACCGCAGCACCGGCACCTTCGCGGTCAGACGGGGCGACGGCGACGAACTCACCATCCTGCCATTGTCCGGCCCACCAGATGTTGCGCAACTGGTTGTTTTCGAGCTGGGTTTCGCCAAGAACCGTATCAAAGGTGCCTGTCGAAAGTTCTGCGGCCACTGCGGCACGATCAAGCCCAACTCGCCCGATAGCCTGTTCCAGCATCTGGAGGCTTGCATAGATCAGAACAGACCCCCAGTAATCCGGCGCACGGCCGACAACTTCTTCGTGGCGGGCACGGTAAGCTGCGTTGGCCTCATTGTTCGGGTCAATGCCGCCAAGGCTCATCACACCTTCGGTCTGGCCACCTGAGATGTCAGTATAGACCGGGAAGCCCGCGCCAACCCCAAGGTAAAAGACCGGCGGGTTGTAGCTTGATACCTGCGCCTGTTTGGTCAGCGCAAAGGTATGTGGCGGGTAGGAAAAGGCGACAAAAGTGTCAGCGCCTGTTGCCTTTGCTTCATTCACGATTGTTGCGAAATCGGAAGTCCCCGGCGGGAACACTTCGTCATAGACGATCTCCAGCCCGGCTTCGGCCAGGTCTTCGCGTGCGGCGGTGACAAGGTCGATCCCGAAACCGTCAGCAACGGAAACCATGGCAACCTGATTGTTGATCTCTCCGCCTTCGCTTGCGCTGGCAAGGATTTCAGCCAGGGCGCTGGTGTAATCGCCGCCACCGCCCATGAACCAGAAGCTGGTGTCCCAGCGCTCAACGAATTCCGGCGCCTTGTCCGTCACCGCAGCGCCCGCCAGATGCGGATAGCCGTGACGCGCCATCAGTGGTGCAACCGCCAGGTTAAAGCCGGTGCCCCAGGGCGGCAGGATGAAGTCAACCTCGTCCTGTGTCGCCAGACGTTCGACAGCCCGCACCACCTCTTCGGCAGAGGAACGGTCATCATAGGTCACAACTTCAATCGGCAGACGTGATCCATCGGGCAGCGCGATGCCGCCGGCCTCATTCACCTCATGCACCCAGAGCTCATAGTTCGGTGTCACGGTCATATTCGCACCACCGGCATTCGGGCCCGTAAGCGAGATCGCATAGCCGATCCGAATTGATGTGCGATCCTGCGCAGCAGCTTCCCCGGCCACACCAAGCGCCATCACGGCAGCGGTGCAGAGAGCGCCCGCAGCAGCAGCGGTCTTTCTCATCAGGCCAAAGTTTGATTTTGACATTTTGGGTCCTCCCTTGACATGCCACGCATTCAGGATCAGCCCCAAGCCGACTCCTCACGCGCGCTATTGAACGAGAATAAAACCAATCTGCTTGCGTCCTGATAGACATTTTGAGAGATTGATTGCACTTTAGACGGAATCTTCGGGGGTGCTATGGTCAATTCAGCCATTCGCAACATTCAGGCGGAGCGGATTCGCTCCGCCCTGACAAGCGCTGCCTTCACATTACATGGGGCCAGGTCCTACTTCATCTTTCTGGACTCTGGGACGGGGCTGCTCGAAACGCAAGAGGAGACCATTCCGATCGGCGCGCATTCCGTAATCTGGACGCCGCCATCCCATTCGGTCAGCCTGCGCGTTGACGCCGGATCACGTGGAGGGCTGCTGCGCATTCCCGAAACTCTGCTTGGCCGTGCCCTGCCCCGTGGCGCAACCGCGACCTACGTCCGGCACGCCATCGCCAACCGTATGGTCCTCCCTGCGGTAGAAGCGGCGCGCCTTGCCAAGCTGCGCGCCCTGTTTGAGGAGGTCGAGCAGGAACTCTACACCAACTCCGCCGGGGCGGAAACGGTGGTTGAATATTGCCTGTCACTGCTGCTGATCCAGATCTGGCGCAGCTCAAACCCCAGCCCGGTGCGTCAGGACCTGCTGCCACGCCAGATCGTGCATGATTTCTTTTCGCTCGTCGAACTTTACATGCACAGCCACTGGCCGATCAGCCGATACGCCGAACAGCTGGGCGTTTCCAAGGATCGGCTGAATGCGGCGGTGCGTCGCTCGATCGGCAACACGCCGCATGGTTACATTCAGGATCGGCTGATCGAAGAAACCAAGAAATTGCTGATAAACTCCGATCTGCAGGTGGCGGAGATCGCCTATCGGCTGGGCTTTAACGATGCGGCCTATTTCAACCGCTTCTTTCAGCGCCATGTCAAAACCACGCCCGGCCGTTTCCGCAATGACGTGCTCGCCGATGAATCAAGGACGCTCAGACGCGAAACTTTTTCCGCCTGGCCATAGACAATCCGCCCCAAAGCGGGAATGTTTCCCCGACCATCACGAGGATCCTGGGATGACACGTCTGCTAACACGGCCGGAACCTATTGATATCGCGCCTGATTCCACCGCGTTACTCATTGTGGACATGCAGAACGCCTTTGCCGCATCAGGTGGAACACTTGACCTGTTCAGGGTCGATATCTCCGGCGCTCAAGCCGTGATCGACACCCATCGCCGGCTGATCCCCGCCTGCCGTGCGGCCGGAATTCGGATCATATATCTGCAGATGACCTATGACCCCGAACTAACACTCGCCGGGGATGCGGAATCGCCAAATCCACAGAAAGAGCTCGCCATGGTCCTGATGCGCAAACAGCCGGAGCTTCGTGGTCAGCTTCTGGTGCGTGGCGGTTGGGATTGGCAGATCGTCGATGAACTGACTCCTGAACCTGATGATATCGTGATCGAGAAAAGCCGCTACAGCGGGTTTTGCCGCACCGATCTTGCCGACCGCCTGCGCGGCCTGGGCATTCGCAATCTGTTGATGACCGGGATAGCAACGAATATCTGCGTCGAAAGCACGGCGCGCGACGCCTATTTCGAAGAATTCTGGCCGATTATCATCGAAGATGCCGTGAACCACGCGGGCCCCGACGCCGTACGCGAAGCCATGTTGTGGAATTTCGAAAACGTCTTTGGCTGGGTCACGGACTGCGCGCATGTGCTCGATTTTGCGAAACACGCCTCAACCAATCAGATCAGCCGCCCGGCCTGATGCGCCGCACGTGACAAGGCAAAGCGCGCACGTTCGATCAGATCGGGGGTGAAGCGGCTCAACATGCCAAAAACCGACAGGCTCAGCCGCATCTGCCCTTTGCTGTCACGCACCGGGACGGAGACAGCCGCGATATCAGGTTCGTTGCCGCCAAGGTTTACGGCAAACCCATCATCGCGCAGCGCGTCAAGTTCGCCGTGGCTGATCCCCTCTTCAGCGGGCACAGCCAGCCCTGATAGCGTCTGCTGGCGGGTGTCTGCATCCATTTCCGCAAGCCACAGCCGACCCTGCGCCGTTGAATGCAGCGGCAGCAACGTACCGACCCGGATATTGACCGACAGGGTGCGCGGGGCCTCGGCCACCGCAACGCAGATCGGCCCATGCGGTGACAAGCGGCAGGCCATGGCGGATTCCCCAAGATCACGCGACAGGCCGGCCAGCACCGGTTCCATCAACGCACCCATGGCGCCGCCGCCCGTCGCCAGATAGGCAAGGTCTTCGATCCTGGGACCCAGGGCATAGCTGCCCCGTTCAACCAGGCGGAGTGCGCCGATATGTTCAAGCGTTGTCAGAAAGCGATGCGCCGTGGCCAAATTCATACCAAGCTGTTCGACCACCAGCGCTGCGGTTATCTGCGAACGCCGTTCATCAAACAATGCAAGAATTTCAAATCCCCTGATCAGTGAATTGTTCAAAGGTGTCGCCATGTTGTTTGCTCTCCCTTCGGCTTGACACTTGCTGCTCGGCAGCAGATTATTAAGAAATATATCTCACTATATGAGAAATGACAAGGACCACTGCAATGCCCGAAGATCGCCCCACACCACCAACCGTTTCTGCCGGTGCAGCACTATTTGCCAGGATGAAGGCGATTGGCGTGGATTATGTCTTTGCCAACTCCGGCACTGATTTCCCACCGGTGATCGAAGGGCTGGTTGAAGCACGCGAAAAAGGCATCGACCTGCCTGTGCCGGTAACTGTGCCGCATGAACATGTCGCTGTCGGCATGGCGCATGGCTACACCCAGATGTCGGGCCGGGCGCAGGCGGTGATGCTGCACACGAATGTGGGCCTGTCCAATGGTGCAACCGGGGCGATCAACGCCGCATGCGACCAGATCCCGATGTTTCTGATGTCAGGGCGCACCCCGGCGACCGAAGGCGGGCGGTTTGGTGCCCGCACCGTGCCGATCACCTGGGGTCAGGAAATGTATGACCAGACCGCGCTCGTGCGCGAGGCCTGCAAATGGGATTACGAACTGCGTTATCCTGAACAACTGCCCGACCTGCTTGACCGGGGTTGGGCGATTGCCAACTCGACGCCGACCGGGCCGGTTTATCTGAGTCTGCCGCGCGAGGTGCTATGCGAAGATTGCCCGGCGGAAGGCCTTGATCAGCCTGCAAAAATGGCGCCCATACACACGGCACCCGCGCCGGGGGAGCTTCAACGCGCTGCCGAAGCTCTCGCCCAGGCGAAAAATCCGCTGATCATCGCCCAGCGCGGCGCCGGATCCGCCGAAGCCTTTGCCGCGCTTACAGAATTTGTCGAAGATTGGGGCATCCCCCTGTCCCATTACTGGGCCAATCAAATCGCCATTCCGATGACCAGCCCCTGCCATATCGGCTGGACCCCGGCCGAACAGATGGCTGAGGCTGATGTTGTGCTTGTGCTGAATGCGCTGGCACCCTGGTGGCCGGACAATTTCAGCCCGAAGACCGATGCCACCGTAATCCAGCTTGGCCCGGACCCGCTTTTTGCGCGCTCGACTCCAGTGCGCAACTTCACCTCTCACATCACCTTGGCGGGTGATCTTGCCCCGACCATTCTTGAACTGATCAGGGCGGTGAACGATCTGCCCCGCGATGAGGATGCAATCATGGCGCGGCGCAAGCGCGTTGCCACCCTGGCGGAGGCCGAACGCGACGCTGTGCGCACGATGGCAGCTACCGGCAACCGCAACCCGATGACCAAGGATTGGGTCAGTCTTTGCCTTGGGCGCGCCATTCGCGGACTTAAGGCCAGCGTGTTTCACGAACTCGGCTGCCCGCTTCCGCCGCTCGAGCTGGAAACACATCAAAGCTACTTTCAGGAACCGCATTCCGGCGGGCTTGGCTGGGGGCTTCCGGCAGCGATGGGGGCGCAGCTTGCGGACCGCGAACGGCTGATCTTTGCCACTATGGGGGATGGCAGTTATATGTTCGCCAATCCAACCGCCTGCCATCAGGTATGTGAGGCGCTGGAGCTACCGGTGATCACGCTGGTTCTGAACAATGAGGAGTGGGGCGCCGTGCGCCACGCGGCACAGGGGCTTTACAAGGCCGGTCGCACCGCACGCACCAACGATGTGCCGCTAACCTCGCTGCGGCCAAGTCCGGATTTCACCAAAACGGCAGAGGCCAGTCGCGCCTATACGGAAACCGTAACCGAAGGGGATGCCCTTCCCGCCGCACTTGATCGCGCGATCGAGGTCGCGCAACAGGAACGGCGGCAGGTCCTGCTGAACATCGCAATCGAGCGTGCCTGACAGGCGCGCCTTTGCCTCTTAGCCCGCGCTGAAACCCGCGTCGAGCGCTGAGAGGATGGTCCGCACATTGTCCGCGCTGACAATCAGCGATGGGGACAGAATCACATTCGGCCCGGAGACACGCACCATGGCTCCGTTTTCATAGGTGGTGCGGTGGATGCGATTGATTGTGGCCTTGTCAACTGGCGTTTTGGTGGCGCGATCTGACACAAGTTCCAGTGCCATCATCAACCCGTGACCGCCGCGCACATCGCCGATGATGTCGTATTTCTCCTTCAGCGCATTGATCCCGGCGAACAGTTCCGCCCCGCGCAGGGCCGCATTGTCCTTGACGTTCAAGCGTTCGGTTTCCTGCAAACAGGCAATGGCCGCTGCCGCGCCAACCGGGTGACCGGAATAGGTATAGCCGGACCCGATCGCGCCTTTGCCGCTGGTATCCGTTTCAAAGGTTTCGGCAACGCGGTCATTGATCATCACCGCCCCGAAAGGGAAATAGCCATTGGTGATCGCCTTCGCCATGGTCATCATATCTGGCTGGACACCCCAAAGCCGCGACCCCGACCAGGCGCCGGTGCGTCCGAAAGCGGTGATAACCTCATCGGCGATCAGCAGGATACCATGGCGGTCACAGATTTCGCGCACCCCCGGCATAAAGCTTTCATGCGGCGGAAGGACTCCGCCAGCGCCCAGAATCGGCTCCATGATGAAGGCGGCAATGGTTTCCGCACCCTGGAATTTGATCTCATCTTCCAGGGCGGCAAGGCACAGCTGCGACAACCGCTCCGGGTCGGTTTCGTTGAAAGGGTTGCGGTATGGATATGGTGCCGGAATATGAAAGCAGCCCGGCATCAGCGGCTCATACTGGGTACGGAAATTCGCATTGCCATTGACCGAAGCGCCCAGCGTATGGGTGCCGTGATACCCCTTTTTCAGCGACAGGTATTTGACACGCCCGCCCTCGCCCCGGATTTTGTGATACTGGCGCGCCAGCCGCAGCGCGATTTCAACGGAATCCGAACCACCGGAGGTGTAAAAGGCGCGGCTCAGCCCATCGGGGGCAAAAAATTCGGCCAGCCGCTCACCAAGTTCGATCACCTGATCGTTCGATGTACCGCGAAAGATCGAATAGTACGGCAGCTTGTCGAGCTGCGCGGCAATCGCATCTTTCACCGGCTGACAGGAAAACCCGAGGTTTACATTCCACAGCCCCCCCACCGCATCGACGGTCTTGTGCCCGTCCACATCGGTAATGGTGACCCCGTCACCTTCGACAATGATGTCAGGCGGATTCGCAATACTGTCGGCAGGATGTGCCATCGGGTGCCAGATCGCTCTGGCATTGCGTTCCTTGAGGAAATTTGCGTCTTTCATGGCAGGCTCCTGTCTTAGTCCCGCAGTAGTCGCAGGGCTTCTGCGTAGCTGTCTGCGGGTTTCATCACATCAAAATGCACGGTTTGCAGCCCAACGGCGCGCGCCCCTTCGATATTGCGCAGCTGATCATCGACGAAAACACCAGCTTCGGGTGCAATACCCAGTTTTTCGATCACTTCACCATAGGCGCGCGCATCGGGTTTCAGAATTTTGGTATAGGTTGCATCCACGATCACATCAAAATCCGCAATGAAAGGCAGCTTGCTGCGAAACTCCGCCCCGTAAAACAGATCAAGCTCATTGGACAGGATCGCGGTTTTGTACCCGGCAGCACGAGCTTCGGCAAAACTCGAAAGGAACTCCGGCCGGATCACCTCATCCGGGCTGGCCCCGCGTGCAGCTTTGACGAAATCCGACATTTCTGACCAATCGGCGCGGGCAAGCGCGGCCACCTCGGCGGTGCGTTGCCGCCAATAGTCACGTTCGCTGATCTCATCGGCCTGCATGGACCGCCAGAGCGAATCCCCCGCCGGGTCAAACGGCCCCTGCCAGGTCAGGGTGCCGGGTGGCAGGCCAAGTGCGGCCTCGCTCAACGCATGGGTTTCAAACAGGGTGCGGGATATAACACCGCCAAAGTCTAGGATGAGCGCCTTTTCAGACATAGGATAATGCGGTTCCGTTTTCCGTGAACTGTAAGCAGGGGCGATATTGACAGATGCAAAAGCCGCAGGCAAGATAAAATGATACAGAGGTTCATATAGTGAACCATATACGTCGCTCCCGAAATCCAGGCGAGGGCGTCAGAAGTTATTGGGCAATCTGATGGGGGACCACATGCTCGACCAAAAAGCCATAGACGCGCTGCGCCATGCAGTGGTGCCACCGTTTCTGCATGTGATCGACGGCGAAAGCCGCGCCTCCGCCGATGGGGCGGTGATGGATGTCATCTCCCCCCTGAACGGTCAGGTTCTGACAACCATGGCGCGTGGCAAAGCAGAGGATGCGGAGGCGGCCATCATTGCGGCGCGACGTGCCTTTGACGATGGGCGCTGGTCTGATCTGCCCCCGGCAGCACGTAAGAAAATCCTGTATCGCTGGGCCGATCTGATTGAGGCGAATGCGCTTGAACTCGCCGTGCTGGGTGTGCGCAACAATGGCACGGAAATCGGCATGGCGCTGAAGGCCGAACCGCTGAGCGCAGCCGGGTCGATCCGCTATTACGCCGAAGCCGCGGATAAGCTCTATGGGGAAATCGCCCCGACCGGGCCAGGCAACCTTGGCCTTGTACACCGGGAGCCGGTGGGCGTCGTCGGCGCGATCGTGCCCTGGAACTTTCCGCTGATGATCGGCGCATGGAAACTTGGCCCGGCACTGGCAGCGGGCAATACCGTGGTGCTGAAACCGGCAGAGACGGCCTCCCTCACGCTGGTGCGCCTGGCAGAACTGGCGCTGGAGGCTGGCATGCCGCCGGGCGTTCTGAATGTGGTGACCGGCGAAGGGGCCGTGGTGGGGGAAGCCATGTCGCTGTCGATGGAGATTGACGTGATGGTTTTCACCGGCTCAGGCCTTGTCGGGCGGCGACTGATTGAAAATGCGGCGAAATCGAACCTGAAACGCACCTACCTGGAACTTGGCGGCAAATCCCCGAACATCGTTTTCGCCGATGCCCCCGATCTTGATGAAGCGGTGAAAACCGCTGCTTTCGGTGTGTTCCGCAATTCCGGTCAGGTCTGCGTGGCGGGCACGCGGCTATTGGTCGAACGCAGCATCCATGATGATTTTGTCAAGAAACTGAAAGCGGTTGCCGAGGCGATGAACGTGGGCGATCCCCTGAACCCCGACACCGCAGCCGGTGCTGTGAATTCCGCCCGGCAACTTGATCAGAACCTGCATTTCGTCGAAGAAGCCCGTGCCATGGGCCGCGACATCATCACTGGCGGCCATCGGATCCTTGAGGAAACCGGTGGCTATTT
>CAYTUW010000043.1:0-16181 GCA_964441435.1 uncultured Rhodobacterales bacterium
TGGGCACCCCCCCCCCCCCCCCCGACGAGCGCCCCTGAACCCCCACGGCGCCGCACACTTCGGCAAACAATTCGGAAGCACCATCAATCACAAAAGGATGTTCCGAAAAATCAGGCGTGGCGTTGACGAGACCAAGAAGTTTTACCAGACCCGCAACCGGCGCAAGGCTTCCCAACTGATCCTGCAGCGCCGCCAGACTATTGTTCGCCACCAGGCGCGACTGCGCCCGTGCCGCCGCTGCGGTAACATCTGCGCCGACCTTCCCCTGATGCAGCTTTCCATCCGCTGTGACCGGCCCCTGGCCGGACACATACAACAAAGCCCCCGACCGGCGCACGTTGCGGAACGCCCCGATTGGCGTCGGCGCGGTAGCTGGCAGTTCGATGCCAAGTGTCGAAAGTTTTGTGTTCGGGGTATCTGATCTGTCAAACTGGTTCATCGAGTGCTTCTATTCTGCTGCAAAAACTTACGTGGTTCTGGGCAACCGACACCGGTTCAGGTATCCCGGCCGCGCAGATTTCGGTGGCATGCCCACAGCGGGTGCGAAACACGCAACCGCTCGGCGGGCGTAGCGGGCTTGGAATATCGCCGCGCAGGATCGTTCGCTGACCAGAAAAAGCCGGATCAGGGCGCGGGATGGCGGATAGCAACGCCCGCGTATAAGGATGGGAGGGCCGGGCATATAATGCGCTGGACGGACCTGCCTCAACAACCTTGCCAAGGTACATAACAACCGTCTGATCGCAGAGGTATTCGACAACCGAAAGGTCATGCGCGATGAACAGCATGGTCAAATTCCGCTTGTCGCGCAATTCCAGCAAAAGATTCAAAACCTGCGCTTGAATCGAAACATCCAGCGCCGACACGCTTTCATCGGCCACGATGAATTCCGGTTCCAGCGCCAACGCACGCGCAATGCCGATCCGCTGACGTTGCCCGCCGGAAAACTCATGCGGGAAGCGGCTCATATGATCTGCCTGCAGGCCGACCTCTTCCAGCAGTGCCGCAACACGGTCACGGCGTTCGCGCGCGGTGCCGATCCGATGAGCGACAAGCCCTTCCTCAATAATCGCGCCAACCCGCATCCGCGGGTTCAGAGAGGACACCGGATCCTGAAAGATGATCTGCATCCGCTGGCGTATTGCCCTTATGCGCGCGGCGTCCATCTGGTTCACGTCTTCGCCATCAAAAAGCGTCTGACCCTGGGTTGGCTCAATCAGGCGAAGCAGGCAGCGCCCCAGCGTTGTCTTGCCTGATCCGCTCTCCCCGACAAGACCGGTGATCGACCCTTTGGGAATGTCGAAACTAACATCGTTGACCGCATGTACCGGCCCGGACGCGGTATCAAACCGCTTGGACAGGTTCCGTATCTGAATCAGGGGTTCAACCATTGGCACGGGCTTCCTCATGCCGGAAACAGGCAACACGATGCCCGACCCCGATCTGCGTTAGCGGCACCGGCGCATCACACCCTGTTTCAGCCAGGGGGCAACGCGGCGCAAAGGCACAACCCGGCGGCATGGCATGAAGCGGCGGGACGGTGCCGGGAATGGGCACCAGGCGTTCACCCCGCCGGCGGCCCGGCTCTGGGATAGAACGTAGCAAACCCCTGGTGTAGGGGTGGCTGGGATGTGCGAACAGCGTGGCAGCCCCGGATTGTTCAACCGCGGCCCCTGCATACATCACAGCCACATCATCAGCCATTTCCGCAACAACACCCATATCGTGCGTAATGAATAAGATGGACATCCCAAACTCTTGCTGAAGCCGACGCATCAGGTCGAGGATTTGGGCCTGAATGGTGACATCAAGCGCGGTCGTCGGTTCATCCGCGATCAGAAGCGTTGGATTGCAAACCATAGCCAGCGCGATCATCACCCGCTGACGCATGCCACCGGAAAGTTCATGTGGGTAGTTGTTCATGCGTTCCGCAGCGGCGGGTATCTCGACCAGCTCAAGCATATCAAGCACACGTTGGCGACGTGACTGGGCGTTTCCGGGATCATGCAACAGCAGCATTTCGCCAATCTGATCACCAATGGTGAACAGCGGATTCAGCGACGACATCGGTTCCTGAAAGATCATCGCTATCTCAGCACCGCGCAAACGGCGCATTCGTTGTTCGGAAGCCACCACAAGATCCTGTTTAGCCCCGTCCCGACCGCAATAATCGATACGCCCCGCCGTGACCGAACCGTTGCGGGGCAGCAACCCCATTATCGCCAGAGACGTCACCGATTTTCCCGATCCAGACTCCCCGACCAATGCAAGGGTCTTGCCCGCACGCAGGGTAAAGCTGACATCGCGCAGCGCTGTGACGCTTCTTTGTTTTGACCGAAAGGCGACACGCAATTCCTGGACATCGAGCACAGCGTCGCTCATGTGTCCCTCCTGGCGGCCGGCTCCACACTTGTTCCCAAGATGGTCATGCGCGGTTCGAATATGCGATCGAGGGTCAGGCGATTGCCCTGGCTGTCTTCAGTAACAACCTCCCCCTGAGCAAGATCAAACAGGGTGAAATCCGCCTTCTCGCCCGGCGAAATACCCTGACGTGCTCCCAATCCGAGGATCGCCCTCGGTCTTTCGGTCACCGCAGCGATACATTCCTCAAACGGGACCCCCACTGCCAGAAGTTTTGACATGGTTGTCGAAAGATCGTGGACCGGCCCATTGATATTATTGAGATGAAGATCCGTCGAGATCGAATATGGGATCATACCATCCGCGACCGAGGCGCGCGCCGTTTCAAAGTTAAACGAAGCGACACCATGACCGATATCCATGCGGACACCAGATTTTTCCAAGGCCTGCGCCTGCGCAAAAAGAGCTTTGGTATCGCGGATGGAACCCGCCTTTTTGCCGTTAAAACAATGGGTGACAATGTCACCTTCGGTCAATAGGTCAAAGACCTCATCAATCAGGGGGGGTGGCTCCCCGACATGGACCATCAACGGCAGTTCAGTGATTTCGGCAACGCGTTTGGCGATTTTGGCTGGTGTAATGCCCCAGGACCCAACGATAACGCCACTGGCGCGCACCTTGATACCGCAGATGACATCGCGGTTGGCCTCTACCACCGCAAGGGTGCGGTCAATGTCGATGGAGCGCCAGTCGGCCAGTTCCGGCACACGATTGCAGGCAACAAGACCAATCGACCCGATATTCAAAAATGCCCTGATCGTTTCCGCGTGTGAATCAATCACATATTCGCGCAGCCCGTGGAAACTTGCCTCTCCGGCCGATCCGGCATCCGCCATCGCCGTGACACCGGTTTTCCGTCCGGCCTGGCTGGCCCGTATCGAAAAATCCGTGCCGCCGTGCCAGACGTGGACATGCAGGTCACACCAGCCGGGGGACAGGTAGCTGCCGTTGCAATCAATCTGACGCGCCTCTGCCGTGGCTGCTTCGGCAATCTTTCCGTCGTCATCGATGTGGATGGCGTCCACAGCGTGATCAAAACCCGCCAACCGAAAATTCCTAAGGGTCAATGCCATTTACAAATCCCTTGCAAGGCGTGGGTCGAGCGCATCGCGCAACCCATCGCCGATAAGTTGAAGCGCCAGAACAGATAGCGATATCGCTAGCCCCGGAAAAACAATCAGGAAGGCCGCCTGATCAATGAACTGCCGGCCCTCATTAATCATGGTGCCCCAGGTTGGAGTTTCCGGGTCGACGCCGACACCCAGAAACGACAACCCGGCCTCGGCCAACATGGCGTAGGCAAAGATAAACGTGGCCTGCACAATAATCGGCGACAGGATATTGCGCAAAACATGTGTAACCATGATTCTGGCCGTCGATGTACCAAGTGCGCGCGCAGCTTCGACATAGGGCAATTCACGGATGACCAGAGTTGAGGCCCTGACAATGCGCGCGATCCGGGGTGCATAGACAATCGACAGCGCAATCATCACATTCACCAGCGACCCACCGAGAATTGAAACCAGCGCTATTGCCAGCAGGATGTCCGGAAAGGCCATCATCGCATCGACCAAGCGCGACAACGGGGCATCCAAACGCCGAAAGAACCCAGCAAACAACCCGATGGTAATGCCAATCACGGCCGACACGATTGCCACGCCAAGGCCAATGCTTAGCGACACCCGGCCCGCATATAGCAGCCGCGACAGGACATCCCGGCCAAACGCATCCGCGCCCATCCAAAAAGCGCTTCCCGGTGGCGTCAGCCGCGCCCGCACCGACATCTTTGCCGGATCGGCGGGCGCAATCACCGTAGCCAGGAAACATAGCAGGCCGATGGTCAGAAACACGATCAGTGCCACAAGAACCATGCGCCGTGCAAACAGCATTTCAAGGAACTTCGGTTCATCTGTTAATGTGCCGGATGCCATGAAACCCTCAGTATTTGACGCGTTTATCGACGGCCAGGTAAAGCAGATCGGTGAGCAGGTTGATCAACACATAAAGTGTCGCAACGACGATCAGCGTTCCCTGTATGACCGGGTAGTCGCGCCGCAACACCGCACTGACAACCAGGTTCCCCATTCCAGGAATGTTGAACACACGTTCCGTGACCACCGCACCGGAAACCAGAAGCGCAAATGTCAGCCCAATGACCGTAATGATGGGGATGGCTGCGTTTTTCAGAGCATGACGAAGGATCACCCGCCGCTCCCCCATCCCTTTGGACCGCGCGGTGCGGATGTAATCCTCACCGAGGATATCAAGCATGGACGCACGCGTGAAGCGCAGGATCAGCGCAGAATTCACAATCCCCAGCACGATGGATGGCAGGATAAGATACCCCATGCGTTCAATAAACCCGGCATCCGGCCCCCCATAACCGGACGCTGGAAACCAGCCCAGATCCGTCGCCAGGTAGCGCTGAAACATCAGACCGGTCCAGAAGCTCGGGATAGAGGCAGCAAGCATCGCGGTTGAAATCGCTCCCTGATCGAGAACCGATCCCCGCTTATAGGCGGCGTAGATGCCAATCGGTGTGGCAATCACAAGTGCGATCAGCAATGAAAACAGCGCCAGAAATATCGTCGGCTCAGCCCGTCCTGCCAGAACCTCGGTAACCGGCTGGTTGAAGAAGATAGAGGTTCCCAGATCACCCCGTGCCGCATTTGCGACAAAGGTCAGGTATTGCACCAGCATCGGGCTGTCGAGCCCGAGCCTGCTGCGCAGTTCCGCCGCATCCTCTGCGGTCGCCTCCGGCCCCAGCATAAGCGCAGCAGGATCGCCCGGCGCCAATCGCACGATCACAAAGGCGATGGTCAACACAAGGAAGATCACCACCATCATACCAAGGATGCGTTTCAGGATGTAACGGGCCATCAGGGTTTCATTCTACCATGCCGTTTCACGGATGAGGGCCACCTCAGACAGCGGCCCTCATGGTGTTGATCAGTTCACTTCTGCGTTCCAGAAGAACGGCCAAGGTGTCGCGGTCACACCGGTCAGGCCCTGACGATGCCCCATCAGCGCATTAAAGCCGCCAATCTTGATGAAACCGACATCTTCAAACACAATGCGTTGCAACTCCGCAAAGAGTTCCTGGCGCTTCGCCGCATCGGTTTCCGTGGTAAACTGTGCGAGAAGCTCATCCTTGTGCGGATGCGTCCAACCAAGCCGCGACGTCGAAGAATACATACTGGTCAGCGCTGGTTCCGGCAGAAACGGCGAATGGGTAATATAGATGTCCCACAAGGCTGGATCATTACGCCGCTGGCCCAGGGTCGCCCAGTCCACAACATCCATCTGGACAGCAAACCCGGCCTGTTCCAGCGCCTGTTTGGCAACTTCGGCCATCTTGAAATGGAACTCATACTGACGCGAGGTCAATATACGAAGCGGCGTGCCATCATAGCCAGCAGCGGCCAGAAGCTCACCCGCCTTGGCCGGATCGTTCTGATTGTAGTGCTCCGCCCCGGCGTCACTGCGCCATGCCCAGCCTTCTGGATAGAGCGGCCCGTCAACCACAAAGAAGTTGTCATCACCAAAGGCAGCGAAAAGCATGTCGTCGATGGGAAGCGCTGCCTGAAGAGCCTGCCGAGTATTCAGGTCGGTCAGCAGTCCGTCCTTGTGGTTGATCGCAAAAATCGGCCAGCCAAACGGGCGCAGTAGCAGCGGATCCGCAACATCGCTTGCCTCGATCCGGGCATAGCTTTCCGCCGCCAGACCATCGGCAAAATCGAACTGCCCTGAAAGCAGACCTTCAACGCGGGTATTAGCATCGGGCACCGGGATGAAACGGATCTCATCGGCAATCTGTCGACGTTCCCCCGATGCACCGCTTGCTGGTTCGCTGCGTGACACATAGCCATCAAACCGCGTCAGTTGCAGGTATTGATCCGGCACGTGCTCCGCGATCTGATAAGGCCCGGTACCAATAACTTCAGCAATCGTCTCGCCAATGATTTCCTCGGGGTAAACCACCGCGGCGGAATTGGAAAAGGCCAGAAGCGAAACAAGCGGCGAGTAAGGCTCATTCATGTGAATCGTTACTTCATATGGGCTGCTTGCCTCGACCCCTGCGATCTTGTCGGCAACGCCCTTGCCCCGGCTCGCCACTTCGAGCCAGCGGTTCAGTGATGCCACTACATCGGCAGAATCCATAGTCGAACCGTCGTGGAAGGTGATGCCTTCTCGGATGCCGATGCGGTATGTTTTCCCATCTTCGCTAATCTCCGGCAGCGCCGTGGCAAGCAACGGTGCAACTGACCAGTTTTCATCAAAGGTATAAAGTGTTTCGACAAAGTGCTGTGTGACAATGCTCACCACGTCCTTGGTCGAAACCATCGGATCAAAGGTGTCTGCCTCCCCGACGATTGCGATATCCAGCGCCGACTGCGCAAAAGCCGGTGCCGTCAGGCCCGCGCTCGCCAGCAGGGCCACCAGGGCGTATTTGCCCGGCGAAGTGAAATGTTTCATTTTCCGTCCTCCCTTATTATGGAATAGCTTCCTTAGTAAGGGATATTGCCGAAAGACGGCTACAACGTCAAGATACCTTCCCACGACAAATTCAGGCCCAGTCGGGCTGCTATCCTGCCTCGGGTCGGCAGCTTGAGAAACAAACAGCCACGGGGCGACTCGGAGGCCGATATATTTCCGACAATCTGCATTCTTCCGGTACTCTCCCAACACTCTGAAATCACACAGCAAAATTTTCTTGCTTTTTTTAGTCATTGCGTGAAACCATATTAGCGCGAGTTCAACTTCGAGCTCAAAATTTGGGCAAAAAGGCCCCTTAGGAAACCAGACTCCTGGTTCCTGAGGGGCCTTTTTGTTTTGTGGTCCGTCATTCGGACGAAAGGGAGGAACGAAATGAAAAGACGGGATTTTTTAAGCCGCTCCGGCGCACTTGGTGTAACCGGTGCCGCCGGTGGGCTATCTGCACCCGCATTGCTGCTGGGTAGCCGGCCGGCACATGCGTTGGGCGATGACATACCAGTCGGATTGCTGTTTTCACTGACAGGCGCCGTGGCGGTTGTCGAGCATACCCTGCACGATGCGGCACTGTTGGCGATCGAAGAAATCAACGCCACCGGCGGGATTCACGGGCGCATGCTTCGCCCGATCATCGAAGACCCGGCATCAGATCCGGCAACCTACGCCGATCGGGCGCGACGCCTCATGATCCGCGACAAATGTATCAGCGTGTTTGGCTCCTACACCTCAGCAAGCCGCCAGGCTGTCCTGCCAGTGGTTGAGCAACGCAACAACCTCTACTGGTATCCGACCCTTTATGAAGGGCGCGAATGTTCCCGCAACATCATGTACGGCGGCGCGGTACCCAACCAGCAGCAGGACAATGTGATTGCATGGGCTATCGAAAATTTTGGGCCGCGTTTCTATCTGATTGGCAACAACTATGTCTATCCGAAGGAAGAGAACAACTACTGCAAATCGCTGCTGGCCCAGCACGGCGGGGAAGTTGTGCACGAAGAGTACGTGCCGCTTGGCCATTCTGATTTCAGCTCGGTCATCAACCGTATCCGCACCGAAAAACCGGATGTGATTTTCGCCACGGTGGTTGGTGACTCTGATGTCGCTTTTGCAAGGCAATATCACGCAGCAGAGCTAAACCCCGAAGAAATGCCAGTGATCAGCCTGACACGTTCTGAGGTTGAAGTTAAGGCAATCGGTGGCGAAGCAGCAGCCGGGCATTTCTCCTCTGCGCCTTATTTCATGGGACATAGCACACCGGAGAACGAACGCTTCGTCGAGGCATACAAGAGCCGCTATGGCGGCGATCAGGTTACGCACTTCGTCAGCGAAGCAGCCTATTTCCAAGTCTATCAGTTCAAGGCAGCGCTGGAAAAGCTGGATCCTGAGAACGTCACTGCGGAAACCATCCGTGATGCCGCAGCCGGGATTGAACTGGCCGCACCGCAGGGCAACGTCCTAGTTGACGAAAACCTTCACACGCATTTGTGGCCCAAGGTTGCCCAGTGGCAAGCCGACGGACAGGCCAAGGTCATCCTGGAATCGCAGGAGCGCGTCGCCCCCAAACCCTATGCTGCCTACGACGGGCAAAGCTGTACGGGTGCTGGGCTGGTCGAAGGCTAAATCAAGGTTCCCGGTGCCCTGCGCCGGGAACTGCCGATCCGCAGCAGTTACGGTTCACACGGATAGGAAAAAACATGGATGTCCTTTTCAACCAGTTGTTCTCAGGGCTGAGTATGGCCTCGATTCTGTTGATAATCGCACTCGGGCTGGCGATTATTTACGGCTCGATGGGAGTTATCAATCTCGCTCATGGTGAGTTTGTCATGCTCGGCGCGTATACAACCTGGGCCCTGCAGAATTTCCTTGGCTTTGGCATACTCACCGCATTGCCATTTGTTTTTCTGCTGGTCGCCGCCATCGGGTGGATTATCGAAAAGGTAATCGTGCAGCGCCTGTACCACAGGCCACTTGATACCATTCTTGCAACCTGGGGCATCGGTATCATGCTTCAACAGCTGGTGCGGATCGTCATCGGCCCGGAATCGCGCTTTGTTCAGGGGCCGAAATTCCTGACCGGCAATATCGAAATCGGCAATGTGGTGATGTCAAACTACCGCATCTTCGTGATCTTCTTTTCCATTGCCGTGCTTGGGGCAACCTGGGCGTTGATGACGCGAACCGAATTCGGAACCAAACTGCGCGCAACGATCCAGAACAGGAACATCTCTGAATGCTACGGCATTGAATCAAGCCGCATCTATTCGCTGACCTTTGCCTACGGTGCCGGGTTGGCCGGCATTGCCGGTGCATTGATCACCCCATTGTTCAGCACCATTCCCACGATGGGAACGAGCCTTGTGGTTGATGCTTTCCTTGTCGTGATTATCGGCGGGCTGGGCAGCCTTCTGGGCGCCGCCACAGCAGCAATCATGATGGGCGAAGTGACAGCGCTGCTTTCGATCGTAATCAACGACACGCTTGGCCGCATCGCAGTACTTGCTTGCGTCATCCTGCTGATCCGCCTGCGTCCACGCGGTCTCTTCCCTGAAAACACCAGAAGCTGAGCAACGGACATGACCAAGAAACTAAAATACGACCTTGTAACGCTTTTGCTGTTCGCTGGCATTATCATCTTTGGCGTTCCAACCTTCCTTGGGTTTGACGGCTACGAACTTAACACCTATTCCCGCTATCTGAGCCTGGGCATTGTCTCGATGGCGCTGGCTCTGTCGTGGGGCACCGCAGGGTTGTTGAACCTCGGACAGGCGGCCACCTTCGGCATCGGCTCCTACATCATGGCAATGCACCTGAAGCTGAAGGCCAGTTCCGGGCTACCCGACTTCATGGGATGGAACAACGTCGAAAGCCTTCCCTGGCTCTGGGTGCCCTTCCATTCGCTCACTTTCACTCTGATCGCCGGTTTTCTGGTCCCGGCATTTGTCGGCGGTATGATTGCGGTTTTCATGTTCCGGGCACGAATTTCCGGTGTGTTTGTCGCAGTTATCACACTTGCATTCCTTGTGGCGTTTCAACTGCTGGTGATTGAGCAACAAGGCTACACCGGCGGGCAGAACGGGCTGACCGGGCTTGCACCGCTCACCCTGTTTGGCTGGACGGTAGATACATACAGCACCCAGTTCTACTACCTTATCGCGGGCTGCCTGATTGCCGCATTGCTGATCGGGGTCTACCTGGTCCACAGCAAATTCGGCCTGATCCTGCGCGCCATCCGCGAAGATGCCGGGCGCACACGCTTTTTCGGCTACAATGTCGCCGCCTATGAAACGATGGTGTTCTGCATTTCCGCAGCACTCGCCGGATGGGCCGGCATGCTTTACACGCTGGTGCTGGAATTTGCTTCCCCGACTTATATGAGCGTTTCATTCAGCCTGGCGATTGTCATCTGGTGTGCTGTTGGCGGCCGTGAATCCGTGATCGCCGCCGCGATTGGCGCGATTATTGTCAACCTTCTCGAAGGGCGCCTTTCGGACGTCTTTGTCGAAGGTTGGCACATGATTCTGGGCGCTACTTTCGTTCTTGTTGTCCTGTTCATGCCGCGCGGCCTGCACGGGGTGGTAAGTGCAGCCGCACGTTTGGTGATGCGTTCCGAGGCAAAAACCGACACGCCCACCCCTGAGCACGCTAACCACACAACCCCCAAGACCGTTGAAGGAGCAGGCTGATGGCATTGCTGGAAGTTACTGATCTACACGTGGAATTTGGTGGTCTCAGAGCTGTTGATGGCCTTGATCTGTCGGTCACAAAGGGCGAAATCCTCTGCCTTCTCGGCCCGAATGGTGCAGGTAAGTCCACGACACTTGATCTGATCTGCGGAAAAACCAAACGCACGAGCGGCTCCATCCGGTTCGAAGGGCATGAAATTTCCGACATGCTCGACTACAAGCGCGCGCGCCGCGGTATCGGTCGGAAATTCCAGGTGCCTTCGGTCTT
The DNA here is from genome assembly GCA_964441435.1 of uncultured Rhodobacterales bacterium. GTDB lineage: Bacteria > Pseudomonadota > Alphaproteobacteria > Rhodobacterales > Rhodobacteraceae > CAYTUW01. The sequence continues at coordinate 10,867 of CAYTUW010000043.1, forward strand.
TAAGGATTTGACGGTCGATGAAAACCTGGCCGTTGCCCGTTCGAAACGCTGCGGTCTGCTTCAGACGCTGGCCGACTTCGGTAGCCGCAGGAATGCCAATGTCGAACGCATTCTCGACCTTGTGGAACTTGGACCAAAGCGCGACGAACTGGCTGGCAACCTGTCACACGGTGAAACACAGTGGCTTGAGATTGCCATGCTCATCGCGCAGGACAGCAAGCTGATCCTGATGGATGAACCCACAGCGGGCATGACCATCCAGGAAACCGACAAGACCGCCAGGATTTTTGCAACCCTGCGAAAAGCCCATGCGCTGATCGTCGTGGAACATGACATGTCCTTTGTCCGCCAGGTAGCGGACCGGATCACGGTCATGGCCCAGGGCAAGAAACTTGCCGAAGGGTCCATCGCCGAAATCGAAAACAATGAAGACGTCAAATCCGCTTATCTGGGGCACTGAGACATGAGCATCCTTCAAGCCGCAAACCTCTATTCCTTCTATGGCAAAAGCCCGGTCATTCAGGACCTGTCTTTCAAGATGGCCGAGGGGGAATTTCTGTCGATCCTGGGTCGCAACGGGGTGGGCAAGACAACCCTTCTGAAAACCATCATGGGGCTGACGGACAAAGCGACCGGTGGCCTGCTGTTCAATGGAACGGAACTGATTGGCCGGAAACCATATGAACGCGCCCGCCGCGGGATCGGCTATATCCCTCAGGGACGTGAAATCATTCCCCGTTTTACGGTTCGGGAAAACATCGTGATGGGCACCTATGCACGCCCGGACGGAAAGAGAGATATCCCCGAATATCTGTTCGATCTGTTCCCTATACTGAAGGAGTTTCTGAATCGGCGCGGCGGTGACCTCTCCGGTGGTCAGCAACAACAGCTGGCGATCGCCCGCGCGCTCGCCATGGATCCAGAGATTCTGATTCTTGATGAACCAACCGAAGGTATTCAGCCCAATGTCGTGAAGCAGATTGAGGATGCCATCGTCCACCTGAACCGTGACCGCGGCATCAGCATCATCCTTGTTGAACAGAACATCCCATTTGCCCGATCGGCTTCAGACCGCTTCATCGTGATGGACAAGGGACGGATCGCGCTGACCGGTAGCAAGGAAGACCTCACAGACGACGTCGTTGAGAAGCATCTCACCTTCTAGCGACCCATGATTTCAACCACAGAAAAACACCAACAGGAGGAAAGGAACCTGACATGAGACATGGTGATATTTCAAGCAGCGACAACACCGTTGGTGTGGCCGTTGTAAACTACAAGATGCCACGGTTGCACACAAAGGCTGAGGTGTTGGAAAACGCCGAGAAGATTGGCGACATGATCGTCGGCATGAAACAGGGTCTGCCCGGGATGGATCTGGTGATCTTTCCTGAATACAGCACCCAGGGCATCATGTATGACCCTGACGAGATGATGGAAACGGCCGCCTCCATTCCGGGTGACGAGACCGAAATCTTTGCGCGTGCCTGCCGGAAGGCAAACACCTGGGGCGTGTTTTCCATCACCGGCGAGCGCCACGAAGAACACCCGAAAAAGAACCCCTACAACACGCTGATCCTGATGAACAACAAGGGGGAGATCGTCCAGAAGTATCGCAAGATTCTTCCTTGGTGTCCGATCGAAGGATGGTGCCCAGGCGGGGAGACCTTTGTCGCCGAGGGCCCCAAAGGGCTTAAGATCAGCCTCATCATCTGTGACGATGGAAACTATCCCGAAATCTGGCGTGATTGCGCGATGAAAGGCGCTGAGTTGATTGTCCGTTGTCAGGGTTACATGTATCCGGCCAAGGACCAGCAGGTCATCATGGCCAAAGCCATGGCCTGGGCCAACAATTCCTATGTGGCCGTTGCCAATGCCGCTGGGTTCGATGGGGTCTACAGCTACTTCGGCCACTCTGCGATCATCGGGTTTGATGGTCGGACACTGGGGGAATGCGGCGAAGAAGAAATGGGCATTCAATACGGTCAGCTCTCTATCCCGGAAATCCGTGACGCGCGGGCAAATGACCAGTCGCAAAACCACCTCTTTAAGCTGCTGCATCGTGGCTACACCGGTGTTCATGCATCTGGCGATGGGGACAAGGGCGTCGCCGACTGTCCGTTCGAATTCTACCGCAACTGGGTGAATGACGCGGAGGCCACACGCGAAGAGGTTGAAAAAATCACACGTTCAACCGTCGGTGTTGCACAATGCCCCGTGGGCAACCTACCAACAGCCGCGGAAGAAAAGGAAGCCGGCTGACACAACAGCACCGCGGCGGGCTCTCTCCCCCCGCCGCGGTCACATAGCGCAGGATTTTGAATGCCGTTTCTGACAGACCGAATACAAAGTACCCAACGAGAGGAACGTGCCCGGCGCGCGCTCGCTGATGAAAACCTCTCGCCGGGGGCTCCCGCCACCTCCGCAGCCAGACGCGCCGGATTGGCAAATTCTCGTTTCAATTTCGACCTTGACGGGATCGAGCGTGAGTTAAACCAGAACATTGTCGGGCAGGACCACGCCATCAAATCGGTGATGCAGTATCTCAGAACGATCTGCGCTGATATTGGCGATCCTCGCAAACCACTCGCCTCAATTCTGTTTACCGGGCCAACGGGTGTTGGCAAAACGGAAACCGTCCGCCTGCTTGCCCGCGCGCTTTACGGGGACGCCGATGCCGTTTGCCGGATAGACATGAATACCCTTGCCCAAGAACACTATTCCGCCGCCCTGACCGGCGCGCCACCAGGCTATGTCGGTTCCAAAGAAGGAACAACGATCCTCGATCAGGACAAAATCGAAGGCACACGCAATCTGCCCGGTATCGTACTGTTTGATGAACTGGAAAAAGCCAGCAACGAAGTGATCATGGCGTTGCTAAACGTCTTCGATAACGGCGTTCTGACTGTCGCCTCTGGGGAGCGAACGTTTTCGTTCCGCAATGCGATCATCTTCATGACAAGCAACCTCGGTGCCAAGGAACTCGATGAAATCCGTGGCAAACGGTTTCGCCTGCCGGGTCGCAGGAACGGCCGGTCCGAAAACAGGGCGCGGGATGTCATGATGGATGTCCTTCTGGCGCGGTTCCCACCGGAATTTGTGAACCGGATTGACCATATTGAAAATTTCAACTGGATTGACATCAGCCAGGTGCCTGGAATTCTCGAAACCGAAATTACAAAACTGAACCTCAGATTGCGAAAACATAACTGTTTCCTGGAACTCTCTGCAGAAGTGATTGGGTTCCTTTCGAAACAGGGCTACGATGAACGCTTCGGGGCCCGTGACATAAGGCGAACACTTAGAAAACACCTTGAGTTTCCCTTCGCAGACTATCTACTTTCAAATGGGGATTCATGGGGGGATCAATCGGGAACATGTCATATCGTTGCCCGTATGAATGGTTCTGACATAGCTTTTGAAATGCCATAGTAAGGTAAAACCAGTGACAAAAAGAAACACATGGCGCGTGGGTATCCTCTTTTCCCGAACGGGGGTTACGTCGATCATCGAAAAATCCCAGCTGAACGGGGCTTTGTTGGCGATCGAGGAAATAAACGCGCAGGGCGGTGTAAACGGGAAGTTGCTGGACCCTGTCAGCTATGATCCCGAATCCACCGACAGACGATATGGAGAACTTGCCCACAAGCTGATTGTCGAGGACAAGATAAACGTGATCTTCGGCTGCTACATGTCATCTTCCCGGAAAGAAGTTCTTCCGGTGGTGGAACGCAGGAACGCGCTGTTTTTCTATCCCACGCTCTACGAAGGTTTCGAATATTCGCCAAACGTACTTTATGGCGGCGCAACGCCGAACCAGAACAGTGTTCCTCTGGCCAACTACCTGCTGGAAACCTATGGTAAGCGCATCTACTTTGTCGGCTCGGATTACATCTACCCGCGTGAATCAAACCGTGTCATGCGAAACGCCATCCGACAGGGCGGTGGCGAGGTTATCGGCGAAAAATATGTGCCGCTGACAGCCGGGATTTCGCGGTTCAAACCCATAGTCACCGACATTCAGAAACAGAAACCGGATGCGATATTTTCAACGGTAGTGGGACAGGGGTGTATCAACTTCTATAAGGCCTACCATCTGGCCGGCGGCAACGGCCAGGAATGCCCGATTGCCAGCCTGACCACCAATGAAGCCGAAATCGCCGAAATCGGCAAAGAGGCTTCGGTCGGCCATATCACGGCGGCTCCCTACTTTCATTCGATCAAATCACCGGCCAATCAGAAATTCCTGGAAAGCTATAAGGCAAAATTCGGCACGACCATAAGCGTCACAAGCTGCGCCGAAGCAGCCTATAGCCAAATGCATATGTTTGCCCGTGCCCTTGCAGAGTGTAATGAACTGGATGTTGACCTGCTGCGCGATGCATTACTTGGAATGTCTTTTCAGGCTCCACAGGGCGAAATTAAAATCGACCCGGACAACAATCATACCTACCTTCAGTCACGCATTGCCATTGTCGACGACGATGGTCAGTTCCGCATCAAGAACAAAGTTCGGCATATGATAAAGCCTGATCCATATCTTGTTTATCCGGAAATTGACGACTGGAGCCTGCGCACGCAAAAGATTTCAGGAACCTGAGCACCCGATGAACAATGCCATAAACAATGTCCGGGACCTGAATGTTGCCGTCATGCATCCAAGGGATAAGACTGCGGAGGAGCTCCTGCGCCAAGTTCACCGGATCGGCTGCAATTTCGAAGCCATATGGCCCATCCCTTCTGCATTGCCGGAAAACATTGATGTTTTGTTCGTTGATGTAACAGAAACCAGCCCACGGGAAATCAAACCTCTTCTAAACAAATCGAAAGAGGCCAGCCCGGCAATCATTGCCATCGTCGGGTATGAAAATCCATCGGTGCTGGAAGGTCTGTTTGAAATAGGTGCCCATGCCGTCATTGCAAAACCGGTCAGAGCAGCCGGAGTGATGAGTTCAATTCTCATGGCGCGGCGCTACTGGGCGGATCGGCGACGGTTCGACAAGGAACTGGAAAAGCTGAAAACACGGGTCGCAAATGTGCAAAAGGTGAATGACGCCAAGTTTATCCTGATGCGACACCGTGGCATTCACGATAGCGAAGCCTACGCCATCATACGCAAACAGGCCATGGCCAAAAGAACCACCACTCTGGAAATCGCCCAATCCATAATCAATGCCGAAGGCATACTGAACGACCTCTAGGTCTACTGGGCCATCTCAAAAAGGATCTATACGCGTGTCTACTATTCCGGCTTCCTCGCTTTACCCGCCGTCACCAAATTTTTCTTCGGCAGCGCACGCTGATAAGTCAGCCTA
>CAYTUW010000044.1:0-16013 GCA_964441435.1 uncultured Rhodobacterales bacterium
GGCATCACCAATGTCGTCGATCCGCTGGCCGGGTCATACTACGTGGAAAGCCTGACCTCCGAACTCGCCGATATGGCCTGGGCACTGATGGAAGAGGTGGAGGAGATGGGCGGCATGACCAAGGCCGTGATGTCCGGCATGCCGAAACTCAGGATCGAGGAAAGCGCCGCCAAACGGCAGGCGATGATTGATCGCGGCGAAGAGGTCGTCGTTGGTGTCAATAAGTATCGCCTTGAAAAGCAAGATGAAATCTACATTCTCGATGTGGATAATGTCGCGGTGCGTGAGGCGCAGGTCAAGCGGCTCAATGACATTCGCAACAGCCGGGATGCAACGGCTTGTGAGGCGGCGCTTGCGGCGCTGCGCGAGGCTGCCGAAGGCGACGGTAACCTGCTCGCCGCAGCGGTAGAGGCCGCGCGCGCCCGTGCAACGGTGGGCGAAATCAGCGATGCAATGGAACAGGCGTTCGGGCGCCACAGGGCGGAGGTAAAGACATTGGCAGGGGTATATGGCGCCGCCTATGAAGGCGATGCGGGGTTCGCAGCGATCCAGAAGGCGGTTGAGGAATTCGCCGAAGCTGAAGGGCGTCGTCCCCGGATGCTGGTCGTCAAAATGGGGCAGGACGGGCATGATCGCGGAGCGAAGGTCATCGCCACGGCTTTTGCCGATATAGGGTTCGACGTCGATGTCGGCCCGCTGTTCCAGACACCCGAAGAGGCGGCGCAAGATGCGGTCGATAACGATGTGCACATCGTCGGCATCAGTTCGCAAGCGGCAGGGCACAAGACGCTTGCGCCGAAACTTGTCTCGGCGCTGAAAGCCGCCGGGGCGGAAGATATCATTGTGATCTGCGGCGGGGTCATTCCGCAGCAAGATTATGATTTCCTTTATGAAAACGGGGTGAAAGCGATCTTTGGACCCGGCACAAATATCCCCGAAGCCGCGGCTGAAATCCTGCGCCTGATCCCCGCAAATCCGGGGTAATCGCTGTTTCGCCCCATCCTGGTCAAAGGGCCGCACAATTTAACCGCAGGTTTTCCTTCTTGAAAACAAAGACCTGCGCTAGGCTATGCGCGGGTATTCGGTTTCAAACCTATTAGAAGGAGGGGTTTATGAGAGCTTTAATCGTATCCATCGCGTTTTGGGCCATCGCAACAGTCGCGAGCGCCTGCCCGGATTATCAGCTCTGGGGAAATGAGCGCTACACAGTGACCGGCAATCAGCTTTATCGGCCGCAAGCCATCAATGTTGTTGCCGGTGGTAACAACTACATGCCGGGGTGCCGCCATATCCGGGCCAAAAACTGGCGTGGGGAAATCCCAGGCTACATGATCACACAGCCTGATTTTTCAATTACAATCAATGGTATAAGCGGATATCAGCTTGAGTTTCGCGTGGTCAGCCAGTGCGACGCAACACTGTTGATCAACACCGCGGGTGTGAATTGGTATTTTGACGACGATGACAATGGCAACCTCGACCCGAAAATCCGCCTGACCCGGCCTGCCGGTGACGGGATTTACGATGTCTGGGTTGGCACCGTCGACGGAAGCCAATGTAACGCGCAGTTGATCATCGAAACCTTCTGATCTTCGGATCAAAACACTGTCAAACGGGCGGGGGGCATTGACCTTCCCGCCCGTTTTGCGTCTGTTCAGCTTATGTTGGAACTTGATCATATTGCCATTGCCACGGAACGTCTGGAAGACGGGGTCGCCTGGCTTGAAGAAACGCTTGGCGTGCAGATGGCGCAGGGTGGTGAACATCCTCTGATGGGCACGCATAATCGGCTGCTGGGGCTGGCGGATGGGCTTTATCTGGAGGTCATCGCAATCAACCCCGATGCGCCGGCCCCCGAACATCCGCGATGGTTCGATCTGGATCGTTTCCAGGGTGGGCCGAGGCTGACCAACTGGATTGTGCGGTGCGATGACATGGCGTCGACCCTTGCACAGGTGCCCGCAGGGGTGGGGGTGCCGCAGGCGCTCAGCCGGGGGGATTTGCGCTGGCAGATGGCGGTGCCGACGACGGGTATACTGCCCTATGACAACTGTTGCCCTGCGCTGATCCAATGGGAGGGCAGCGCCCATCCGGCGCACCGCCTTCCGGACTCCGGGTGCCGTCTGACGGGGCTGGAGGTTTCCCACCCCGAGGCGAAGGCGCTGGCGGCCACGCTTGGCAGCGTGTTCAGTGATAATCGGGTATCCTATCGCGTCGGGGAACCGGGGCTGCACGCTCAATTTGATACGCCGCAGGGCGAACGGGTGATCTGATGCGAGTCCGCACGGCGGAAGTTCGGGATATTCCGGCCATCCTTGCGATCTGGAACCCGGCGATCCGCGACAGCCTCGCAACCTTCAATCATGTCGAAAAATCCAATAGCGATATTGCCACGATGCTGGCAGAGAAAGAGACCAGTGGCCACGCATTCCTTGTCGCAGAAGCAGAGGGCATCCTGGGGTTTGCCTATTACGGGCAGTTTCGCGGCGGCGCGGGCTATGCGCACACGATGGAACATACGATCTATGTTGTGCCCGAGGCAATGGGCTGGGGGGTGGGCAAGGCCCTGATGGCGGCGGTCGAGGATCACGCCCGATCGGGCGGCGCGCATCTGATCTTTGCCGGGGTTTCGGCGGATAATCCGGATGGCATCGCCTTCCACAAACGGCTTGGCTACGTCAAAGCTGCGCACCTGCCAGAGGTCGGACGCAAATTTGGCCAGTGGCGGGACCTTGTATTGCTGCAAAAACATCTTTGATCTGGGACTTACCCCCTGAACCGGATAAGGTTTTTTCATGTCGATCTGGACCCGAATAACCGATGCGCTGGCTGCCCTTGCCGCAGGTGAAAGCCTGTCAGAGGTTTTCGACAAGCTGCGCACACCGCCGGAACGCACCGTCGCCTTCACCATCGCGGTGATTGCGCTTGGGGCAAAAATGGCCAAGGCCGATGGCCGGGTAACGCGGGATGAGGTCACCGCCTTCCGCGAAGTTTTTTCGATCCCGCCGGAGGATGAAGACAAAGCCGCGCGGCTGTTCAATCTCGCGCGTCAGGATGTTGCGGGTTTTGATGTCTACGCCAGCCGCATCGCCAGGATGTTCGGCGAAGGCGATGAAACCCTGTGCTTCCTGATGGAAGGCCTGTTTCACATTGCGATGGCGGATGGTGAATACCACCCGAAGGAAGATGATTTTTTGCATCAGGTCGCCGACATCTTTGGCATGGGGGAGGCGCAGTTCAAAAGCCTGCGCACCCGCTTCGTGCCGGACGCCGCGCCCGACCCTTATGAGGTACTGGGCGTGCAGGCGACGATGGCAATCGCGGACATTCGTGCCCGCTGGCGGTTTCTTGTCCGCGAACTGCACCCGGATCGCGTCATCGCCCGCGGCCTGCCCGAAGAAGCGGTAAAAATCGCCGAGTCCCGGCTGATCGCCATAAACGCCGCCTGGGAGGAAATCAGCAATTCCCACCGAGAGCCGGAACCCGCCTGATGCGGATCGCAACCTATAATGTTGAATGGTTCAATACGCTGTTTGACGATGAAAACCGTCCTGTGCCTGATCTGGAATGGTCATCACGTTACAATGTGAAACGCCGCGAACAGCTTGAGGCAATCGCCATCGTTCTGACGGCTCTGGATGCCGACGCAATCATGATCATCGAAGCACCGGACAGCAATCCGCCGAGGGATTCGGTGACTGCGCTTGAAAATTTCGCTCGGCACTACGGGTTGCGCACATCCGCGGCGATATCCGGGTTCCAGAATGATACGCAGCAGGAAATCTCCATGTTGTATGATCCCGCCAAGCTGACGCTTGCGCATGACCCGCAAGGCCAGCCCAACGCGGGTGGGGAGGGCAGCCCGCGCTTTGATGCGACCTTCCGGCTTGATCTTGATATCGACGCGTTGCCTGACAAGGTCATCTGGTCCAAGCCGCCGCTGGAACTGGCCGCAACCAGCGCCACCGGCAGGCGCTTTCGTATGATCGGCGTGCATGCGAAATCCAAAGCTCCCCACGGCGCGCGCAACAAGGACGAAGCCACCAAGATTTCGATTGAAAACCGCCGCAAACAACTGGCGCAATGCATCTGGTTACGCGCCCGGGTTGAAGAACATCTGAACGCCGGAGAAGCAATCATGGTCATGGGCGATTTCAACGATGGTCCGGGGCTCGATGAATATGAAAACCTCTTTGGCCGGTCCGGGGTAGAAATCGTCTTGGGCGAAAATGGCAAAAATTGCCTGTTTGACCCACATGCGAGGCCTCAGCGTCGGCGCCCAGGGGTGGCGTTGCCGACCTCTGCGCGGTTCTATGTGCATGCGGAAAAACGCTACCTCTGCGCGCTGCTGGATTACATCATGGTTTCTGCTGATTTGCGTATGAAATCAAAAGGCTGGCGGATATGGCACCCGTTTGAAGACCCGGATATCTACAGGGTGCCGGAATTGCGGGAGGCACTGTTGGCTGCGTCGGATCATTTCCCGGTGACGCTGGATATTGACCTCTGAGGTTAAAGAATCGGCTCACATGCCCTATATTGGGGGTATGAAACGGATCACAATCATACTGGCCGCTGTGCTTATGCTACAGCCTGCCCAGGCCGAAGAACCCGTCGCGGAAGGGTTTTCCCTGATCGAAGAAGGGGTGAAAATCCTGCTGCGCGGTATGATGGAGGAAATGGAACCCGCCCTTGAGGATCTGCAGCATATGGCAGAGGAAATGGGTCCGGCGATGGAAGGGCTGCGTGGCGCGCTTTCGGATATGTCCGCCTATCACGCGCCAGAGGTGCTGCCTAATGGCGACATCATTATCCGACGCAAGCTCCCGCTTGAAATCGAACCGGAAACAGATATCGAACTTTAATTCTTGTTGCGATTTATGCTTGGTTCCGCGCCGATCGCCAGCGCAAGTGATCTAAAACGGTCTTCGGCAACCTCCCCAAACAACGCGTGACCATCCGGGCGCAAATGCAGCTGAAGTTCACGCTTCTTGGGAAATAGCCGAAGTTCTGCAATCGCGTCCGGCGCATTGACGGTGACCATTGCGCCAAAACGCATGGCTTTGCCAAGCACTTCAGCCTCGTTAATTTCACGCTCAGTCAGCAGGCCAAACAGCTCTTCAAATCGGCTGTTTTCGCGGCTGTTCTTGTAGCGGTGCAGCAGGGCCAGACCTAGGAACACCCGTTCACGGTGGCGCAGCCCGCCAAGGTTTGCGCGCGTTGCATTGTCAAAACAGACCTCAGCCCGATAATCGGGATGGGCGCGCCAGGTCACATCATGCAAAAGGCAGGCCGCCTTGATCAGCCGCAAACGATCCTGCTTCACCGATTTGAACAGAGGCTTCACGAAATCAAACAGCGCCTTGCCGAAGCCCGGCATACGCGCGTCTTTGGATTCGGCAAAATAGCAGGCTTCGATCAGCGGGTCGCGGCGGCGGATGCGTTTGGGCATCTGTTCATAAAGCATGCCTTCGCGGATTCCGTAGGAACTGACGGCGATGTCACGGGGCTTATAGGTGCGGATCAGTTGTTTCAGGACGATCCCGGCATAAGGCACCAGCGCCATTCGCTGGGCAGAGGTGCCGGTGCGCGCACGCAGGTCTTCGGCATCGTTTTCACGGATCCAGTTGACCGTCTTGATCACTGAACTTGTTTTCATGCGGTATTCGTGCAGCACCTTCAGCGGGTAGTGTCGCCGCTCCATATCCAATCGCGCAATCGCCCGCCATGATCCGCCGACCAGAAACAAGCGTTCGTCATTGCCGGGCAACTGTTCATAAAGCTCCTCAACCACGTCACGGACATGAGCCTTGACCCCTTTGATCCCCCCCTGGACCCATTTGAGCTTCAGCGGCCCAAGGCTGGATGTCAGCCGTGCGCCGACATTTCCGTCCGCCACCTCCGCCAGTTCCATTGACGATCCGCCGATGTCACAGACCAACCCATTGGCCGTTGGCCAGCCAAGCAACACGCCCTGGGCGGACAGGCGGGCCTCTTCCACCCCGTCGATGACGTAGATGTTCAACCCGGTTTCCCGCAATACCTGTTGGCAGAAATCCGGCCCATCTGCCGCTTCGCGTACGGCGGCGGTTGCCACGGCGGTCAGATGCGATAGCCCCATCCCCTCGGCAAGCTTCTGGAATCTCAGGATGGCGGACAACGCGCGTTGCCGCCCAGAGGGGGACAGGCACCCGGTTTCCGGCAGCCCTTCGCCCAGCGCACACATGATTTTCTCGTTGAAAAAATAGGCCGGGCTGCGTGCGGCACCGTCGAACACAACCAACCGGACGGAGTTTGACCCGATATCCACCACGCCGACCCGGCTTAATGCGTGGCTTTCAGGATCATCAAACAATGGGCGGCCAAATGGCCCCCAATCTTCATCCGGTGCCTCATCTGGACCGTCCATCAGCTTTCCTTAAGTGCTCTTTGTTGCAGTGTGCGCCGGGTGCTGCGCATCGGTCAATCGTCAGAATGCGTCAGCTGCGGCACATCGGATGCGCCCACTGATCCTCGTCCCGACAATGAGGGGTTTTCCATAAAGAACCGATGGCAGTTGAAGGGACGTTCCACCTGATCGGTAGGGGGGCGAATGAACTGCCCGTTCGGTTGGAGAATCCAGCTTTGAGCGACATCCGCAAGATTGGCCGCCATCACCTGGCTGACGATCTGTGCGCGCACCGTGGCATTGGTGATTTCCACCAGCGTTTCAACCCGACGGTTCAGGTTGCGCCCCATCCAGTCGGCGGAAGACATGAACACCCGTGCCTTTTTCGACGGCAGGGCCGCGCCATTACCAAAACAGACGATGCGCGAATGTTCGAGAAAACGGCCAACAATGGATTTGACACGGATATTTTCCGAAAGCCCCTTGATGCCAGGTCGCAGCCCGCAAATGCCACGGATGATAAGACTGATCTTCACACCAGCCTGGCTTGCCGCATAAAGCGCGTCGATGACCTCCGGCTCAATCAGGGAATTCATCTTGGCCCAGATCGCCGCCTTTTTTCCGGCCCTGGCGTTTTCTGCCTCCGCCTCAATCATTTCGAGCAGCCGGGGTTTCAGCGAAATCGGTGATATCGCCAGGTTTTCGAGCTTGTCAGGCTGGGCGTAGCCAGACAGGTAGTTGAATACTTTTGTGGCATCACGCCCAAGTGCTGGATCACAGGTGAACAGGCTGAGGTCGGTATAGATCCGCGCGGTGATCGGGTGGTAATTCCCGGTGCCATAATGGGTATAGGTGACAAGATGATCACCTTCACGGCGGACTACCGTGCTGATTTTTGCGTGGGTTTTCAGATTAAGAAACCCATAAACCACATGGGCGCCCGCCCGTTCGAGGTAGCGCGACTGACGGATATTTGCCGCCTCATCAAAGCGCGCCTTGAGTTCAACCAGGGCCGTGACGGATTTGCCGTTTTCGGCGGCTTCGCACAGGGCTTCGACAATCGGGCTTTCGTTTGAGGTGCGATAAAGCGTCTGTTTGATCGCCACCACATTCGGATCACGCGCCGCCTGTTGCAGAAAGCGCACCACCATGTCGAAGGTTTCATAAGGGTGATGCAGCAACATATCCTTTTGCCGGATCGCAGCGAACATGTCGCCGTCATGATCCTGCACCCGTTCGGGAACGCGGGGGGTGAACGTCGGCCAGAGCAGATCCGGTTTCGAATCCAGTACGAGTTCCTTGAGATCGGCGATTCCGATCATCCCATCTATTTCAATCAGATCCTCTTCGGTTGCCGGAAGCTGATCCAGGATCATACGTTTGAGTATCGCAGGCGCCCCGGCAGAGAGCTTCAGCCGGATCACCTGACCGCGCCGCCGCCGTTTCAGCGCCACTTCGAATTCGCGCACCAGATCTTCGGCCTCATCTTCGACCTCAAGGTCGCTGTCCCTCAGGACGCGGAAGGTGCAGGACCCTTTCGTCCGATAGCCCGGGAACAGTTGTTCCAGATGCAGAAGCAGCAGCATTTCCAGTGGGAAGAAGCGTAAATTCCCATTGGAACCGGGCAGTTGGATGAAGCGTAGAACCTGTTGCGGGATCGGCAGCAGGGCCTTGAGGGGGCGCTTGTCTTTCTTACGCTCAAGCTGAAGCGCCAGCGCAAAACCAGCATTCGGAATGAACGGGAAGGGATGTGCAGGGTCAATGGCAAGGGGGGACAGGACCGGAAACACCTGTTCTAGGAAATACCTTTCGAGAAAGGTCAGGTCGTCCTTCGTCAATTCTTCGGCTTCGAGGATGACAATGCCTGCGGCTTCCAACTCCTCTCGCAAATCGTTCCAGCTTGCCTGCTGACGTTCCATCAGGGCACGTGCATCCGCATTGATCAGCGAAAGCTGTTCACCTGGCGTGCGCCCATCCGACGAAGGCGAAGTATTCCCCGCGACAGCCAATTCGCGCAATCCAGCGACACGCACCGTATAGAATTCATCAAGGTTGGTCGCCGATATCGACAGGAACCGCAGCCGTTCCAGCAATGGGACGCGCTGATTTCCTGCTTCTTCGAGCACACGCCAGTTGAAATTCAGCCAGCTGAGTTCACGGTTGAAGAACCGTTTTGGTCCGGCGCAATCCTCGCCGGGGATATCCTCGGGCTGAGGGAAGGGGGCATTCAGAAAATCGGTATCCATCATTGGCGGTATCTGCGGGTTCTGTAACGACTTGATGACAAGACGCCATTCAACAGTCGGCAAGCGCCATTTATGCGCTGGATGCGGACAGTTTGTCCAGCACACGCCGAACAAGCCCTTGAGTTATCGGGCTTTGCGCGGAGAGCGCTTCCTGATCCAACAAATGGGCGAGTTTTTGGGCCCCGGCAAAACTCCGCTCCATACGTGGCAACATATAGGGGATCAACCTTGGTGGCACCACCATCTGCCTATCCGAGAACTGTTTCAAAAGCACCGCCGCCAGCAGCGCGTCATCAGGTGGTTCAAGCTCTACAAAGCCCGTGCCCTGCACCCTGCTTTGAAGGTCGGGCAGCACAAAGGACAATCGAGCGGGCGCCGAGCGGGAAGTCATCAACAGCGGCTGCCGCATCTCTCTGATACGGTTATGCAGGTGAAACAGCGCCTGTTCAGCGGGGTTATTGCCAGCAATCCTGTCGATGTTTTCAAGCGATACGGCGGTCCGGGAAAGATCATCAATATCGGCCCCGGCAAGTTCCGAAGCGTCAACAACCCGTGCTTCCGTCAGCGCGGCCCAAACATGCGATAGATGGGTTTTCCCGCTTGCTTCCGGCCCAACCAGCAAACACTTCCCGGTGTCCCAGGTTGCATAGGCTTCAATGAGCGCAAGCGCATTGGCGTTCGCATCCGAGACAAAGAAATCCTCCCGTCCCAGTGCAACCGCCGTGGGGAGATCAAGATTGAGCTGTGTTGCCATTATTCTTCCGTTGCCGGGTTCTTCTTATGCGCTTCAAGACCCTGATAGAGGCGGCTGGCTTTATACTGTGTGATTGCAAAGCGGGTTATTACACCGATTGCGGCGGCCACCGGTACTGCCACCAGCATCCCGACAAAGCCGAACAACGTGCCAAAGGCAGACAGTGCAAAAATCAGCCAGACCGGGTGAAGGCCAACCGAAGAGCCAACCAGTTTTGGCGTCAGGACATTCCCTTCGAGCATCTGTCCAATAGCGAAAATGGCAGCGACAATGCCGATGGACCACCATTCCCCCCAGAACTGGAACAGCGCAAGGCCGATCGCCAGCGCCCCGCCAACCAGCGCGCCAACGTAAGGGATGAAGGTCAGCAGGCCTGCTATGAACCCGGCGACCATACCATAGTTTAACCCGACAGCCATGAGTGCAACCGCGTAGAAGGTTCCAAGGATCAGACAGACAGTTCCCTGGCCGCGAATGAACGACGCAAGCGTAGCGTCAATCTGCCTGGCCAGATCCCGAATGACAGGGGCGTGGTCGCGTGGCAGCAACGCATCGACCCGGGCCACCATGCGATCCCAGTCAAGCAACAGATAAAACGCAACGACCGGCACGATGATCAGCAGCACAACGACGTTAATGAGGCTGAGCGCAGAATTGAGAATGGACTGCAAGAAGGCACCGCCCCTGTCCCGAATGGTTTCACCAAGCCCGTCCAGGGATCGCCGGAGCGTGGAATCCTGATCCATCAGGCTGGGAATTTTTTCCGTAAGAAATGCCTGCAGATCATTGAACAACTGAGGGGCTGTGTTGACCAGTGCAATCGCCTGATTGACAAGCGTTGGTATGATCAGCAGCGCGATCAGGATAAAAAGCAAAAGCGCCATGACCGTGATCAGCGCTGTCGCGCCGGTGCGGGAAAGCCCCATACGTTCCAATCGGTCTGCGACCGGGTCAAGGAAATAGGCAATCGCGCCGCCAAGAACAAACGGCAGGATGACATCCCCGAGATACCACAGGATGACTAGGAAGGTCGCGCTGGCAATCCCCCAGTATTTGATCTGACTTTGGACCGGCAATCCCATCTGCACCTCTCAATCAATGTCTCTCCATCGCGCACCCGGAATTTCAATGCAAGCTCGCGGTTTTGTGTTGTGCGCGTGAGCGCACGAACCTGTGAAATTTCTCACGCCTCTGTGCGTTGAAGTGAGGGGAGGGTATCCCCAATTCAATTCCACCGAGGCGCTGATGCCTCTCTGAAAAACACAAGACCCCCGAAAGGACACTGAAATGAAACTTGCTCTTACAACCGCCCTGATCGCGTCACTTTCCGCCCCTGCTTTTGCCGGTGCTTCTGATTTCGCCCGTGCCCATTTTGCCGCGGATGACACCGGGCTTGAGGCGCGTATTGTTGAAACAACAGAAGGGGTTAGTGAACGCGCCGCCGAAATTTTCAACCAGTTGGCTGCCGAGAACGTCGGCAATGACCGCGTGTTCATCCAAGCTGATAGCGGGATGACCGTATCCACGAAAGGCGGCCACAATGCAGTTGCTCAGGCGATCTTCGATCAGCTTGCCGCAGCCGAGGATGCAGGCGACCGCTAAGACCATTCCGACCAAAAAAATATGGCTCCCGAATTTCGGGAGCCATTTTTTGTATTTAAGGCAGGGATCAGCCGGGAATATCGCCTTCGATCCCTTCGATGTAGAAGTTCAGGCCGGCAAGTGTGCCATCGTCGGCAACTTCGCCATCAGCAAGCCAGACCGAACCGTCCTGCTTGTTGATCGGTCCGGTGAACGGGTGATAGGCACCAGATGCGATCTGTTCTTTCAGCGCTTCGGCTTCGGCTTTCACATCCTCCGGCACGGCAGAGGAAATTTCCCCGATGCCAACCATGCCGTCGCCAATGCCCTGCCAGGTGTTGACGCTGGACCAGGTGCCGTCGAGAACTGCCTGAACGCGGTCGATGTAGTAGGGTGCCCAGTTGTCGATGATTGACGAAATCCGCGGCATCGGCCCGAATTCCGCCATATCGGCGGCCTGACCGAAGGTGTAGACATTACCGGCCTCTTTTGCGGCGGCGTGGGGCGCGGTTGAATCGGTGTGTTGCAACACGACATCGCAACCCTGTTCGATCAGCGCTTTGGCGGCATCGGCCTCTTTCGCCGGGTTCAGCCATTCAAATATCCAGACGACCTTGAATTCCACATCCGGGTTGACCTTCTGAGCGTGCAGATAGGCGGCGTTAATGCCGCGAATAACTTCTGGGATCGGAACAGAGGCAATATAGCCGACCTTGTTGGTTTTCGTCATGCGGCCCGCAAGCGTGCCCTGAATGGCGCGCCCTTCATAGAAGCGGGCGGAATAGACCGATACGTTATCGGCCTGCTTGTATCCGGTGGCATGTTCGAACACGACATCCGGGAATTTGGCGGCCACGTTGATGGTCGGATCCATAAAGCCGAAGGATGTGGTAAAGATGATCTTGCAACCCTGCAGGCACATCTGGGTGATGGCGCGTTCAGCATCCGGCCCCTCTGGCACGCTTTCCTGATAGATCAGTTCGACGGAATCCCCGAAGTGATGCACCATTTCCTCGGCCGAATGGTGGTGGTGCTGAGTCCAGCCGCCGTCGTTGATCGGCCCGACATAGATGAAGCCGACCTTGAGCGGCCCGTCTTGCGCCCGAAGCGCGGTGCCGGAAATTGCCGCAAGGGCCGCGACAGACCCGGTTTTAAGCAGTGTTCTGCGATCCATTTCTTTCTCCCGTTGGTGGGGAATTCCCCGGTTGGTGACGCCCTGCAAGCTGCCGCAGGGCAGGATGTGAAACCTCAGCGTGAGGCGTGGAAAATCTTGCCCAGGGATCCCGGGGCACGTCCGGCGGACAGTATAACCAGAACAACAATCGTCGCAACGTAGGGCGACATCGAAAGATACTCGACCGGGATCGCCAGGCCCGCGGCCTGAAGGTTCAGCTGCAAGACGGTCACACCGCCAAACAGATAGGCGCCAAACAGCAGTCGCAATGGTTTCCAGCCGGAAAAAACAACGATTGCCAGCGCAATCCATCCCGCCCCTGCGGTCATGCCTTCGGTCCACTGAGGCACCCGCACAAGGCTGATGTAGCCCCCCGCCAGCCCGGCGCAGGCGCCACCAAACATGATTGCCAGAATGCGGATACGCACAACATGATACCCAAGCGCATGGGCTGCGTCATGGTTTTCACCAACTGCCTTCAGGATCAGCCCGGCGCGGGTGCGGTTGATAAAATACCAGACCGCAACAAGCAGTGCGAGGCCCAGATAGACAAGCCCGTCATGGCTGAACAGGATCGGCCCCAGCACGGGAATTTCTGACAGCAGCGGGATGTGGACCTTTGGGAACGCCGGTGGGCGCGCATCGGCAAACCCCTGGCCAATCAGAGCCGAAAGCCCGAGGCCAAACAGAGTGAGCGCCAGCCCCGTCGCCACCTGATTGGACAACAAGAACTGCGTCAGCACCCCAAACAGCAGCGACAGCACCATGCCGCCAAAGGCCGCCCCAACAAAGCCCACCCAGGCATTCCCGCTCAGGTAGGCGACAACCAGCCCGCAGGCCGCCCCGGTGATCATCATCCCCTCGACGCCGAGGTTCAGAACTCCTGCACGTTCGACCACCAGTTCACCAAGTGCGGCAATCAGGATCGGGGTCGAAGCCACCATAAGCGAGGCAAGCAGAAGGATCGGATTGATTGAGGACAAGTCCATCATGCCACTCCCTTGCGGCCAAAGCTGATGCGGTAGTTGGTCAGAACGTCAACGGCCAGTAGAAAAAACAGCAACATGCCCTGAAACAGCTGGATCGCGGAACGCGGCAGGCCGAGGTTGAGCTGTGCCAGTTCCCCGCCGATATAGGTCAGCGCCATCAAGAGCCCTGCCAGCAGGATACCCACCGGATGCAGCCGCCCGAGGAAGGCAACGATGATCGCGGTGAACCCGTAGCCGACGTTGAAACTCGCCAGAACCTGACCGGACGGCCCGGCGATTTCAAACATCCCCGCAAGCCCGGCAAGTGCGCCGGAAATCCCCATGCAGGTCAGGATCAGCATGCCATGGCTGACCCCGGCGAACCCAGCGGCGCGCGGACTTTGCCCGGCAAGCTTCACGTTGAAGCCAAAGATATGACGCGACAGGGCGACATAGGCAAAGATCACCGCCAGAAACGCCGTGATCACGCCCCAGTGCAGCCCGGTATTTGCAATCAGCTCTGCATTATTGGCCGCCGGGTATTGTTGCAGGTTGCGGGAGCCGGGAAAGCCCATACCTTCGGGATTGCGCAACAACCCGAGCGACATCGAATCGAGCAGGAAATCCGCAACATAAACCAGCATCAGCGACACAAGGATTTCATTGGTCCTGAAATAGACCCGCAGGATGCCGGGGATCATCGCCCAGATCAGCCCGCCGATGGCCCCCATGATGATCATCATCGGAAAGATCAGCCAGCGCGCCTCTGACGGGTAGAAGGCCAGCGCAACCGCAGCACCGAACAGCGCGCCCATGATATATTGTCCTTCGGCCCCGATGTTCCAGATGCCCGCCCGAAAGCCAAAGGACAGCCCGATCGCAATCAGGATCAGCGGCCCCGCCTTGACCAGAAGCTGTGGCCGGAAGTAGGAGGCAAAATCACCAAACAGCGGATCCCAGAAGATGGTTCTGATCGCCTCAACCGGGGGTTTGCCAAGTAGCGCAAACAACGCCCCGCCTGCGATCATGGTCAGGATTACTGCCGCAACAGGTGTCACCGCCGTCCAGAGCTTTGACGGCTCCGGGCGTTTTTCAAGCGTCAACATGGGCGATCTCCATATCATGTGCACCGCCCATCATCAGGCCGATTTCATCCACCGTCAGCCCCTGCGCAGGTCGGACCGGGCTAAGCCGCCCTTCATTCAGTGCGGCGAAACGGTCGGAAATTTCCATCAATTCATCCAGATCCTGGCTGATCACGATGATCGCTGCCCCCTTGGCTGCAAGGTCCAGCAGGCTTTGCCGGATTGCCGCCGCAGCAGAGGCATCGACGCCCCAGGTTGGCTGATTCACGACCAGGAGCAACGGATCCTGCATGACCTCACGACCGACGACGAACTTTTGCAGATTGCCGCCTGATAATGATCGCGCTGCATTATTGGCGCCCGGTGTCCGGACATCAAAACTGTCGATCACCTCCTCGGCAAATTCTCTGGTTTTGGCCCAGTCGACAAAGCCGCGCTTTGTCAGGTTTTTGCGGATCATGCCCGTCAGCAAGGCGTTCTCTACCAGGCTCATATCCGGGGCGGCTGCATGGCCAAGCCGTTCCTCTGGTGCGGCCAGGATAGCAAGGCGGCGCCGTTCGTTGGGGCCAAGCTGGCCGATCGGCGTGCCGTTCACCATCACCGCGTCACGCGCCGCACGGCTTTCGCCACTGATTGCCGCAAGCAGTTCATCCTGCCCATTTCCCGCAACCCCGCCGATGCCCAGAACTTCACCCGCGCGCACCTCGAAACTGATGTCCTTTAGCGCCGTGCCGAACTGGCTGGCCGAGGCGACCGATAGGTTCCTGACCTCCAGCACAACCTCGCCCGCCTCCTTGGCCGCTTTTTCCGGCACGTGCAGCGTTTGCCCGACCATCATTTCCGCCAGTTCGCGGGCCGATTTTTCGCGCGGATTGCATTCACCCACAACCTTGCCCAGGCGCAGCACCGTGGCTGCGTCACAAAGCGTGCGAATTTCCTCAAGCTTATGAGAAATATAGAGAATTGCCGTGCCTTCTGCGCTCAACTTGCGCAGGGTCTCAAACAGAATATCAACCTCCTGCGGTGTCAGAACTGAGGTCGGTTCATCCATGATCAGCAGGCTCGGGTCCTGCAAAAGACAGCGGATGATTTCCACCCGTTGTCGTTCGCCCGCCGACAGGTCGCCCACAGTGCGTTCAGGATCCAGAGGTAGCCCGTAGGTTTCGCTAACCTCGCGGATACGGGCCGAGAGTTCGGCCATCGGCGGCGGGATTTCCATGCCCAGCGCGACATTTTCGGCAACATTCAACGCATCAAACAGTGAAAAATGCTGAAACACCATCGCCACGCCCTTGGCACGCGCGACACGAGGTTCGGGTGGTTCAAAGGCAGCCCCGCGTAGCGTCATACGGCCAATATCGGGCTTTACCAGCCCGTAAATCATCTTGACCAGCGTTGACTTTCCGGCGCCGTTTTCGCCCAGCAGCGCGTGAACCTCGCCTTCCTTGATTGAGAAACTTACATCGTCATTGGCAACAACGCCGGGATAGGCTTTGGTCAGCCCGTCCAGTGTCAGCAGGGTTTCGGTCACGATGCGATCTCCTTCAGGTCGTCGGCGGCGCGCGCCCGGACGAGGCTTTGCGCCACGCCAATGGCGATTTCCTGCGGGTGTTTGCCCAGGGCGGGGTCGCCGATTGGGCAGGTGATACGCGCAATGGTAGCCGGGTCATGGCCCAGCGTCATCAACCGTTTGCGAAATCGTGCCCATTTTGTAGCTGACCCGATAAGGCCGATCCTGGCCGTCCTTTGGTTCAGAAGCGCGTGACAGAGCTCAAGGTCAAGCGCATGGCTGTGCGTCATGACGAAATGATGTGCTG
>CAYTUW010000045.1:0-16002 GCA_964441435.1 uncultured Rhodobacterales bacterium
ATGTTGAAAGAGTCTGGGATTCCCATCAATCAGGACGGGGTTAAACGCGACGGGTTCGACCTGTTGAGTCATCCGAATATCAGCTTTGCCACGCTGGAGCCGCTGTTCCCCGAGCTGGCGGACATTGATCCTGACACACGCGATCAACTTGAGAAAGACGCACTTTATCACCACTATATTGAGCGGCAAAAAAGGGATGCTGAGGCCGTCCAGCGGGACGAAGCACATAAAATCCCGGTTGATTTCGATTACGCTGCGCTCGACGGGCTTTCGAATGAGTTGAAGTCAAAGCTGTCAGCAGCCCAACCACAGACGTTGGCGCAGGCGGGGCGCGTGGATGGTATGACACCGGCAGCGCTGACTTTGCTGCTGGCAAAGCTTCGACAGGCAGACAAGCGACGGCGGGCCTGATGGGGCCGCAGGAATTCGCAAGGCAGGCCAATGTTTCACGTGAAACATTTGAGCGGCTTGAAATCTATGCCGCAACGCTGGCTAAGTGGAATCCACGCATAAATCTTGTGGCAAAATCAACGCTGGACGGCCTCTGGACGCGGCATTTCTTCGATTCAGCGCAGGTTTTTGACATTGCGCCGCCCGGCCGCCGCTGGGTTGATCTTGGCTCAGGCGGGGGTTTTCCTGGCCTGGTTATCGCAGCGATCGCGGTAGAGAAGCGCCCAGAACTGGGGGTTACCCTGGTGGAAAGTGATCAGCGTAAGTCGATGTTTCTGAGGACCGTCGCCAGAGAGATGGGAGTTGAGGTGCAGGTGATTGCGAAGCGGATTGAAGACATCCCGGCGCTGGAGGCTGACATCCTGTCTGCCCGCGCGCTGGCACCGCTTGATCACCTGCTTTCCTTTGCGGACCGGCATCTCGCACCAGAGGGTGTAGCGTTATTTCCAAAAGGTGAAAATGCCGACAAAGAGATTGAGGAATCGCTTGCATCCTGGCGCTTTGTGGCCGAAAAATTCAGCAGCAAAACGGATTCCAACGCCGTTATCCTGAAAATCGGAGGCATCGAGCGTGTCTGACCCCACGCGGCCCAGCGGCCCGAAAATCATCGCTGTTACGAACCAAAAAGGCGGCGTTGGCAAGACGACCACGACCATTAACCTTGGCGCGGCATTGGCGGAAATGGGCAAGCGGGTGCTGCTGGTTGACCTTGATCCGCAGGGCAATGCCTCCACCGGCCTCGGAATCGGGGCTGATCAACGGAAATGGACCACCTATGATCTGCTGATCGGGGAGACAGAGCTTGCCGATGTGATCCAGCATACTGGGCTCAATAACCTGATGATTGTGCCTTCGACACAGGATTTGAGCTCCGCCGATATTGAGCTGTTTTCGAATGAAAAACGCAGCTTCTTGATGCATGATGCGCTCCGGCAACCAGATATAGACAAATACAACTTTGATTACGTGCTGATAGATTGCCCGCCGTCGCTGAACCTGCTGACGGTCAATGCAATGGTTGCGTCCCATTCCGTGCTGGTGCCGCTACAATCCGAATTCTTCGCGCTGGAAGGGTTGTCGCAGCTTATGTTGACGGTGCGAGAGGTGCGCCAGACCGCCAATCCAAACCTCAGGATCGAGGGCATCGTGATGACGATGTATGACAAGCGGAACAACCTTTCCCTGATGGTCGAACAAGACGCGCGCGACAATCTTGGCGCGCTGGTGTTCACCACCGTTGTGCCGCGCAATGTGCGGGTGAGTGAGGCACCCTCCTTTGCCCAATCGGTACTGGAATATGACACGAACTCCAAGGGCAGCGAGGCCTACCGCGCGCTGGCAAAGGAACTTGTTAAGCGCCAGCGGCGACAACAGAAAAAAGCGGAGGCAGAGCATGTCTGACAAACGAACAGAACGGCGCGGCCTTGGGCGCGGATTGTCGGCCCTAATGGCGGACGTTCAGCAGGAACCAGTGGCCGAGGGCAATACCGGCGCGGGGCAGCGTATCGTTCCGATTGAACAGCTGACCCCGAACCCGGATCAGCCACGCAAGTTCTTTGACGAGGACGATCTGCGCGCCCTGTCGCGATCAATCAAGGAAAAGGGCATTATCCAGCCTCTGATTGTTCGTGAAATAGAAGGAAAATCAAAGACTTATGAGATTGTCGCCGGGGAAAGACGCTGGCGCGCTGCGCAGATGGCACAGCTGCACGACCTGCCGGTCATTGTGCGGGAATTTTCCGATCAGGAAGTGCTTGAAATCGCGATTATTGAAAACATCCAGCGCGCGGACCTAAGCCCGGTGGATGAGGCGCTGGGTTATCAAAGCCTGATTGACCGCTTTGGCCATACGCAGGAGGCCTTGGCGCAGGCGCTGTCCGTCAGCCGTAGCCATATTGCCAATACGCTGCGGCTTTTGAATCTGCCCGATGAGGTTAAGAATTACCTCAACCAGGGGGTAATTTCGGCAGGGCATGCGCGGGCGGCATTGGCCTCCGTCGATCCGGTGCGGCTGATCCGGCAGGTGATCAATGGCAAGCTGTCGGTGCGGGAGGCGGAGGAGCTGGCCAAACAGGGGCGGCCAAAGAAAACCGCGGCCAGCGAAAAGGCGCGGGCCAAAGCGCAGAAGGATGCGGATACCGCTGCGCTCGAAAAAGAGATTTCAGCCACGTTAGGCATGAAGGTGTCGATTGATCACACCGATGGTGGCGAAAGCGGCAAGCTCACGGTGCGCTATGGCACGCTGATGGACCTTGATAAGCTTTGCGCCTTGCTTAGCGCGGACTATCGGGACGGCTGAGGATGAAGGTGGCAACCGCCACCAGAACAACCGCCTGAATCGTCAAAATCAGCGGTCGAACCCCGAGTGAAAAGGGGATAAGCCATGAGAGCAGAATCGACCCTAATGCGAGTATTTTTGCACGTTTGCTGATGACTCCGTGATCACGCCAGTCATGTATTGGCGGGCCAAGGCGCGGGTGATTGAGCAGCCAATCATGCAGCCGTTCGGAGCTTTGTGAAAACGCAAAGGCGGCGAGCAACAGGAAGGGAATTGTCGGCACCAGAGGAAGCAGGACGCCGATGAGACCCAGGGCCAATGAAACAAGGCCAAAAATGAACCAAAACACCCTCATCTGTCATCCAACAATGCAGCAAGGACAGCGTTGAGAAGCGGGCGGCCCTTGTCGGTGAGCGACAGCTGCGTGGCATTGGTTTGCAATAAGCCGTCATCTACCAAGTTATTGATATTATTGTATATTGTATCAGACCCGGCAAAGGTTTTCAGGCGGGAGAGGGAGACCCCCTCCCTAAGCCTAAGCCCCATCAGCAGGAATTCAGTAAGCCGTTCGTCATCTGAAATCTGTTCACGCAGGCTTTCGCCGGAGCCTGCTGCGATGTCAGCTAACCATTGGCCAGGGACGTGCCGGGTTTCTGTTGCGTGGCGCGCACCATTAATGGTCAGCCGCCCATGTGCGCCGGGGCCGATGCCGATGTAATCACCGCTTTGCCAATAGATTTTGTTATGGCGCGATTCATCGCCGGGGCGCGCGTGGTTGGAAACCTCATAGGCGGGAAGCCCCGCTGACTGACACAATTCCTGTGTTATCTCATACAAGGTCACGCCGCGGTCTTCATCCGGAAGGCCGGGCAGGCGCCCACGTGTATGGCGGTCCCCAAAGGCTGTGCCATCTTCGATGGTCAGCTGATAGAGCGACAGATGATCGGGGCCGAGCGACAGGGCGCGGCTGAGTTCGGTGCGCCAGTCCTCCTCCGTCTGGTGTTGGCGGGCGTAGATCAGATCGAAACTTGTGCGCGGGAAAACTGCGCGGGCCAGGTCATAGGCAGCGAGCGCCTCATCAACGGAATGAAGGCGGCCAAGCGCCTTCAGATCCGCATCATTGAGCGCCTGAACGCCAAGTGAAAGGCGATTGACCCCGGCAGCATGGTAGCCTTTGAAACGATCCGCTTCGACAGAGGTTGGGTTGGCCTCCATCGTGATTTCGAGGTCATTGGAGGTAGGCCATGTTTTTCGTATCTTTTCAATGACTTGATCGACGGTTTCCACATCCATCAGGCTGGGTGTGCCGCCGCCAAAGAATATGGTGTTGAGAATGCGCCCCTCGGTTTCGCGGACCAGACGGTCAATTTCCGCGAGGTAGGCATTTGCCCAGGATTTATGATCTATCGAGGCACTGACATGGGAATTGAAATCGCAATAGGGGCATTTGGCCTGGCAAAACGGCCAGTGGATATAGAGGCCAAAACCCCCGGCGCGCCAATCCTCAGCCAAAACAACCTGCGACGAGTTTGTTGAACGCGTCGGTCCGATGGGTGAGGGGAAGCTTTTCTTCCGGCGTCATTTCGCCAAAGGTTTTGCTGTGATTGTCAGGCTGAAAGACCGGATCAAATCCAAAACCCTGCGCGCCACGCATCGGCCAGACAACCTGCCCGGAGGCGATACCTTCAAATACCTCATCATGCCCATCGGGCCACGCGAGGCAAAGCGTGCAGCGGAAGGCCGCGGTGCGGGGGTGAGGGGCGGATTTTTCCTCCAGCAGGTCATTCACGCGGGTCATGGCCATGACAAAATCACGGCCTTTCCCGGTTTCAGCCCAATCGGCGGTATACACACCGGGCTGTCCATTCAGCGCGTCCACGGTGATGCCGCTGTCGTCTGAAAGCGCGGGGAGGCCAGTTGATCTGGCGGCAAAATGCGCCTTGATCCGGGCGTTGCCAACGAAGGTGTCTTCGGTTTCATCCGGCTCTGCCAGCCCATGATCGGCGGCGGAGCTGACGGTGATGCCAAAGGGCGCCAGAAGAGACCCTATTTCACGGATTTTGCCCGAGTTATGGGAGGCAACAACCAGCTTGTCCCCGGTGAATTTGCGCATCAGGAAACCGCCGCAAGCTGCGCCGCTGTAAGCTCTGCGATGCCTTTATCGGCAAGATCCATCAATGCGACCATCTGATCGCGGGAAAATGTGGAACCTTCCGCGCTCATCTGGACTTCGATCAGGCGATCCCCGGCCATGACAAAGTTGCCATCTACGCCGGCTTCGGAATCTTCGGGGTAATCAAGGTCAAGCACCGGCTGGCCGGCATAGATGCCACAGGACACCGCCGCAACAGGTGCGGTCAGTGGATCGGATATAATATCGCCTGACTTCATCAGCTTGTTGACCGCAAGGCGCAGCGCAACCCAGGCCCCGGTGATAGAGGCACATCGGGTTCCGCCATCGGCCTGAATGACATCGCAATCAAGCGTGATCTGACGTTCACCCAGCGCGACACGGTCAACCCCGGCGCGCAGGCTGCGCCCGATCAGCCGCTGGATTTCGACGGTGCGACCGCCCTGTTTGCCACTGGCGGCCTCTCGTCGCATGCGGGAATGGGTGGACCGAGGCAGCATCCCGTATTCTGCGGTGACCCAGCCCAGCCCGGTGTTGCGCAGAAATGGTGGTACGCGTTCTTCAAGTGAGGCGGTGCAAAGCACATGGGTTTCCCCAATGCGGATCATGCAGGACCCTTCGGCATGTTTTGTGACATTGGTTTCAATCGAAACCACGCGCATTTCGTCAGTGTTCCGGCCGGAGGGACGCATATGGTTTTCCTTTGTCTGCTGTCCGGGTCAGATAGCGGCGCGGGTGGGGGGATGGCAAGGGCGATTGACCTTTTGTGTGCAGGCATTTTAATGGGTGCCGCCTTATATAGATGTGATGATGAACGATCAGCCGCAGATATTCGAAGAAATGAACGACCGATCGCGGGAGGTGTTTCGGCGCATTGTCGAAAGCTACCTTGAAAGCGGGGAGCCTGTCGGATCGCGCACGCTGACGCGGAGCTTGAGCGAAAAGGTTTCCGCCGCGACGGTCAGAAATGTGATGCAGGACCTGGAGTTCCTTGGGCTGCTTGGGTCGCCGCATGTGTCTGCGGGTCGCGTGCCGACGCAGCAGGGGCTGCGCCTGTTTGTTGACGGGCTGCTGGAAGTGGGTGACCTGAACCGTGACGATCAGGAAAAAATTGACGCGACGCTTGGGTCAAACAAGCGGGATGTGGGCGTCATGCTCGACAGGATCGGATCTGCGTTGTCGGGCCTTACACACGGGGCGAGCCTTGTCCTGGCGCCGAAACACGAAGCACCAATCAAACATATCGAATTTGTGCCGCTGGCGCAGGACCGGGCGCTTGCGGTGCTGGTGTTTTCTGATGGACATGTTGAAAACCGGGTGTTCACACCGCCGATGGGACAGACGCCGTCATCCCTGCGGGAGGCGGCCAATTTCCTGAATGCGGTGGCGGAGGGGCGGACGCTTTCCGATCTCAAGCAGGCTATCAGGCAAGAGGTTACATCACGTCGCCGGGAAATAGATGATCTGGCGCGCGATATGGTCGAAAGCGGGATCGCCCTGTGGGAAAACGAAGGGGAATCATACGAGCGGCTGATTGTCCGGGGACGCGCAAATTTGCTGGAAGGCGGCGAGGAATCAGAAGAGCTCGACCGTATCCGCACGCTGTTTGACGACCTTGAACGCAAACGCGACATCGCTGAATTCCTTGATCTGACGGAAGAGGGTGAAGGCGTGCGCATTTTTATTGGCTCTGAGAACAAACTATTTTCACTTTCGGGTAGCTCTTTGGTGGTGAGTCCCTATATGAACGCGGATCGAAAGATTGTCGGTGCGGTTGGGGTCATTGGCCCGACGCGGCTGAATTATGGCCGGATCGTTCCGATTGTGGATTACACGGCGCAACTGGTTGGGCGAATGTTATCCGACCGGGGGTAAGAGGCAAGATATGGCAGACGTAAAGAAAAACGATTTCCTGGATGACATCGCGGCGTCAGAAGCCGAGGTGTTTGGCGACGACCAGCTCGACATCATGGAAGAGGCGCTGAAAGAAGATGGCGGCGCACTGGGCGATCCGGAGGAGGCCAGTTCGGAACAGGTCGTCGCGCTGACAGCAGAACGCGATGAGTTGAAGGATCGGTTCATGCGGGCGCTGGCCGAGATGGAAAACCTGCGCAAACGCAGTGACCGGGACCGGCGCGAAGCCGAACAATACGGTGGGTCAAAACTGTCGCGCGACATGCTGCCGGTTTATGACAACATGAAGCGGGCGCTGGACGCGGTGACGGAAGAACAGCGCGAAGCGAACAAGGCGCTGCTTGAGGGGATCGAGTTGACAATGCGCGAGCTGATCAACGTGTTCAATAAACATGGGATCGAGCGGATCGCGCCGGAGGTCGGTGAGAGGTTTGATCCGCAGCTTCATCAGGCGATGTTTGAGGCACCGCTTCCAGACACCAAAGCCGGAGATATCATCCAGGTTTCTGCCGAAGGGTTCAAACTGCACGACCGATTGCTACGGCCAGCGCAGGTTGGGGTGTCCTCCACACCGAAATAGCGAGGTTGCGCCGCGCTATGCGCGTCGCCAGAGGCGGGGGCTCTGCCCCCCTGACGGGCAAGCCCGTCATTCACCCCGGAGTATTTCTGGCAAGATGAAACGGATTAATCCTGGTTAAGGCGCTTCAACTCATAAATCAGATCAAGCGCGTCTTTGGGTGTGAGCGCATCGGGCTCGATTTCTGAAAGCCTGTCTAACGCGGGGGATTCTGCGGGTTTTACCACCGGCGGGGCGGGCGTGGCGGAGAACAGAGGCAGATCGTCGATCAGCGCTTTTTGCCGGGTGTCGCCCTCTCGCTCACCCTTTTCGAGCGATTCGAGGACGATGCGGGCGCGCTCGACCACCTGATCCGGCAACCCTGCAAGCTTGGCGACCTGCACACCATAAGATCGGTCGGCGGCACCTTTTCGGACCTCATGCAGGAAAATCACCTCGCCCTCCCATTCCCTGACGGTGACGGTGGCGTTTTCGACGCCGTCAAGCCTGTCGGCAAGCGCGGTCAGTTCATGATAATGGGTGGCGAATAGCGCGCGGCATCTGTTCTGGGCATGCAGGTGTTCCAGCGTGGCCCAGGCGATGGACAGCCCATCATAAGTGGCGGTACCACGCCCTATTTCATCGAGGATGACAAAGGCGCGGTTGTCGGCCTGGTTGAGGATTGCGGCGGTTTCGACCATTTCAACCATGAAGGTGGAGCGCCCACGCGCAAGATCATCCGACGCGCCGACCCGACTGAACAGCTGGCTGACAAGGCCGAGGCGGGCCGAGGTCGCGGGGACGTAGCTGCCCGCCTGGGCGAGCAGGGCGATGAGCGCGTTCTGGCGCAGGAAGGTCGATTTGCCTGCCATGTTCGGCCCGGTCAGCAGCCAGATCGCGGCACCATCCCCATCCTGAAGCGCGCAATCATTGGCAACAAAGGGCGTGTCCCCCTGCTGACGGAGCGCGAGCTCAACCACCGGGTGACGGCCGCCTGAAACCTCAAAATCCGTGGACATGTCAAGCGCTGGGCGGCACCAGTTTTCGCCTGCCGCAAGATCGGCAAACGCGCTTTGGAGATCACATTCGGCAAGGAAGCGGGCGGCGGCGGAAACCTTGGCAGATTGTGCCAAAATTGCGCCGGAAAGTGTGGAATAGAGCCGCTTTTCGATCTCAAGCGCCCGCGCGCCGGCGTTCAGGATACGGGTTTCAATTTCGGAAAGTGCGACCGTGGTAAAGCGCACCGCATTGGCCGTGGTCTGACGGTGGATGAAAGTTTCCGAAAGCGGCTCCGCCAGCATTTTCTTTGCATGGGTTGCCGGAGTTTCAATGAAATAGCCAAGCACATTGTTGTGCTTAATCTTGAGCGCGGCGACATCGGCCTGTTTGGCGTAATCGGCCTGCATCCCGGCGATAACACCGCGCCCTTCGTCCCGCAAATGGCGCGCGTCATCGAGTTCGTCGTCGTATCCGGCAGCGATAAATCCACCATCGCGCGCCAGAAGTGGGGGTTCGGCGATCAGCGCATCGTCAAGAAGCGCGATCAGGTCATCGTAGCCGTCCTGCTCCGCTGCCATATCGTGAAGCGGGGTTTTGCCACCAAGCCCAGCAACCATCACGGCCATGTCTTTTGCCGCTGACAAACCGTTCCGGACTGCGGCCATGTCGCGCGGGCCGCCACGGTCGAGCGAAAGGCGCGACAGCGCGCGATCAACATCCGGCGCACGGCGGAGCGTTTCGCGTAGATCAGAGCCTAATTCAGGGGAATTCAGCAGTTCTGCGATGACCTCATGCCGGGATTGGATCAGGTCGAGGTCCATTGACGGGCTGGAAACGCGACGTTCCAGCAATCGTGCACCACCTGCCGTCACCGTCCGGTCAATCGCCGCAAGCAGGGATCCGGCGCGGCCACCGGACAAGGCCTGCGTCAGTTCCAGATTGCGGCGGGTCGCGGCGTCAATCTGCATGATACCGTCGAGCCGTTCCTTGCGCGGGGGGTGAAGCAGGGGCAGCTTTCCCTTTTGCGTCAGGTCGAGGTATTCGACAATCGCACCCATCGCGCCGAGGTCTGCGCGGCTGAACGCACCGAATGCGTCGAGCGAGCCGACATCGAACACATTGCAAAGCCGCTTTTCCGACGAGGTGCTGTCAAAACTGCCGCGCGCCATCGGGGTCACGGCAATGCCAAGCTCATCAGCAAGTTCAGTAAATTCCAGTTCCTGGCCCTCAGCCACCAGCAGTTCGCGCGGGGCGAGGCGGGCAAGTTCAGGCCCCAATCTGACGCGCGGACAGGGGATCAGGGAAAAGGCGCCGGTGGAAATATCAACCCAGGCGAGCGCCCCTGCGTCACGCACCTCTGCATAGGCGGCAAGGTAATTGTGCTGGCGCGCGTTCAGCAGCGTGTCCTCTGTCAGCGTGCCGGGGGTGACGAGCCGAACGACGCCACGTTTCACTACTGCCTTTGAGCCACGCCTCTTCGCCTCTGCCGGATCTTCCAGTTGTTCGCAGACGGCGACGCGAAAACCCTTGCGGATGAGGGTCAGGAAATACCCTTCGGCGGAATGGACAGGCACGCCGCACATCGGGATATCCTCGCCCAGGTGTTTGCCGCGCTTGGTGAGCGCGATGTCGAGCGCCCCGGCGGCGGCGACTGCATCGTCAAAAAACATCTCATAGAAATCGCCCATCCGGTAGAACAGCAAGGCATCGGGATAATCCGCCTTGATTTCCAGAAATTGCGCCATCATCGGGGTGACGGTGCTGCTGCTGTCCTTGGCCATGGGCCCCTCAATCCAATCAGTTCAGAAAGGGATACTGACTAATCTGTCGCACCGCAATCGGCGAGATAGCGCACAGATGCGTTGTGCGGTGCTGATTCTGCCCGTAGATTGGGTTTTCTGACGACAGGGACGGAGCAACGCCAGATGGCCAATAAAACCCGCATCACCGACGAAGAGGCGCTGACCTACCACATGGAGCCGCGGCCGGGGAAATATGATATTTCCCCTTCGGTCCCGATGACCACGCAACGCGATTTGTCGCTGGCCTATTCGCCCGGTGTCGCCGTACCGGTGGAGGCCATCGCAGAGGCGCCGGAAACCGCCTATGACTACACCACCAAGGGCAATATGGTTGCCGTGGTTTCCAACGGTTCGGCAATTTTAGGGCTCGGCAACCTCGGGGCGCTGGCGTCAAAGCCGGTGATGGAAGGCAAGGCGGTTCTGTTCAAGCGGTTCGCCGATGTCAGTTCCATCGACATTGAGCTGGATACCGAAGACCCGGAGGAGTTCATCAACGCGGTACGGCTGATGGGGCCAACATTTGGCGGCATCAACCTTGAGGACATCAAGGCGCCCGAATGTTTCATCATTGAGCAGCGCCTTAAGGAAGAGATGGATATCCCTGTCTTTCACGATGACCAGCACGGAACGGCGGTGATCTGCGCGGCGGGGCTGATCAATGCGTTGCATATTTCCGGAAAGAAGATCAGCGATTGCAAGATTGTGCTGAACGGGGCCGGGGCGGCGGGTATTGCCTGCCTCGAGCTGATCAAGGCGATGGGAGCCAAGCATCAGAATTGCATCGCCTGTGACACAAAAGGCGTTATTTATCAGGGCCGTAAGGAGGGGATGAACCAATGGAAATCCGCCCATGCGGTCAAGACCGACCTGCGCACCCTTGAGGAGGCGATGGAAGGTGCAGATGTCTTTCTTGGGGTCAGCGCAAAGGGTGCGGTGACGGCCAGGATGGTGGAAAGCATGGGGGACAGCCCGGTGATTTTTGCCATGGCGAACCCTGATCCGGAAATCACC
The DNA here is from genome assembly GCA_964441435.1 of uncultured Rhodobacterales bacterium. GTDB lineage: Bacteria > Pseudomonadota > Alphaproteobacteria > Rhodobacterales > Rhodobacteraceae > CAYTUW01. The sequence continues at coordinate 11,142 of CAYTUW010000045.1, forward strand.
CCGGAAGAGGCCCACGCCGTACGAGAGGATGCGATCGTCGCCACCGGGCGCAGCGACTATCCGAACCAGGTCAATAACGTGCTCGGGTTTCCCTATCTGTTCCGTGGCGCGCTCGACATTCATGCCCGCGCGATCAACGACGAGATGAAAATTGCCTGTGCAGAGGCGCTTGCGGAACTCGCCCGCGAAGACGTGCCCGATGAGGTCGCCATGGCCTATGGCCGCAAGCTGACCTTTGGGCGCGACTACATTATTCCGACGCCATTTGATCCGCGCCTGATCCATGTGATCCCGCCTGCGGTGGCAAAGGCCGGGATGGATACCGGTGTGGCGCGGCGGCCGATTCTGGATATGGATGGCTACCGCGAGGCGTTGAAGGCACGGATGGACCCGACGGCCTCTATCCTGCGTGGTATTCATGCGCGGGCCAAGGCGGCGCAGGCACGTATGATCTTTGCCGAGGGGGATGATCCCCGTGTTCTGCGCGCGGCGGTGGCCTATCAGCGGTCCGGGCTTGGCCAGGCGCTGGTCGTCGGGCGCGAGGCAGATGTAAAACAAAAGCTGGAGGCCGCCGGTCTTGCCGACGCGGTGCCGGAGCTTGAGGTCGTCAACGCCGCCAACACCGATCATCTGGAGGAGTATAAATCCTTCCTCTATTCACGGTTGCAACGCGAAGGATTTGATCGGTCGGATATTCACCGGCTTGCGGCGCGGGACCGTCACGTCTTTTCGGCCCTGATGCTGGCGCATGGGCATGGCGACGGGATGGTTACGGGCGCAACCCGGAAATCGGCCCATGTGATGAGCCTGATCAACCACGTCTTTGATGCCACGGCAGAGGCAGGCGCGGTTGGAATCACCGCGGTTTTGCACAGCGGCAAGGTTGTGCTGATTGGCGACACCCTGGTGCATGAATGGCCAGAAACCGAAGACCTCGCCAATATTGCCGAGGCCGGGGCGCGTATCGCCCGTGCGCTTGGGCTTGAGCCGCGTGTCGCCTTTGTCAGTTTTTCGACATTTGGCTATCCGGTGTCTGAACGCGCCGAAAAGATGCACCTCGCCCCGGATGTGCTCGAAGCGCGCGGCGTGAACTTCGAATTCGAAGGCGAAATGGCCGTCGATGTGGCGCTAAACATGCAGGCGATGGAGCATTATCCGTTTGCCAGGCTGACCGGCCCCGCAAATGTGCTGGTGGTGCCTGCACGGCATTCGGCGTCGATCTCGATCAAATTGATGCAGGAAATGGCGGGCGCAACGGTGATCGGCCCTATCCTGACCGGGATCGACAAACCGGTGCAGATCTGTTCGACCGGCTCCACCGTGAATGACATTCTGAATATGGCGGTGATAGCGGCGAACAAGGGCTGGGCGGATGGCGGTCTTTAACTTCGGGTCGATCAATGTTGACCATGTCTATCAGGTTGGCCATTTGCCGCGACCCGGTGAAACGATATCGGCCCGTTCCATGATGACCAATCTTGGCGGCAAGGGCGCAAACCAGAGCGTCGCAGCCGCCCGGGCGGGCGCAAAAGTAACCCATATCGGCGCCGTGGGGCCAGAGGGCGATTGGGCTGTAGAAAAGCTTAGATCACTTGGAATAGACACTGATTTTGTTGCCAAGACCGATACACCCACTGGCCATGCGATCATCAATGTCGATACGGCAGCAGAGAATGCGATTGTGATTTTTCCGGGTGCCAATGCGGCCCAGGATGAAGCCAATATCCTGGCCGGGCTGGCAGGTGCGGGCGAAGTTGATCTGCTGATGCTACAGAATGAAACATCCCACGTTGTTGTCGCTGCGAAACTGGGGGCTTCAAAAGGGATGCGCGTGATCTATTCCGCAGCGCCTTTTGATGCGCAGGCCACGGCGGAGATCCTGCCGCATATATCCATTTTGGTGCTGAATGAGGTGGAATGTCAGCAGTTGGGGGATGCGCTCGGCAGGCCGATCCATAAATTTGGGGCGCCACACGTCATCGTAACCAAAGGGGCCGCCGGGGCGGAATGGCATGACATCGCGGCGGATGACATAACGCGGGTCGGGGCATTCGCGGTTGATCCGGTCGATACAACCGGGGCAGGGGATACGTTTCTGGGCTATGTGGTTGCCGGGCTTGATCAGGGCCTGCCGGTTGCGGACGCTATGCGCCGCGCCGCGGCCGCCGCCGCGATTAAAGTGACGCGCCCAGGGGCCGCGCAGGCAATACCCACGGCCGCAGAAGTGGATGATTTTCTTAGAAAACAGTCTGATTAGACCCTATTTTCAGGAATGACCCTGCGCAAAGGGGGCGTCATCTCCCCAAAGCTCACGCACCCTTTCATCGCGCCCGCAGCCCTCGCGGTAAAGCTTATAGGCTTCTGCCTGCCGCTTGATGCCAAAGCGCGTCACAATGCGGTTCTGGCCAAGGTAGTAGTCCTGATGATAACCCTCTGCCCGATAGAAGGTCGCCATGGGCAGGATCGGCGTGACAATCCGCTGACCAAGGGCGCGCTGGGCGCTGCGCTTGGCGGCCTCGGCGATTTGGCGCTCTTCCTCATTCGCTACAAAGATAGCGGTGCGATAGCTTTCCCCCCGGTCACAGAACTGACCGCCTGCATCGGTTGGATCGACGGAACGGAAAAACAGATGCAGGATCTGCGCGTAACTCACCTGCCCCGGGTCGTAGGTGATTTCCACCGCCTCATAATGTCCGGTGCCACCACGCCCGACCTGGCGGTAGGTAGGGTTTTCAGTGGTACCGCCGGTATAGCCGGAAACGGCCCCGCGCACGCCGCGAACACTTTCAAAATCGCTTTCAACGCACCAGAAACATCCACCCGCCACCACCGCTACACCGCGATCCGCCGCATGGGCCTGCCCGCACTGCACGGCAAAGCCCAGCATAATGGCAAGGGCCAGACCGTATGTTTTTATCTGCGCAACCGTAAGAGCCATCACGACCTCCTTTGTTGGTGCCAGCCTTATCCCGTCAGCGATCACAGACAAGACGCGACTCCGTGATGTCACAGAATGGTGAGGGGAATTTACCGCTTGGGTTCGCCCGGCAGCTTGCCTAACGTCAGCCTTAACGGAGGGCCACAGATGAATGATCATATCAGCACCCATGAAGCGGAAGAGGACGCGCGCAACGCCAACATAATGATCTATGTTGATGGGGGTATCGTGCCACGCGCAGAGGCAAAAATAAGTGTCTATGACAGCGGATTCATGCTGGGTGATGGTGTTTGGGAGGGCCTCAGGCTCTATAGCGGGCGCTGGGCGTTTCTGGGTGAACACATGGATCGGCTGTTTGAGGCGGCAAAGGCCATCGACCTTGATATCAGGATGGACCGCGACGGTGTGGTTGCAGCGCTGGAGTCAACGCGCAAAGCCAACGGGATGGAGGATAACGCGCATGCCCGCCTGATGGTGACGCGCGGGGTAAAACGCCTGCCATTTCAGCATCCGTCGCTGTCAGTCTCCGGGCCAACAATGGTGATCATCATGGAACATTCGCGCCCAAAACTGCCGCGCCCGATCCGGCTGGCAACGGTGCCGCAAATCAGGGGTCTGCCGATGACGCAGGATCCGAAGCTGAACAGCCATAGCAAGCTCAACTGCATCCTCGCCTGTATTGCCGCCGAAAAGGCCGGCGCGGATGAGGCGCTGATGCTGGATATCAACGGGTTCGTGAACACCACCAACGCCTGTAACTTTTTCATTGTGCGCAAAGGGGCGGTTTGGACCTCGACCGGGGATTACTGCATGAACGGGATCACGAGGCAGAAGGTCATCGACCTGTGTCGGGCGGAGGGGATTGAAGTGCATGAGCGGAACTATTCGCTGGTTGATGCCTACGGCGCGGAGGAGGCGTTTCTGACGGGAACCTTCGGCGCGCAGACCCCGGTGGGTGCCATTGATGGGCGGCAAATCGGGGACGGGCAGATGGGGGAAATGACGAAGCGTATTCGCGCGCTTTACAAGGCACTGATCGAAAAGGAATGCAGATGAAAATTGCCATGTGGTCCGGGCCGCGCAACCTGTCGACGGCGATGATGTATTCCTTCGGCGCGCGCGGCGATTGCGCCGTCGTCGACGAGCCGTTCTATGCCTGCTACCTCGCGCGGACCGGCCTCGACCATCCGATGCGCGATGCGATCCTCAGGGCGCAATCGACCGACCCGGTAGAGGTGATCGCCAAGATCACCGGAAAGGTGCCGGGGGGGCTGAGTCATTACTATCAGAAACACATGGCCCAGCACATGTTGCCGGATGTGCCGAGAGCGTGGATGCGCGAGATGGTCAACGTGTTCCTGATCCGCCACCCGGCGCGGGTGATCGTCAGCTATGCCGCCAAATGCGAGGAGCCGACGCTGGCGGATATCGGTTTCGTGCAGCAGGCCGAGTTGTTCGACGAGGTGAACAGCTGGCAGGGCAGCCCGGTGGTGATCGACAGCACCGACATCCGCAAGGATCCCGAAACCATGCTGAAACGGCTTTGCAAGGCCATCGGCCTGCCGTTCACGCCCAAAATGCTGTCCTGGCCGCGCGGCGGGCATCCCGAAGACGGGCCCTGGGCGCCGCACTGGTATGGCTCGGTCTGGAAAAGCACCGGTTTCGCCGCGGCGGAAGGGCCATTGCCGCATGTGCCCGAGCATCTGCAAGACGTGCATGACGCCGCGATGAAACATTACAAGCGGTTGAAATCCGTGGCGCTTTAGTTCTCGATCGCCTGCCGGGTCAGCGCGCATGGCTGGCCCTCGTAGAACGCATCGAGCACCTCGGAGAATATGTCCGGCGCGCCCGGAACCGCCGCAAACAGCGTCATCGAGGCGCGCAGTTTCATCGCATCGACGGGGCCGAGACTCGCTTCGGGCC
>CAYTUW010000046.1:0-15644 GCA_964441435.1 uncultured Rhodobacterales bacterium
TCGGCTCATGGGAAAGATCCCAGCCCCGTGCATTCCGGCGTGGGGCAAAGATATCGGCCGGTTTGGCCAGTGCCGGGTTTTCGGGGGTGTTGAGATAGGCGTCGACCTCCGCCAGTGGATCTGCGGCGACCGTTTCCGGCGTGACCGTCTCATCCACGATCTGGTTGACGAAGGATGAATTCGCCCCGTTTTCCAGCAGGCGGCGCACGAGATAGGCCAGCAGATCGCGGTGTTCGCCAACCGGCGCATAGATACGGCAGCGCGTGCTGTTCTGCGCAAGAACAATGTCGTGCAGCCGTTCACCCATGCCGTGAAGTCTTTGAAACTCAAAGGAGCGCGCGTCGTCTGCCATATCAAGAACCGCAGCAACCGTATGGGCGTTATGGGTGGCAAACTGCGGGTAAATCCGGTCGGTCATGCCAAGCAGTTTGCGGGCGTTGGCGATGTAGCTTAGATCAGTTGACGCCTTGCGCGAAAACACCGGGAAGCCGGGCGCACCAATGACCTGGGCATGTTTGACTTCGCTGTCCCAATAGGCGCCTTTTACCAACCGCACCATGATCCGCCGATCAAGCCGTGTGCAGAGATCATAAAGCCAGTCAATTACCGCCCCGGTGCGCGGCCCATAAGCCTGCACGACAACGCCGAACCCGTCCCAATCGGCAAGTGCAGGCCCGTCAAGCACCGCCTCGATCACATCGAGAGACAGGGTCAGTCGATCGGCCTCTTCGGCGTCGATGTTGAACCCCATACCTGCGGATTTTGCGAGTTGCGCGAGCGAGCGGACACGCGGCACCAGCTCCTCCATCACGCGGTCGCGCTGGGCGACCTCATAGCGTGGGTGCAGCGCTGAGAGTTTTACCGAAATACCCGGGTTTTCGCGGATGTCATTACTGTTGCACCCCGTTGCAATCGCCGAAATGGCGCGCGAATAGGCCAGGTGATAGCGCCGCGCATCCGCATCGGTTTTTGCGGCTTCGCCCAGCATGTCGTAGGAATAGGTGTATCCCTTTTCCTCCATCGCTGCCCCGCGTTTCATCGCCGACTGGATGGTTTCACCCAGCACGAACTGACGGCCCATTTCCTTCATGGCGCGGGATACGGCGGTGCGGATGACGGGTTCGCCCAGCCGCTTGATCGCGCCGCGCAGCGCCCCCGCCATCCCGCGGTTTTCATCGTCCAGCACCTTGCCCGTCAGCATCAGCGCCCAGGTCGAGGCATTGACCAAGGAGGAGGAGGAATGGCCGAGGTGTTTGCCCCAGTCCGATGGCGCGATCTTATCTTCAATCAGCGCGTCGATGGTGTCTGCATCCGGGACGCGCAGCAGGGCCTCTGCCAGGCACATCAGTGCGATGCCTTCATCGGTTGAGAGGCCGTATTCGGCGAGGAACACTTCCATCAATCCGGGGTTGGAGGAGGCGCGGATTTCGCGGACAAGACCAGCCCCGCGCGCGGCTATGCGGGTGCGGTCCTCTGCGCTCAATCCAGCGGTTTTAAGCAACTCGCGCAGTTTGGCGCCTTCGTCTGCATAGGTGTTCTGGTCGACGGCGTCGCGTAACGGATTGGTCATTTCATTCCCCCGTGATTTCGCCTATCATACCACGCAAATGGAAGGCGATTAGACTTCACTTTGCAAAAATACGGGCAGATAAACTGAATATATCAAATGTTGCGGGCGAAATGGACTGCGATGGAATTCGATAAATTTGATCAGAGAATCCTCGATGAACTGGCGCGGGACGGCCGCCAGAGCGTGACGGAGCTTGCGCGCCGGATCGGCTTGTCCAAATCACCGACACAGGCGCGCCTGAAACGGTTGGAGACGGAGGGGTTCATCCGGGGATACCGTGCCATTCTCGATCCGATCCGGCTGGGCCTTGATCACGTTGCCTTTGTCGAGGTGCGGCTTGCCGACACGCGGGAGGCTGCGCTGGAGGCGTTCAACGCGGCAGTCAGAAAAGTGCCGGAAATTGAACAATGCCACATGCTCGCGGCGAATTTCGATTACCTCCTGAAGGTCCGCGCACGGGATATGCGTAGCTACCGCCGGGTGTTGGCCGAACGGATTTCGACGCTGCCCTATGTCGCCAATACTTCCACTTATGTGGCGATGCAGGCGGTGAAAGAGGGCGCTCTCTGACACGTGAATTGACGTTTTGGGGCGATCCGACGCAGCATGGGGCATGCGGTATCTCATCCTTGCCCTCTGGCCTTTTGTCGCCCAGGCCTGCCCGCCTCAGCCGGAGTATGGTGCGGAATATACCACCCTGTTGATGGAAATCCGTGCCGCTGAAAATGAGATGGAAGCGCGCGAGCTGTCCGCACGGCTTTGGGGTGAATACTGGACGCGGGCGCCCGATGAGGTGGCCCAGCAGTTGCTTGACAGCGGGATGGAGGCGCTGCGCTACGGCGATTTCCTACGCGCGAATGAGCAACTTGATCGGCTGGTGGGATATTGCCCTGATTTCGCCGAAGGGTACAATCAGCGGGCGTTTGTGGCCTTCCTCCAGGATGATTTCGCGGCCGCGCTTGCCGATCTTGACCGCACGCTTGAGATCACGCCGACCCATATCGGGGCGCTGTCTGGTCGTGCGCTGTCGCTGATCGGGATGGGCCGTGACGCGGAAGGGCAGGCGGCCCTGCGCGAAGCGCTTGAACTGAACCCCTGGCTGAGTGAGCGGCATCTGCTGACCGAACCCGCGGGCGAGGACATCTGACCCCTTGCCCCCGTGCAAAATCCCCCTATTGTCCGCGCAGAATGCCCGCGTGGTGGAATGGTAGACACAGGGGACTTAAAATCCCTAGGCCGGGAACGGCCGTGCCGGTTCAAGTCCGGCCGCGGGTACCATCAGATATCCTTGAGATGCGCCTTGATCAGACAGGCCAGCTCATCCGGGTTTGCGGGCCGTGTAACATCGGCCAGCCCCTGATCGGCGGCGTCTTCAGGCAGGACCGTGCCACGCCGCGTGGTCAGCAGTGCCTCTGAATAGGGGGCTTCCATTTCCGGATGCCCCTGCACCGTCAGCGCAAACCCCGGATACCACAGGGCGGCGTTTTCACAGAAATCGGAGGAGGCGATGCGCCGCGCGCCTTTGGGGACTTCTTCGACCTGATCCTGATGCCAGGCCTGCAAGGACAATCTCGCCGGGCGCGGGCCGAGTTCAGCGGGCCAGTCATCGGTGGCGTAGTCATGCACGCCAAGCCCCCAACCCTTGTCCGACTTGCGCACCACGCCCCCCAGCGCCTGGGCAATGATTTGATGACCAAAGCAGATGCCGAACATCAGGCGACCGGCATCGCGGCAGGCGCGGATGAAATCCTCCAGAGGGGGAATCCAGGGGTGGTCTTCGTAAGCACCGAATTTTGACCCGGTAATGACCCAGAGATCCGCCGCCACAGGACTGTCGGGAAATTCCCCGTCGAGCACAGCGTAGCTGGTGAACTCTGCCTCCAGCCCGCCAAGCCATTTGGCAACCATCTGGGGATAATCCCCGAAACTGTCTAACTCTTCCGGCGGGCGGCCAGTCTCAAGCACACCAATGGTCAGTTTTGCGGTCATGAGAAACGATCCCTCAGGGCATAGGTCTGATAGGCTAGCGGTAGCATCAACCGCCGGTGGCGTCCACGCGGGAAACGGCCGGGCAGGCCGTGCAGAAAGGCGGGGGCGGGGCGCATGTCTTTGCGCCCGATCATCTGGCGCGCGATCCGCGACCCCGCATAAGACGCCATACCCACCCCGTTGCCGTGATAACAGAGGGCCGCATAGGCGTCGGGAAGGTCAGGCAGGGTGCCGACAAAAGGTTTCAGCCCGCCGGATATCGCCAGTAACCCGGACCAGAAATATGGCGTTTCGACATTGCGCCAGGCCGGGAACATCCGGTCAAAATCGCGCCGCGCAATCCGTCGCATACGGGCAAATGCGCGCGCGCTGCCGCTGGCGCTGCCACGCAGGCCAAAGAGCATGCGATTGTCGGGCAACAGGCGGAAGTAATGCAACAGGTTGCGACTGTCATAGCACATCTGGCGCGATGTCCAGCCCTGTGCGGCAAGTTCCGCTTTGGTCAGCGGGCGGCTGACAAGGATATTGCTCTGCACCGGCAGAATCCTTGAGGTCATCACATCGGGCAGCCCGTCCAGCGTATAGCCATTGGTTGCAAACAGCAGCTTGCGCGCCGTCAGGCGGCCTTTTGGCGTGGTTATCTGCCATGCAGTCCCGTCATGCGTGGTTGCGATCACCGGGGAATTGCCATGAATGCGAACGCCGCCCTTCACGGCCATATCCACCAGCCCGGCAACATATTTCGCCGGGTTCAGCGCAAATCCAATAGGGTTGGTCACGGCACCGTAGACCCCTTGGGCGTTCATTCCTGCGCCGGTCAGCGCCTCTTGCGGCAGCAGGGTCGGGGCGACGCCGTAGAGATCTTTCATCTGGTTGGCTTTGGCGGCAAACCCGGTATAGGCGCGCGGTGAATGGGCCAGCAGGGTTTCCCCATCGGAATGACGATCCGCGTCGATCCCCCCGGCGTCCAGCCGCGCGGCCACATGATCCACCGCCGCCCGTTCCATGTGGGCAAAGCTGCGCGCTTCTGCCTCCCCATAGAGGCGTTTGAGCGTGGCATGATCCAACCCCGCGCCCCCAAGGCAGCAGAACCCGCCATTACGCCCCGATGCCCCCCAGCCGGGTTGCTGGGCGTCCAGAACCACGACATCCTCCCCCGCCAGTTCCACCGCCGCGTTCAGCCCGGTAAAGCCCGCACCGATAATGGCAAAGTCGCAGCGCTGCTCGCCTTCCAACGCCGGGGTGGATACGGGATGGACGGTGTCCCGCCAATAGCAGGCACTGGCCGGGGCATCGCTGTAGGCCCAGGGCTGGTAAACCTGCCGTGCCATTCTCAGAACCGGGACAGGTAGGTGCGGTATTCGATCGGCGAGATTTCACGGCTGATCTGATCAATCTCATCCTGCCGGACCGTGGCATAGAGATCGCGGAATTCCGTACCAAAGATCTTCTGTGCAATCTGGGAATTGGCGAATTGTGTTACCGCACCCTGCCAGTCGTGATTGAGTGGTTCAGCCGGTGCGGCCTTGGCGTCATCAAGCGGCAGGGGCAGGCGAGGTTTGGCCATCAGCCCGTGGAACATACCACCAAGCACAGCGGCCATCACAAGATAGGGATTCACATCCGCCCCGCTGATCCGATGTTCAAGTCGCGCCGCAGGCCCGCTGGTTTCAGGGATTCGCACCGCCGCCCCGCGATGATCAAGCGCCCAATCAGGGGCGGAGGGCGCAAAACCCGCCGGGCCAAAGCGGCGGTAGGAATTCATATGCGGCGCAAAAATTGCCTGAAGGTCGTGCATGGTGGCGAGCGTGCCCGCAACCGCATGGCGTAGCTGTTCGCCCACGCCACTGTCAGCGCTGAAGATATTGCTTCCCGCCTTATCCAGTACGGAAACATGCATATGCATGCCGTTGCCGGGGTGATCCGCATAGGGTTTGGCGGCAAATGTTGCCTCCATCCTGTGACGCGCTACGACACCGCGCACAAGACGGCGAAACATAAGCGCTGTATCGGCCGCAGCGAGCACATCATCGGTGTGATGAAAGTTGATTTCGAACTGGCCGGGGCCGTATTCTGCAATCAGCGTATCTGTTGGCAGGCCCTGCGCCTCTGCCGCTGCCTGAATGTCCTCAAGGATCGGCGTGGTGCGGTCCAGAAGCTCCATATCGTAGTTTTGCGCGGCGGGCGTACGGGCAGGTGGTTCGGGCGCGTCAGAGCGGCTTTCGCGCGGCTTCAGAATGTAGAACTCCAGCTCGCTTGCCACCACCGGACGCCAACCCTGCGCTGTGAAATGCATCAGGACGGAACGCAGGATTTCCCGTGAGGAAATCGGGCTGATCGCGCCGTTCACCGCCATTTCGACCTGCACCTGTGCCACGTCTTCGGCCCAGGGAACGGGGCGGAGCGTGCCTGGGATGGGCACAATCACGCCGTCCGGGTCGCCCTCAACGATGCCAAGGCCGGTGGCCTCCACCTCTTCGCCCAGAATGTTGGGGGCATAGGTCGAAAGCGGCAGGCGCACATCCCCATTGGCCAGCTTTTCGATCTGATCGCCGGGCAACCATTTCCCGCGCAGGACGGCGTTGAGATCACAGAGCAGCAATTCGATGCGCCTCGGCTGCCCATGTGCTGCGACATAGGCGTTCCATTCGCTCATGATGTCAGCCATTGGCCGCCGCCTTCTGCTCGTCGCGCCGGGTGCGCGCGATGGCGTTCTTTGAAACGATGGAGGCGGTGATGACACCGACAGCCACAAGGCTGATCAGAATGGTCGACAGCGCGTTGATCTCGGGGCTGACACCAAGGCGGACCGAGCTCCAGATCTTCATTGGAAGGGTGGTGGCGGCAGGGCCGGAGGTGAAAGAGGCGATCACAAGGTCATCCAGCGACAGGGTGAACGCGAGCAACCAGCCGGAAATCACCGCAGGCGCAATGATCGGCAGCGTCACGGATCGGAAGGCGTCAAACGGCGTGCAGCCGAGGTCCAAAGCTGCCTCCTCCAGCGATTGATCGAAACTGACGAGGCGAGAGGAGACCACAACAGACACGTAGCACATCGAAAACGTTGTGTGGGCGAGCACAATCGTCATCACGCCGCGGTCCATGCCGATGGCGATAAACAGCAGGAGTAATGATAGCCCGGTGATGACCTCTGGCATGACAAGTGGCGCGTAGATCATGCCGGAAAACAGCGTGCGCCCGAAAAATCGCCCGCCCCGCACCAACAGATAGGCCGCCATTGTTCCCAGCACGGTTGCGATTGAGGCGGACAGGAATGCCACCTTCAGCGTGACCCAGGCGGCGTCAAGGAAGGCTTCGTTCTTGAACAGCTCAACATACCATTCGGTCGAAAACCCGGACCACACAGCCACGTTACGCCCGCCGTTGAAGCTAAAGACGATGAGGATCAGCATCGGCAGGTAGAGGAAGGCAAAGCCAAGCGTCAGCGAGGTGACGTTGAACCAGCTTAGGCGTTTCATAATCCCGCCTCCCGCTGTTTCTGCTCATTCCGTTGGAACAGGATGATCGGGATGATGAGGATCAGCAGCAGGATGATTGCCACTGCAGAGGCGACCGGCCAGTCGCGGTTGGAAAAGAATTCCTCCCACAGCACCTTGCCAATCATCAGCGTGTCGCTGCCCCCCAGCAGCGCCGGGATCACAAATTCGCCAATCGCCGGGATGAAGACGAGGAAGCAACCCGCAATCACGCCGGGTTTGCTGAGCGGTGCGGTGACCAGCCAGAACGCCTGTGTGCGGGTGCAGCCGAGGTCTTCGGCCGCCTCAATCAGAGAGTCATCGAGTTTTTCCAGCGTCGCGTAGATCGGCAGAACCATGAAGGGCAGGTAAGTGTAAACGATGCCAATATAGACGGCGAGGTTGGTGTTGAGGATGGTCAGCGGGTCGGAAATGATGCCCGTCGACATGAGGAATTGGTTCAGATAGCCCTCATTCCGCAAAATCCCCATCCACGCATAGACCCGGATCAGAAACGACGTCCAGAAGGGAAGGATGATCAACATCATCAGGGTCGGGCGCCAATGTTCGGGGCTTCGTGCCATCCCGTAGGCGATGGGAAAGCCGACCATGAGGGTGAAGAACGTCGAAAGAACCGCGATCTGGAGGCTTGAAAGATAGGCTTTCCAATAGAGATTGTCCTGCGTCAGAAACACGAAGTTTTCGAAATCAAGCTGGCGGATCAGATCCCAGATCCCTGCCTCCGGGTCGTATTGCGGCAGGTAGGGGGGGCGCGCCATTGCCAGGTCAGAGAGCGAGATTTTCAGCACGATGCCAAAAGGCACAAGGAACAGCAGGAGCAGCCAGAGATAAGGCGGCAGGATCAGGGCGATGCGGCGGATCATCGGGTCAGCACCACGCCTGCGGTTTCGGTGAAGGACAGCCAGACTGTGTCCTCCCATGTAAAGCTGCGGCGGCTCACTCGGCGGTTATTTGTTTCCTGTGCCTTTACCACGAGACCGGTCGGCAATTCGACGTGATAGGTGGAGATATTGCCAAGATAGGCGATGTCGAGCACCTTGCCGCGGATCGCGTTGGCACCCGTCGGTTTCTTCGCCGTGATCGTGATTTTTTCCGGCCGGATCGCAAAATGAACCTTACCCTCCACCGCATTGGCAGGGGTTGCGATGAGCGCATCCTTTCCCTCCGCCCATGTAATCTGGGCCTTGTCGCCCTGCATTGTGGCGTGGCCCTCGATAATGTTCACATCGCCAATGAAATCAGCAACATAAGTGGAATTTGGAGCCTCATAGATGCCACCCGGCGTGTCGACCTGGATAAGTTTGCCGTGGTCCATCACCGCAACGCGGGAGGCGACAGTCATCGCCTCCTCCTGATCGTGGGTGACGATCACAAAGGTCGTGCCGGTTTTTTCCTGAATGTCCATCAGTTCAAACTGTGTTTCCTGACGGAGTTTTTTGTCGAGCGCGCCCAGGGGTTCATCGAGCAACAGGAGTTTCGGCGCCTTTGCCAACGCCCGTGCCAGCGCAACACGCTGCCGTTGGCCGCCGGAAATCTGGTGAGGTTTGCGTTTGGCAAATTTGCCAAGTTGTACAAGGCGGATCATTTCTTCCACCCGGGCAGCAATGTCGCCTTTCGCCATGTCGGAACGCTTGAGGCCGAAGGCGATATTATCTTCGACCGTCAGATGCGGGAACAGCGCGTAGGATTGGAACATCATGTTGGTTGCGCGCTTGTTCGGCGGGATCGGGGCGATGTCCTGCCCGTCGAGCCATATGGTGCCCTCGGTCGGTGTTTCAAAGCCCGCAAGCATCCGCATCAGGGTTGTCTTGCCGCAGCCCGATGGGCCGAGTAGCGCAAAGAATTCACGTTCGTAGATATCAAGGTCGATCAGGTCGATCGCGGTGAATTCGCCAAACCGTTTTGTGACGTTCTGAAAGCGGATCAGCGGCTCGGCCTGCGGATCCTTCCACGGCTCAAAAATCCCCTCATGGGCGGCTGCGGTCATGTCTGTCCCCCTGTTGAAAACCCCGCCGAAAAGCCCGGCGGGGTCAGGTTCCGGTGCTTAGGTGCCGGATTTGATACGGGTCCACATCCGTGTCACCGTCCGCTGCACGCGCGGCGGGTAAGGTGTTGTGGTGTATAGGTTTTCCATAGTCGCCGCATCCGGGTAGATAGCCGGGTCGCCGATCACGTCTTCCTCCAGGAATTCCTGGCTCGCAAGGTTGCCATTGGCATAGTAGACGTAGTTTGACGCCGCCGCCATGTTGTGCGCATCCATTATGAAATTGAGGAAGGCATGCGCCCCTTCGGGGTTGGGCGCATCAACCGGAATGGCCATCTGGTCAAACCACATCAATGCCCCCTCCGCAGGGGCGTTATAGGCGATTTCCACGCCGTTTTCGGCCTCATCGGCCCGATCGCGCGCCTGCAGGATGTCACCGGACCAGCCAAAGGCGACACAGATGTCCCCATTGGCGAGCGCGTTGATATATTCGGAACTGTGGAACTTCTGGATGAAGGGGCGCACAGCGGTCAGCACGGGTTCGGCCTTTTCCAGCACTGCTTCGTCGTGGCTATCCGGATCTTCGCCGAGGTAAGCAAGTGCCGCCGGGATAACCTCATCCGCGGCATCAAGCACATGAATGCCACATTCAGCGAGCTTTTCGGCATTGGCCGGATCAAAGATCAGCGCAAGTGACCCGATCGGCGCGTCCTCGCCCAGAATTTCCTGAACTTTGCCGACGTTCACGCCGATGCCCGTCGACCCCCACATATAGTTGATCGAATACTCATTGCCGGGGTCATAGCTGGCTGTGCGATCCTTGACCACGTCCCAGAGGTTGGCAGCATTCGCCAGCTTGGAATAATCCAGCGGCTGGAAGGCGCCAACGCTGATCTGGCGTTGCAGGAAGGTGCCAGATGGCACCACAACGTCATAACCGGACCCGCCGGCGAGCATTTTGGTTTCCAGCACGTCGTTGGAATCAAACACGTCATAGACAAGGTCGTAGCCGGTTTCCTCTTCGAATTTGGCCAAAAGCTCTTCGTCGATGTAATCAGACCAGTTGTATACGCGGACCTCCTCGGCGAAGGCCGTTGTCGCGGTCAAACCGATTGCGAGCGGCAGCAAGTAGGTTTTCATCCGGTTTCTCCCCTATTGGTTGCAGATGTTGTGTTCTTGTTGGAACATGGATTTGATCAAATTATGTGATTCGATGCAAACCATTGGTGATCTGACCCATGATATTGCAAAACAGCCGGGGCGCACTACTGTGAAATGAAACCTGCCCTGTGCGATAGGAAAAGCCGTGAACCAAACGCGCAAGATACCGGAACATGAAGCGATCTATCGCCGGATCAGGGAGAAGATCCTTTTCGGCGTTCTGGTGCCGGGGCAGGCGGTCACAATACAGGGGTTGGCGTCAGACCTGGGCGCGGGCATGACACCGGTGCGCGAAGCCCTGCGCCGCCTGACTGCTGAGGGCGCGTTAAGCGCAAAGGGAAACCGTCGGATAGAGGTGCCGCACCTGAATGTTGCGGACCTGGAACAACTATATTTTGCAAGGCTTTCGATCGAGCCAAAGCTCGCGCAGATTGCGGTTAATCGGCGGCCGGATGGGCTTGCTCAGACGATGCGATCCGTCGATGATTGGTTGAACGAGGCCATCGCAAACGGCGACATCGAAGCCTATCTGAAACATAATTATCGGTTCCACTTCCTGCTGTATGAAGCGGCTGAAGCCGGTATTCTCTTGAATTTGGCAAAATCGTTGTGGCTGCGTGCGGGGCCATCGCTGCGGATTATCTGTGGGCGTTTT
The DNA here is from genome assembly GCA_964441435.1 of uncultured Rhodobacterales bacterium. GTDB lineage: Bacteria > Pseudomonadota > Alphaproteobacteria > Rhodobacterales > Rhodobacteraceae > CAYTUW01. Next base: position 10,857 of record CAYTUW010000046.1, read on the forward strand.
GGCACGATGAGCCTGCCTGACAATCATGATGTAGCAATAACCGCACTTGAAAAACAGGATGCAGAGGCCGTTGCACATGCGATTGCAGATGATCTCAGGCAGGGGATGGATCAGGTACGCGAGGCGTTGATCTTCTCTGAAATGCCTGGGGTCGATTGACAGGCTCAATAATTTGATCATATTTTTGCCATCAACGAACGGATCTTACTATGTCAGCCCATCCAAAATCCCCATTCGCCTGGATCGAAGCCTTGCCGGGGCCGTTTCTGGACTATCTTGGCGGCCGTCGGCTGGATGAAGTCGCGGCAATCATACCGGACCTTGTTGGAATGTCGCGCGGCAAGGCGATGCCGGCCTATAAATTTCAACCCGATGGCACCTTCTTTTTGCCGATCTCACTCTTCTACCAGACGATATCCGGCGAATATGTCGATATGGAGATCGAAAACCAATGGCTTGAAAAAGACATTGTTCTGGTGCCGGACATGGCTACGGCAAATGCGGTGCCCTGGGCTGATGATCCAACCCTTCAGGTGATCTGCGATCTGGAAACGCGCGAAGGGGAACCCCTGGCGATTGCGCCGCGCAATGTGCTGAAAAAGGTATTGTCGCTGTATGCAGATAAGGGATGGCAGCCGGTTGTCGCGCCGGAACTGGAATTTTTTCTAACGAAGCCAAGCAACGATCCGACAGAGGAAATTGAACCACCGGTTGGCCGCACCGGCCGCAAGGGGGCGAGCCGTCAGGCCTATTCCATGGACGCCGTTGACGAATATGGGGAAGTCATTGATACCATTTATGATTTTGCCGAAGCTCAGGGGTTTTCCATCGACACGATCATTCAGGAGGGCGGCGCTGGTCAGATTGAAATAAATCTGCTGCACGGGGATCCGCTCGCTCTGGCCGATCAGGTGTTTTATTTCAAACGGACGATCCGCGAGGCAGCGCTGAAGAACGGCGTATTTGCCACCTTCATGGCCAAGCCGATGCGCGATGAACCCGGCAGCGCGATGCATATCCATCAAAGCGTTGTGGATGCCAAAACCGGTGCCAATATATTTTCCAATAAGGACGGATCGGAATCCGATGCTTTCCATCATTTCATTGGCGGATCGCAGGAGTATCTGATCAATGTGGTGCCGATGCTGGCGCCTTACGTCAACTCATTCCGCCGCTTTTCAAAAGAGGGGATGAGCGCCCCAACCAATGTTGAGTGGGCGGCGGATAACAGGATGACAGGGCTGCGGATTCCAAATTCCGGGCCAGATGCGCGCCGTGTCGAAAATCGTGTAATCGGGATCGACACGAACCCCTACCTTGCCATCGCCGCGAGCCTTGCCTGTGGCTATCTGGGCATGGTGAACAAGGTAGGGTCACGCCCGCCGGTGAACCGTGAAATTCTCGAAGGTGGGGCCGAATTGCCGCCAAGCCTGATGCGGGCGCTTGATCTCTTTGATGAGCCACATCCGATGCGTGACGTGCTGGGGGAAGAATTCTGCCAGCTTTTTTCCGACATCAAACATGCCGAACTTGAAGAATACCAGCGTGAGATTTCGCCCTGGGAACGCCAACACCTGCTGCTGAATGCCTGATCTGGGGAACGAAAAATGAATGTGATCACAAACCATATGCCAACGGCAGAATTGCAAGCGCTTGATGCCGCGCACCACCTGCACCCCTTTACCGCAGGGGCTGAGTTGGCGCAGAAAGGGGCTCGTGTGATCACACGGGCTGATGGTGTTACGCTCTGGGATTCCGAAGGGGACAGCATCCTGGACGCGATGGCCGGGTTGTGGTGTGTAAATATCGGCTATGGCCGTCATGAACTGGCGGAAGTCGCGGCCCGCCAGATGAAGGAACTGCCCTACTACAACACCTTTTTCCAGTCGACACATGTGCCGGTGATTGCGCTTGCGGCAAAGCTCGCGGAACTGGCCCCGCATGACCTCAACCATACGTTCTTTGCAGGCGGTGGATCGGAGGCGAATGATACAAATATTCGCCTCGTGCGGCATTATTGGGCAACCAAGGGGCAGCCCGAGAAGAAGGTGATCATCAGTCGCAAAAATGCCTATCACGGGTCCACCCTCGGGGGGGCGAGCCTTGGTGGCATGCAGGCGATGCATGCGCAGGGCGGGCTGCCGATCCCCGACATCGCCTATATTGATCAGCCGCACTGGTATCTCGAAGGGGGCGATACGGACCCCAATGAATTCGGCCTTGAACGGGCGCGTCAGCTTGAGGCAAAAATCGCCGAACTGGGTGAGCAGAACGTCGCGGCGTTTATTGCGGAACCGGTGCAGGGGGCAGGCGGTGTTATTGTGCCACCGGACAGCTACTGGCCTGAAATTCAACGCATTTGCGATGCGCATGACATTCTGCTGATTGTTGATGAAGTGATCTGTGGTTTTGGCCGGACAGGCAACTGGTTCGGCACGGAAACCTTTGACCTGCGCCCCGACGTCATCACGATCGCCAAGGGGCTTTCGTCGGGTTACGCGCCGATTGGAGGGTCAATGGTGACAGAGGAGGTCGCACGTGTGATCAACGATGGGGGTGATTTCAACCACGGTTACACCTATTCCGGCCACCCGGTCGCAGCGGCGGTGGCGCTTGAAAACCTGCGTATCCTCGAAGAGGAAAACATCATAGGCCATGTGCAGGAAGTTGCCGCCCCCTATCTCAAGCAGAAGTGGGAAGGGCTGATGGATCATCCGCTGGTTGATGACGCTAAGATCTGCGGCATGATGGCGTCGCTTGCACTGACACCGGACAAATCGGCACGGGCAGAATTTGCCGCCGGGGCAGGGGTCGCCGGGCTGATCTGTCGCGGCCATTGTTTCGGCAATAATCTGATCATGCGCCATGTCGGGGATCGGATGGTCATTTCACCGCCTTTGATCCTGTCAAAATCCGACATTGACCTTTTGGCCGAACGGGCGTGGAAGGCGCTTGATCTGACTCATGCGGAGCTGAAGGATAAGGGGCTGATGCAGGCTGCGTGATCACAAATGGATCTTTTGACCGCCAATGACCGCCCGGGGGAATACCCGGAGTCCTATTATGCTGCAACCGCGCCGGCCTTGCCGCCGTTTGATCGGCTTGAAGGGGATCGCCGCGCGGATGTCTGTGTCATTGGCGGCGGTTATACCGGGCTGTCTGCGGCGCTGCATCTGGCGCGGGCGGGGCTCAAGGTTGTTCTGCTAGAGGCACAGCGCGTTGGCTTTGGTGCCTCCGGGCGCAATGGCGGCCAGGTCGGAATGGGGCAGCGGCTTGATCAGGAGGAGCTGGAACAGGCAGTCGGTGATATGCGCGCGCGCGCGTTGTGGGACCTTGCGGCGGAGTCGGTATCCCTGACGCGCGCATTGGCCGGGGAGGCGGGGGTAGCATTTCATGCGGGTCTTGTTCACGCGGATCACCGTGCGCGCTTCGTTGCACATTCCCATGCCTATGCCGAAAAGCTTCGGCAGGACTACGGTTATGACCAGATTATCCCTCTGACAAAGGACCAACTGCGCGAAACTGTCGGCTCCCCCGCCTATCACGGCGGCGCGCTGGACATGGGCAGCGGACATCTGCATCCGCTGGCCTATGCGCTGGGTCTCGCGCGTCTTGCAAAGGCGGCGGGGGTTGAAATTTTCGAACAATCCAAGGCGGTATCCCTACCGGAAACCCCCAAATCACCCATCAAAACCGAACATGGCACGGTGATGGTCGATCACATCGTCCTGGCCTGTAACGGATATCTCGGCAAGCTCGCCCCAAAGGTTGCGGCGCGGGTCATGCCGATCAATAACTTCATTGTGGCAACGGAACCGCTGCCACAACAGCAGGCAACTCTGATCCGCGACAACCTGGCCGTCGCTGACAGTAAATTCGTGGTGAATTACTTTCGATTTTCCGATGATCACAGGCTGCTTTTTGGCGGCGGTGAAACCTATGGATATCGCTTTCCAAAGGATATTGCAGCCCTCGTCAGAAAACCGATGCTGGAGATATTTCCGCAGCTGCGGGATGTGCGGATCGACTATGCCTGGGGTGGCACGCTGGCGATCACCATGAACCGCATGCCGTATTTTATCCAGGATGGCCATGTGCTGAGTGTGTCGGGGTATTCCGGCCACGGCGTGGCGATGGCAACGCTTGGCGGCAAGCTTGCGGCAGAGGCCGTGCATGGACGTGCCGCCGGGTTTGACCTGATGGCATCGCTACCGGCGCAGCGTTTCCCCGGCGGTGCCGCGTTGCGCTGGCCGCTGCTGGTGGCGGCGATGCTGTGGTACGGGTTACGCGATCGGCTTTAGCTTTCGCCTGAAAACCGCACCTGCCAGGTGTCACGTTCTTCATCCGTAATCTTGCGGAACAGGTTATCCGGCACCTCAAACGCATGGCCCGCGGGCAGGGCCGATAATGCGGCGGCGACATCACCGGGCCAGCTTGCCTCTGACTTCATTGCAGAGAGCATTGCGGCGGCTGCGTCAGGGATGAAGGGTTCCGACAACACCGCATAAAGGCGGATCAGATTGAGGGAAAAGCGAATGATCGCAGCGGCTTGTTCGGGGTCGTCCTTGAATACCGCCCAGGGGGCTGCGGTCTGCAGATATTCGTTTCCAACAACCCAGATTGCCCGCAATTCCTGTGCGGATTTGCGCACTTCCATCGCTTCCATCTGGGTTTCAAAGGCACGGATGCGGGTTGTCAGTTCCTTGATCAACGCCTGTTCGGTTGCACCGATTGCGCCGCCATTCGGCACGGTTTCCCCAAACTTCGAACGGCAGAACTTCGTCACGC
>CAYTUW010000047.1:0-15616 GCA_964441435.1 uncultured Rhodobacterales bacterium
TCCATTAACAAAAAGTCCAAAACAGCGCCCAAAAACTCCGGCTCGGCAGCCCTATGGCGCAAATCTGCCGCACTCACGCCACTGGAGCCCATAAACACAGGAAGAAGTTCTTCGTTTGATATCAACCATGTAAGCCCCTCAAGCGCCAAGGCTTCGGCAGATTGTTGCGACATTCCAAAACCCATTAATCACTGAGCAAGGGTTTATTAACTATTCTGACTGCAAAGTTTCAACACTGCTGTGGTTTCGAGTCAAATTGGAGAGAGCGATGTCGGGGCGCATCCTTGTCGTGGATGGAGTTGCAACCAATCGAATTGCGATGAAGGCCAAGCTGGGCATCGCGCAGTATGAGGTTATTCAGGCCTGTTCAACGCAAGAGGCCCATCAGGCGATTGCCGCCATGCACCCAGATGTGGTGCTGATTGATCTGAAACCGGATGATCAGGACGGGATCGACTTTATCCACGCTATTTCCAAGGGAGCATGCAGCCAAAAATCGGCCGTTCTTGCCCTTTGCGCGCCGGGCGACACAAAGGGGCGCATAGCGGCACTTACCGCCGGGGCCGATTCCGCAGTTTCCAAACCGATAGAGGAAATGACGCTTCTTGCCCGTTTGCGGAATCTGCTCCGCAATCATGCGCTTGACGAGGAAATGAGGCTGCGCGATTCGACCAACCGCGAATTTGGCTTTGCAGAAGGTGTTGCACAGTTTGACCGGCCCGCGCGCATCGCGCTTTTGTCGGGGAAAGGAAATGAGGCGCAACAATGGAAACCGCAGATTGAATCGACCTTTGGCAAGCAGGTATACATCCAGACTGCGGATCAGGCTCTGAACCCCGATGAGGGGACCGAAAAGCCGGACATATATATCGTTCCTGCGACACTGAAACGCCCCGACGACGGGCTTCGGATGCTGTCAGAGCTGCGTTCCAGGACTGAAACACGCCATGCGGCTGTCCTCATTGTTTTCAAAGACGAGGCCGCACAGCAGACCGTTGTTGCCCTTGATCTAGGTGCAAATGATGTCATCCAGGGTGACGTCGTCATGGAAGAAATGGCGCTGCGCCTGAAGGCAATGTTGCGCGGCAAGTTGCAATCCGATCACCTGCGCTCCGCCATGCGGGATCATATCAAACTCGCGACGATTGATCCTTTGACCGGGCTTTATAACCGACGATACGCCTTTACACATCTTACCCGTATCCGGGAACGCAGCGCGGATTCTGGCGGACAGTTTGCGCTCATGATACTCGATATTGACCGCTTCAAACGCATTAACGACAACTACGGTCATGCTACGGGTGATCGCGTGCTTAAGGAAGTTTCATCCCGCCTTCATAATAACCTTCGCAGCGCCGACCTGCTCGCCCGGATCGGAGGTGAGGAATTTCTGATCGCAATGCCTGAAACCGATCTTATCCCTGCCCGAGGCGCAGCAGAACGCCTGCGCCGGGTTATTGAGGAAACGCCTGTCAGGATCGACGATGGCCCGGGCGACACCGCACTTGATGTTACGCTTTCGATCGGGGTGACGATTGGCGGCGCGCATTCAGATGCCGATCTTGACACCCTGATCGCAGAGGCTGACACTGCGCTTTATGAATCCAAGACCGTCGGCAGGAATACGGTGACATTCTGCAAATCAGCGGCTTGAACGCCATCGGCGACGGGCGTTTCCGCGGGCGGCCATCTCTTCAATCCGGCTTGCATAGTCCAGGCGTTCATCGGCACTCATCAAGCCAATGCGGTCCACAAGGGCGCCATGCCCAGCCAAGGCACGCCGGTATCGCCCCTCAGCATGGGCCCGCAAAAGCGCGTGCACAGGAGCGGTATCAAAAGGTTCCTGGCGCAAAGCTGCTACAAATTCGGGCAAGAAGGCCGGTCTTGCAGTCCCCTCTTCTGTAGCGGCACCCGCCCCTTGCCCATTACGAGCCGTTACGTCATAGGCCTGCCGCAATATCGCCCGATCGTCGCGCGGCAAAGCCAGCACGATCGGCCAAAGCGCACCTGCGCGCATCTCCGGGTGTGTTCGTGACCCGGAAAACTTCCAAAGGGCCGCGCCGGCTGCCGCAAAAATCAAAAGGTTCAGGGACAGGGACAGCCCCAGAATAATCCTGATCCATCCCGGCCCTCCAACGGGCCGCCTTCCAGGCTTCATCACTTTTTCTTTTTCCTGCATCTTATCGTTCTTCCGCAAAAAGTTCCGGTTCAAAAACATCCAACGCAAGCACCACCACATCATCAGTCAGGTAGTATTCCAGCGCCTCTCCCATCTGGGGCGGCGGATTGCTTCCAATCCACAGCCCCGCCACCCCTGCTACCGTCATCGCCGCCACAGATGGCCACCCACCGATCCCGACAACCAGGCGCTTTAGCCCTGTCGAAAACCCCGGCCGCACTGCGGCAGGCTGCAAATTCAGCCCATCCTCAAGAACGCGGTGACGCAGTCGGCCCGGCACGTGGCTGTCAGCCCCAGTTAACCTTCCAAGTTCTTCTTCCACCAAACGATCTGTCCAGACAGGTTTCGTCATGTTTCATACCCCACGGTTGCGATTTCATTGGCCAGGCTTTGCGCCAACCCACGCTTGCCGCGCGCGGTCAGGCTTTCCACAGCGGCAACAGAAACGCCAAGCTCCGCCGCAATATGCGGATTGGAAAACCCTTCGATCAGTCGCATTTCCACAGCCAGCCGCTGACGCTCGGGCAGCGTCGCAAGCGCCTCAAGAAGCACCCTTTTGCGTTCTCCTTCAAGCAGCCTGTCAACGACCGAAGGGGTTTCATCCATAATATCATCCGGGGCCACTTGCGGCCCCGCGCAGCGCTGTTTGCGCATCCGGTCAATACACAGGTTTGACACCACCCGGTGCAGCCAGGTCGAAACACGCGCGCGACCCGCGTCCCATTTCGGGGCGACCTGCCACAAACGGATCATCGCCTCCTGGGCCACGTCCTCTGCCTCGGCCCGATCGGCGAGCAAACGGCACGCGGTTGCGTAGGCACGCGGAAGGAACCTGTCGGTCAACATGCGCGCGGCCTCTGCATCGCCTGTGGCATAAAGCGCCATAAGCCTGTGATCTGGCGGTGCTGTTTCTGCTTCAAAAGGCATCTGCATTCCGAACCTTGGTAAAGCGTGGCATTGTTTCGCACAACGCCACGCTTTCGGCGTTTACTCACCCGGCGTATGATTTTGCCCCCAGATACCACCCCTTGCCCGATGGTGCCGCCTGCCCGATTGTTCGAATTCCTCAGCAGAGATGACCCCGTCCTGATTACGATCCAATCGTGCAAATCGGCGCGTCATGTGGTCCTCTCCCGGAGACAGTTCCTCCGCGTTCAACATACCATCACTATTCCGGTCCTGCCGTTCAAACATCCGCACTACCCGCTGTTCCATCTGCCTGGTCATGGCCGCGGTAACCTCTTCGACGGACAGCATTCCATCTCCGTCTCCGTCAGCCTCGGCAATCCACTGCGCCCGACGCGCGGAAAGCTCCTCTGCGGTCAGCACCCCATCGCCATCGGTATCGAGCGCCTCAAACCCCGGTCGCACAGCCCTTTCCCCGCGCTCATGGGCCATCGTATCGTCGGCCATGGCAAACAGCGCGCCAATCCCAACCAGCGGCAATAAAAAGTGACGCGTGCCAACCTGCAATGCCTTGAATTTGATCATCTGTACTCTCCTGATGTGATGCCGATTTTGCCCGGCCTGCATAACTGTTACGCAGCACCGGAAAATTTCCGTCGCAGCATGTGCATTGTGGCAAAGTGGGGTGCGGCATTCTGAAGCTTAAACTTTGTGATCGGCTTCACCTATGTTGCATCATCAAAGATACGAGGGTGACATGTCCCAGACAAATCCAGATCCGAGCGGCGATGTAAGAGCTCTGAAACCAGCGCTCCTGCGAGGCTGGCGGCGACGCTGCCCGAAATGTGGGGCTGGCCCACTGCTGCACGGCTATCTGAAAGTGCGGGACGCCTGCCCCCTTTGTGAGGAAGAACTACACCATCATCGCGCTGATGACGGCCCGGCCTATATGACGATCCTGATTGTCGGTCACCTGATGGCACCGCTGATCCTGGTTGCCTATACGCATTTCCGCCCAGATCCGCTGACCCTGGCCGCCACCTTTACCATTGGATGCGTCGCGCTTTCGCTCTACCTTCTGCCCAGGTTGAAAGGGGCGATTGTCGGCTTCCAATGGGCAAAAAGAATGCACGGGTTTTAACAGATGGACGAGGTCAGGATAAGGGATGCGGCCACGGTGATCCTTGTCCGCGACATTGACAACGATCCCAAAATTCTGATGGGCCAGCGCGGTGCCCGTGCAGCTTTCATGCCGAACAAGTTCGTTTTTCCCGGAGGCGCCGTGGATGCAGGCGATGCGACTATCCCGCTAGAGCCTCCCCTAGCCGAACCCTGCGCCCAAACATTGCTGGAACATGCCGATGCCAACCTCGCCCATGCCCTGCAGGTCGCCGCAGTACGTGAGCTTTGGGAAGAAACCGGCCTTGTCCTTGGCGCTCCTGGTGACTGGCCTGACCCCCCTGCCGACTGGGCCGATTTTGCCGCAACGGGCCACCGCCCGGCTGGCAGCGCTTTCCAGTTCATTTTTCGCGCCATTACCCCGCCCGGCCGGCCGCGCCGTTTTGACGCCCGGTTTTTCATGGCCGATGCCGCAGCAATTTCCGGCGATCCCGATGATTTTTCCGCCGCTTCCGATGAACTTTCGGCGCTTCAGTGGGTATCCCTTGCACAGGCACGGGAATTCGACCTGCCCTTCATCACCGAAGTTGTGCTTGCCGAGGTTGCCTTGATCCTGCGCGAAGGTGGGCAGAAAAACGGTGTGCCGTTCTTTCAGAACGACGATGAGCAAAGCCTGTTTTTGCGGCTGGGTCGGCAAAGCCCATTTGATCAGCCTCATAACTGATCCTAGATCAGCAGCACCAAAAGCAGGATCGACGCGGTGATGAGCCCCATCGCAAAGAGTTCCCGCCCGCTGGTTTTTTCCTTGAAAACAAGCACCCCGCCGATGAAGCTGAACAGAAGTTCAATCTGGCCGAGCGCCTTTACATAGGCCGCATTTTGCAGCGTGAAGGCGGTGAACCAACAGAAGCTGCCAATCATGGAGGTCAGGCCGACAAGCCCGGCGATCCGCCAGTGTTTCAAAACGCGTGCAATTTCCCCATGTTCGCGCAAGGTCAGCCAGACCGCCATCACAAGGGTTTGAAAAATCACAACAACCGCCAGCGTAAAACCCGCCCTGAGGATCACATCCTCAAGCCCCAGCGCCAGCGACGCCCCACGATACCCCGTCGCCGAAACCGCAAACAGCACACCCGACGCCAAACCAAGGCCAGAGGCACGGTTGAATATCCGCTTGTGCCAGCGCCCCGCAGCACCTTCGGGCGGGTCAGACAGCAGCACAACGCCAAGAAAACCGATGCCAATCGCAACCACGCCCCAGCGCGTCACCCCTTCGCCAAGAACCAGAAAACCGATGATGGCGGTCTGCACGACCTCGGTTTTCTTGAAGGTGATGCCAACGGCGAAATTGCGTTCCGCAAACAAGGCGACGACACACATGGTTGCGAGGATTTGCGCCAGCCCACCGGACAGCGCATAGCCCCAGAATACGGCGGACATCGCAGGCACGGCCTGCCCGGTCCCGCGCATGTATAACCAGATCAAAAGCACCACCAGCGGCGCTGAATAGAGGAACCGCGCGAAGGTCGCCCCACCGGTCGACAACCGCGTTGCCTTCAGGTGTTTTTGCAGCATGAAACGCAGGTTCTGCGAAAAGGCCGCGGCGATGGAAACGGGGATCCAGGCGTTCATACAGCCCTAGTGGCAGGCGGCGCGCAGAATGTCTAGCGCCGCCACAAGGGGTGTGGAACCGGATCTTTGGCGCGAAAGAAATGGGTGCAAAAAATCTGCCAGTAGGACCGGTAGAAATAGCTGTCATTTCGTGCAAGGTAGCGGTCACGGTTCTGCAGGTAGAGCGCCCAGAGCCGATACCAGGGCACCGCCGGATGCATGTGATGGACGACATGCAGGTTGTTGTTGAGAAACAGGAAGGCAAGTGGGCCGCGATCCTCGACAATCACGGTGCGCCCACGGGCCTTTTCATGAGCCTGATGTTCCAGAAAGGTGCGGATCTTGAGGATCGAGAGCCCCAGATAGGCCGCTGCGAGATACAGCCAAAGCGGCATTTGCCCGACCATCAGCAGCCAGGTCACGACGAGCGCCACACCAGGGATGTGCAGCAGCCAGCCCCAAAGCGCCGCGCGATCCCCCCTGCGGATGCGTGCGGCATCGGCCTTCATGAACATGACCTGCCCCACCAGCGGCCCCACGATAAGCCGCCCCAGCAGTGTGTTGTTGAACCTGAGCAGGGATTGCTTCCACCGCGGGAGCGCCTCCCACACGCCGGGGTCAAGGTAGTTGCTTTCGGGATCGTCATAAGGATCGGTGAGGATCGAATCTCGGTGATGTTCCAGATGCAGGTCACGAAAGCGGCCATAGGGTATGAACAGCCCCAAAGCCGGGAACACCAGTGCCTCACTCAGATGTCGACTGCGGAAAGGGTGGCCGTGCAAAACCTCATGTTGAAGCGAACTGTGCAGCGTTATCGCAACCACCGACGCCGCGACTGCAAGCGGCATCCAGAGGGCGGCTAACCAGGTTGTTGCCACAGCCCAAAGCCCGTAACAGGCCAAAATCAGTAAAAATGTCGGCCATTCCACAAGGGCCGACGGACGCTTGCGTTCCGTCATGTTTTCTCCGTTACCTCAGGGGGTTGGCGCGAGTCACACGCCATTTCACCCATCCCGCGTCATCTTAGACCTCACGCTGGCGTGAGTAGATTCTGAAAATAGTAAGCAAAATTCAACAATGATGTATTATATCACACTATGAGTAATAATATCGACAAACGGGATCGTGCCGCCCTTTTCCGCACCCGCCTGGCGGACTCGTTGGCCCTGTCAGGCCAAAATCAGAGCACGCTCGCCCGTGCGGCGGGGGTGGATCGTTCCACCATCTCGCAACTGCTAAAGGGAACGGGTGCGCGTATGCCAAACGCGCAGGTTGTCGCAGAATGTGCAAGCGCCCTTGGGGTCAGTGCCGACTGGCTGCTCGGCCTCACGGATCGGCCCGAACGCACCGCCGAATTGCTTGCTGCATCCGTCAGCATGACCGCCGCGCCGCGCGCGCTGGTCGATGAACAAATCCTTGCCTGGCATGAGGAAGCCTCAGGCTACAAAATCCGCCACGTTCCGGCGACCTTGCCGGACCTGTTGAAAACCCATGCGGTGATGCGGTGGGAATATTCGCCCCAGCTTGGCCGCACAGCCGATCAGGCGATAGGTGCGGCGGAGGACAAGCTTGGCCTTATGCGCAACACCACTTCGGACTTTGAGATTGCCCTGCCGCTGGCCGAAATAGAATCCTTTGCATATGGCGAAGGGTATTACCGGGGGCTTGGGCGCAATCAGCGCATCAACCAGATCGACTGGCTTTTGGCGCTGCATGATCAGCTCTACCCACGTCTTCGCATCTATATGTTTGATTCCAAACGTCTGTTTTCCGCGCCGGTCACGATCTTCGGCCCCCTTCTGGCGGTATTGTATCTTGGCCAGAACTACCTTGCGTTCCGCGACAAGGAACGAATCGAAGCCATCCGCAGCCATTTCGACCGACTGGTGAAAGAGGCCGAGTGTGATGCGCGTGAACTGCCCGAGAGGCTGCGCGCCCTACGGGCGGCGATCGCCTGAGCCCCAGCAAGAAGCCCAGCCAAAATTCCACTCTCCCCATGAAACGAATGCTTGACCCTGACGTTAGTGTCAGGCCGCTAACCCTGTCTGCGCAGAAACAGCAACTTCGCAGACAGGAGAGACGCAACATGACGGACAACACCACATGGCAGGGCAAGGTGGCGATTATCACCGGGGGCAGCGGCGGCATCGGCAGGGCTACGGCGGAGGCGCTGGTCACACGCGGGGCCGAAGTCTTGATCACCGGGCGCGATGCAACACGGCTCTCGGAAACAGCGGCGGCGAACCCGGCCATTATGACATTGGAGGCCGACAGCGCGGGTCCGGGTAGCGGCAAACACGTGGTGGCGGCCGCGCTTGAGCGATGGGGCCGCATTGATCTGATTGTCAACAACGCCGGTGCCGGGCACCCACTGCCGATTGTCGCCTATGATCCCGAAGCGATCAGCCGGATGGCCATGGTGAACATTGCCGCCCCGTCCCTGCTGGTCACAGCGGCACAATCCGCGTTGCGCGACAGCGGCGGTTCCATCGTCAATATCAGCACAGCGGTAACCCGGATTGCTGCGCCGATGATGGCGCATTACGCAGCGACCAAGGCGGCGCTTGAACATCTGACAAAATCCTGGGCGATCGAGCTTGCGGCTGATGGCATACGGGTGAACGCCATTGCACCTGGTCCGGTCAAAACCGGCGCCCTCACCGGAATGATGGGGCTGCCGGATGATATGGCCCGGCAGATCGAGGCGCAGGAAGAAGCACAGGTTCCACTTGGTCGGCGCGGTGTGACTGCGGACGTCGTGCCCTGGATCCTGCATCTTGGTAGCGCCGAAAACCAATGGCTGACTGGGCAGGTCCTGACCGTTGATGGCGGCTGGACCCTGCGCAACTAGCGCCCCGGCTGGGCGGATTTCGGCAAATCCGCCCACGCCCCTCTGGGAATGCCACCCAAAACCCTTACATTCGGGTCAGGGTTAATCTCGAAAGGATATGAGATGCGCGCCAAAGAAGCCGCTTCAGAGCTTGGGATCACACAACGCATGCTGCGCCACTATGAAAAAGAGGGGCTGATGGAGGTTGAGCGGACAACGAACGGCTACCGGCATTACTCTGCAGCGGACCTGCGCCGCGCCAGGCGCATCCGCGATTTCATTGCCACCGGGTTTTCCACGCGTGAAATCCGCGCGATGAGCGCCTGCCTGTCCGATCAGGGCGCTGGCCCCTGCGCTGGCGGTATTGAGATGTATCAGGAAAAGCTCGAACATATTGAACGCCTCCGGGCGGAGCTCGACAGCCGCCGCGACGCCGTTCTTGGGCGCATCGCCACGCTGAAAGAAACCTATTCGCCTGAAACCCCGGCGGATGCGGATGAGTTCATCGCAAGCTAATTTCTTAAAGCCCTCGGGGCCTTTACATCTTAACACTCACATTGAGAATATCCGCCGCCGCTTGGCCGTGCAGCACGTTACTACCATACGCAGCGCCCCGTCGTTTCGGGCATTTTCAAACTGCGCTTCATCGCGCACCTATGGCACGCCCGACCCCATCCGGCATCGGAATCTGCGCGTGCAGCACCGCGATCCGCGAAAGTTCCGCCGCTATATGTGCTGCGGGCGGGCTGGCCTTGCGGGTTTCAAGGCTCACATGGATCAGCATATGTTCGCCAGTGGCCAAAAGCCGCTCCCCCTCAAACATCTGGTGGAAAAGCTGCATCTTCTGGCCCTCCCCCAGCAGGCAGAGCGTTTCCACCCGGATCTTCGCCCCGGCGTGGGCTTCATCCAGATGCCGGATATGGGTTTCCGCGGTGAAGTAGCTGCCGCCGGACGCGATATACTCCGCATCACAGCCGATGATTTCCATAAAGCGGTCCGTCGCATCGCTGAACGCCTGCAAATAGCGCGATTCATTCATATGGCCGTTGTAATCCGTCCAGTCGAGCGGCACGGCGCGCGCCACAGTGACAATGGCCCCCTCAACCGCTGCGGGCGTCATCATTCGCCTGTCCTGTGCATTCAGCAGCGCCCCCGCGCCCCAATCCTGTGCCTTGAGCGCACGCATCATCGCCACAAGATTGGTGTCGCGGATGCGTTCAAGGCCGCGGATTGTATGCTGACCGGACTGCGCATCGGACTGGTCGGCAATCCGGTCAACCAGCGCATCCGTCAGATCGGGCACATCCATCAGCTTGGTCCATGGGTTTTTGAGGCACGGGCCGAACTGTTCGATGAAATGGCGCATCCCTGCCTCGCCCCCGGCGATGCGGTAGGTTTCAAACAGCCCCATCTGCGCCCAGCGCAGGCCAAAGCCATAGCGGATCGCGTCGTCGATTTCTTCGGTCGTCGCAATGCCGTCTTTCACCAGCCACAGCGCCTCCCGCCAGACGGCTTCAAGGAACCGGTCCGCGATATGGGCATCGATTTCCTTTCTGACAACCAGCGGGTGCATGCCGATCGAGGTCAGAATTTCCTTCGCGCCTTTCAGGAAATTATCCTCCGTCCGGTCAAACGGAACGAGTTCGACCAAAGGCAACAGGTAAACCGGGTTGAACGGGTGGACGACGATGATCGCCTCAGGGTGCTTGGCCCCTTTCGCAAGTTCCGACGGTTTGTAGCCGGAGGTGGACGACGCAATGATCACCGAGCCGCCCTCGTGATCCTGAATCTGGCGGTAAACCTTGTGCTTAAGTTCCAGCCGTTCCGGCACGCTTTCCTGCACCCATGTCGCGCCATTCACGGCATCCTCAAGCGTTTCGCAGAAACGGAGTTTGCCCTCAGCGGGTAACGCCACATCGCTTAACCCCGGCAAGCTCCGCCGCGCGTTGCCGATCACCTCACCAACCTTGCGCTCCGCCTCCGGATCGGGATCAAAAACCCGCACGTCCCAGCCCATCAACAGGAACCGCGCCGCCCAGCCGCCGCCAATAACGCCGCCCCCGATGATCGCGGCTGTTCTGCCTTTGTGACTAGTCGACACAGATCGTCACCTCTTCACCGCCTTCTAGAATGGGATAACAACCGAATATCGGCGTCACAGCGCTGCATTGTGCGGTTTCGGCCATGCACAGCCCTTCACAATCGCTGCCGGTGGAGCAGCTTTTGCCGCCATCCATCAGCGGAATCTCACAGGCCCAGGGCAGCAAGCCACCTGGCACGATTTCCCCACCCTCGGCATGGCATTCTTCGATCTGCGTTCGTGTCGGAACATCGCCAATCGGTTCAACTCCCGCCTCTTCCGGCACGCATGAGGAAAGCAGCAGTGCCAGTGTGATCCACCCTAATCCCCTCATCCCGGCGACCGCTTTGTCAGGCCCAGTTTGCTGCGCACCTCATCCGGGCCGATCACCCGCGCGCCAAGGCCTTCGACGATCCCCTTCGCGTGGGTCACCAACTGTTCGTTTGTCGCCAGATTGCCTTTGCCCAGCATCAGGTTGTCCTCAAGCCCTACGCGCACATTGCCGCCCGCCAGCACCGCCGCCGCGACATAGGGCATCTGGTGGCGCCCCAGTGAAAAGGCGGAAAACACCCAGTCATCAGGCACATTGTTCACCATCGCCATGAAGGTGTTGAGGTCATCGGGCGCACCCCAGGGCACTCCCATGCACAGTTGCACCAGCGCCGGGCTTTCGAGAATACCATCGGCAACCAACTGCTTGGCATACCACAGATGCCCGGTGTCAAAGGCTTCGATTTCCGGTTTCACGCCACTTTCGGTCATCATCCGGCCCATCGCCCGCAACATGCCGGGCGGGTTGGTCATGACGTAGTCAGCCTCGGCAAAATTCATCGTGCCGCAATCAAGCGTGCAGATTTCAGGCCGACATTCAAGCACATGCGCCACCCGTTCCTCCGCCCCGATCATATCCGTACCAGGCTGTACGGGCAGCGGGCTGTCGGTGCCACCGAAAACGATGTCGCCCCCCATCCCTGCGGTCAGGTTCAGCACGACATCGACATCCGCGTCGCGCACCCTTTCGGTCACTTCGCGGTAGTATTTCAGATCCCGCGAAGGCGCACCGGTCTCGGGATCACGCACATGGCAATGCACAACGGCGGCACCGGCCTTTGCTGCGGCAATGGCGCTATCGGCAATCTGCTTCGGGCTGCGCGGCACATGTGGGCTGCGATCCTGCGTCGCGCCGGAGCCGGTCACCGCACAGGTGATAAAGACGTCACTGTTCATCATCAGTGGCAAGGCGCACCCTTTCCAAAACTCCCATCAGTGGACAGGGATTCGCCCCGGCCAGGCAAGCCTCTTTTACCCCTTCATTTTGCCAACAATACTCCGGGGTCCGGGGCAGCGCCCCGGAAATGAAAGGGAAATGGCGCGCCAGCGCCGCCGTTTAATAAGGCATCGGGTGGGCCTTATGAGCGGTATCAATGTCTTTCAGAACTTCATCACTCAGTTCAACCTCGACCGACCCAAGAGCAAGCGCAAGCTGGTCCAGCGTCGTCGCCCCAAAGGTCGCAGACACCGCAAAGGGCCGCGTCCGGCACCACGCCAGCGCCATTTGAACAAGGTTCAACCCATGCCGTTCCGCTATCTCCCGATAAGCGTCTACCGCACCCCAGACCCGCTCACTGATGCGCCCACCAAGCTCGGGGTTTAGCGTGCGGCGTGATCCGGCGGGGGCACTGTCGACCGTGTATTTCCCGGTCAAAAGCCCCGTCGCCAGCGGCGAGAACGCCATCAGCAGCACATCTTCGTTGACCGCAAGTTCGGCCAGATCGGTGTCGTATAGCCGGCAAAGCAGCGAATATTCATTCTGGATCGACACCACGCGCGGCTGGCCCTTTGCTGCCGCAATCCGTAACCATTCCGCCGTGCCCCAGGCGCTTTCGTTGGAAAGACCAAAATGGCGGATCTTTCCCGCCGTGACCAGTTCCTCCAGCGTTTCCAACACCTCTTCCATATGGGCGCGTGTGCCATCACGATCCTGCCCAGAGGGATCATATTCCCAATTCCTGCGGAACATATAGCTGCCCCGGTTCGGCCAGTGCAGCTGGTAAAGGTCGATATAATCGGTTTGCAGACGCTGAAGCGATCCCTCAACCGCCTGAAGGATCGTCGTGCGTGAAATCGCGGCACCCTCTCGCACGGTCATGTTACCTTCACCGGATACTTTGGTCGCCAGCACCACATCACCGCGCCGCGCAGGGTTCGCCGCGTTCCAGGTGCCGATGATCTCCTCCGTCCGGCCAGCGGTATCCGCCGACATGGGGTTGACCGGATAGGCCTCAGCAGTATCAATAAAATTGACGCCGTGATCCAGCGCCATGTCGATCTGGGCGTGACCCTCGGCTTCGGTGTTCTGGGTGCCCCAGGTCATGGTCCCGAGGCACAGTTCCGTTACGTCAATCCCGCTCCGGCCTAATGGCAGTTTCCGCATACTGATCCCTCTTTTGTCCTGTGGTTCGGCGAGCCTAACCAGTGGTGCAGAAGGGGCAAGTCGAAAACGGGCGACCGGGATGGCTAACAAATCAAATCCCTGCGACTATAGTTGGCCAAAAACGACAGCGTTTTGTCGAATAAGTCAAAGTTTTTGATGCGCGTGCTGTGAGACTTGCCAAAAACAGGCACACCCATGCGTCTTGTCATCTCATTTGCCGCGCTCTTTCTGTCGGTCATCCTGCTGCAGCTTTCAACGGGTGGCGTGGGGCCACTTGACGCGCTGTCCGGCCTTGCGCTTGATTTTTCGCGCCAAGAGGTCGGCTTGCTGGGATCGGCGCATTTCCTTGGCTTCTTTATCGGCTGCTGGTGGGCGCCACGCCTGATGGGATCCATTGGTCATTCACGCGCCTTCGCCGCCTTTACCGCAACCGGGGCGATTGGTCTTTTGGCGCATATGCTGGTCATCAACCCCTATGCCTGGGCGTTGATGCGCGTGATGTCGGGCCTGTGTGTCGCGGGCTGCTACACGGTGATCGAAGCCTGGCTGAATTCCAAGGTCACCAATGAAACCCGCGGCCGCGCCATGGGCAGCTATCGGGTGGTGGATATGGGCGCGTCCCTGATTGCGCAGATGCTGATCGCTGTACTGGAACCTGCCCATTACGTATCCTACAACCTGCTGGCACTGCTGTGCTGCGCGGCAATCCTGCCGCTGACGCTGACGCGTGCACGCCAGCCCGAAGTGCCCGCCACCCCGCGCCTGCGGCCGCGCCTTGCCTGGGATGCCTCCCCTTTGGCGGCGGCGGCGGTGATTACCGCCGGGTTGACCAGCGCTGCCTTCCGCATGGTCGGCCCGATTTACGGGCAGGAAGTCGGCTTGCGCCCTGATCAGATCGCCTGGTTTCTGGCGGCCTTTGTGGCGGGGGGTGCGTTGGCGCAATACCCCATCGGCTGGCTGGCCGATAAATTTGACCGGCGCTGGGTTCTGGTCTGTCTGTCAGCCGCCGCGATTGGCAGTTCGCTGGTCACGATCCTGATGACCGGGGGCGGTACATCCGCCGCCATGCTCACCGCGGGTTTGTTTGGCTTCACCACTTTCCCGATCTTTTCCGTGGCCTCTGCCCATGCCAATGATTTCACCAGTTCCGAACGGCGTGTTGAACTCGCCGCTGCCCTGATGTTCTTTTTCGCCGCCGGGGCCATTGCCAGCCCCTATATCGCCGCCGCCCTTATCAACGCCTTTGGCCCGCCCGCGCTGTTCATGTTTCTTGCAGGGGGGCACGGCATTCTGTTCTTCTTCGGCCTGACGCGGATGCGGGCGCGCCCGGCAGCGGCAGAGCGCACCCCCTATCTCTATGCGCCGCGCACCTCCTTCATCATTGGGCGACTGATGGGACGGTTCCGGGATCGGCGCTGAGCCAGCCTTCCCCCTTCCCCCTGCCGCGCCTATGCGGTAATCAGCGCTGGATTTTGACCATCGGGGACCACAATGGACCGCATTCTCATCACCTCTGCACTGCCCTACATCAATGGGGTAAAGCATCTTGGCACCCTGATCGGCAGCCAGCTTCCGGCTGACCTTTACGCCCGCTACATGCGCGCCCGTGGCCATGAAGTGATGTTCATCTGCGCAACGGACGAACACGGCACCCCGGCCGAACTGGCCGCCGCCAAGGCCGGAAAATCGGTAGCGGACTACTGCCGCGAAATGCATGCGGTGCAAAGCGAATTGGCCGACGGTTTTCGCCTGTCCTTTGATCACTATGGGCGGTCCTCTTCTGACCGCAACCACAAGCTGACCCAACATTTCGCGGGGCGTTTGGCAGAGGCAGGGCTGATCGAAGAGGTCGTTGAAAAACAGGTCTATTCCCACGCCGATGGTCGGTTTCTACCGGACCGCTACGTGGAAGGCACCTGCCCGAACTGCGGTTATGAAAAGGCCCGGGGCGACCAATGTGAAAACTGCACCAAGCTGCTGGACCCGACCGATCTGATCAACCCGCGTTCTGCCGAAAGCGGCTCCACCGATCTTGAGGTTAAGGACACCAAGCACCTCCACCTCAAACAATCAGCGATGCGCGACCAACTGGACACCTGGATTGACAGCCAAAAGGGTTGGCCTGTCCTGACAACCTCCATCGCCAAGAAATGGCTGCATGACGGCGACGGATTGCAGGACCGTGGCATCACCCGTGACCTTGACTGGGGTGTGCCGGTGAAAAAGGGCGCTGCGGACTGGCCGGGTATGGATGGCAAGGTCATTTACGTCTGGTTTGACGCCCCAATCGAATACATCGCCGCCACCGCCGAATGGGCCGATGCGAATGGAAAGGCAGAGACGGACTGGGAACGCTGGTGGCGCACCGACAAGGGCGCGGAAGATGTTCGCTATGTTCAATTTATGGGCAAGGACAATGTGCCCTTTCACACCCTGTCTTTCCCCGCGACGATCATG
>CAYTUW010000048.1:0-15557 GCA_964441435.1 uncultured Rhodobacterales bacterium
GCCGCAACAATCGGTGTGCGCCCGATTTCGCCCTCGGCCACCAGCATGGCGTCATGCTCGCCGGTTTTCTTACGCGCCGCCTTGATCCGGTCCGGGTATCTTTGCTGGTCGCGGAAATGCAGCGGGTCAGCGACCACAGCAGGCACTTCGATTTCCGTGAAAATGCCGCCATCAAACAATGCGGCAAACCGATCCCGCGGCGTCAGCGCCATATGATGGTCGCAACTTGTGCAGACGTTCAGCGCCTCTGCCAGTTCGCGATGGAACAGCATGGTGCCGCATTCCGGGCATTTTTGCCACAGGTTGTCCGGCGTTTCCCGCCGTGAAAACAACGAGTTGATGGTCGGGCGGACGTAGTTGGTGATCCAGTTCATAGATGTTCACTTCTCGCGCGGATTTGCCCAGAAATAAGCCGCGCGCCCGGCAAATGCAATCGGGGTCTGGGGGGAATTCTGTCGCAATCGCGCTTGTATGCCCCGCTTTGTGTGTCTATTCCGATTTCTGACCAATTCACGAGGTAAGCCATGTCCAGCTTTGACAAATCAAAACTCCCCAGCCGCCACGTGACCGAAGGCCCGGCGCGCGCGCCGCATCGGTCCTATATGTATGCGATGGGGTTGAGCGAGGAAGAGATTCATCAGCCGCTTGTCGGTGTGGCGACCTGCTGGAATGAGGCCGCACCCTGTAACATCGCGCTGAACCGTCAGGCGCAATCGGTGAAACTGGGTGTGAAACACGCCAACGGAACGCCGCGTGAATTCACCACGATCACCGTGACCGATGGTATTGCGATGGGGCATGAAGGGATGCGGTCTTCGCTTGCCAGCCGTGAGGCGATTGCCGACACGGTCGAACTGACGATGCGCGGCCATTGTTATGACGCGATTGTCGGCCTTGCGGGCTGTGACAAATCCCTGCCGGGGATGATGATGGCGATGGTGCGGCTGAATGTGCCTTCGGTGTTCATTTATGGCGGCTCTATCATGCCGGGGCGGTTTCAGGGCCGCGATGTGACTGTGCAGGATGTGTTTGAAGCCGTAGGCCGTCATCAGGCCGGGGCCAACTCGGATGAGGAACTCACGGCGCTGGAAAAAGTCGCCTGCCCCTCGGCCGGTGCCTGTGGCGGGCAGTTCACCGCCAACACCATGGCCTGTGTGAGTGAGGCAATCGGTCTTGCGCTGCTCAACTCCTCCGGGGCACCTGCGCCCTACGAAAGCCGTGACGCCTATGGAACGGCTTCTGGCGAGGCGGTGATGAAACTGCTCGCCAGCAACATCCGGGCCCGCGATGTTGTGACGCGCAAAAGCCTTGAAAACGCCGCCCGCGTTGTCGCCTGCACCGGCGGATCAACCAATGCCGGGCTGCACCTGCCGGCGATTGCCCATGAGGCGGGGATTGATTTCGACCTTGATGATGTCTGCGATATTTTCCGCGACACACCCTATTTTGTCGATCTGAAACCGGGCGGCAACTATGTGGCCAAGGACCTTTATGAGGCGGGCGGCGTGCCCGTTGTGATGAAGGAACTGCGCAAAGCGGGCCTGATCCATGAGGATTGCATGACGGCAAATTGCGAAACCATTGGCGAAGCGCTTGACAAGATCGAGGCCGAAGCCGACGGCAAGGTCATCTACCCGATTGAAACCCCGATCACGCCGACTGGCGGGGTTGTGGGGCTGAAGGGCAACCTTGCCCCCGAAGGTGCGATTGTGAAGGTCGCCGGTATGGCGGAGGACGAGCAGGTGTTTACCGGTCCCGCGCGCGTGTTTGAGTGCGAAGAGGATGCCTTTGAGGCGGTGAAACAGCGCGCTTACAAAGAGGGCGAGGTCATCGTGATCCGTAATGAGGGCCCCTCCGGCGGGCCAGGCATGCGTGAGATGCTTGCGACCACGGCCGCCTTGTCCGGGCAGGGCATGGGCAAAAAGGTCGCCCTGATCACCGACGGGCGCTTTTCCGGCGCGACACGGGGCTTCTGCGTCGGCCATGTCGGGCCAGAGGCGGCGCATTGCGGCCCCATCGCGCTGGTGGCAGATGGGGACATGATCACCATTGACGCGATCAAAGGGGAGATCAGCGTTGATCTTGATGAAGCAACATTTGCGGCGCGCAAAAAGGCATGGAAAGGCCCGAAGGACACGATTTATGCCTCCGGTGCACTGTGGAAATACGCCCAGCAGGTTGGCGCCACCTATCTGGGTGCCGTGACCCATCCCGGCGGCAAAGCAGAGAAGCATGTTTACATGGATCTCTAGAACCTGCGCCGCCTGTGTGCTGCTGTCGCTTGCGGCCTGTTTTGCGCCAACACATGTGACTGTTGGCGCGGGTGACGTGACGGTTGTCGGCCCAGAAGGTTATTGCATAGATCAGGCGGCAACACGGCGAGGGGCCAGTGGCGATACGGTTCTGCTTGCGGCATGCAATGCGCTTTCGCGCGGGCAGGATCACGAAGGGCCGGAGGCCACAGCCATTCTGACCGTCAGCATCGGGCCGCCGGGCAGCGGGCCGCCTGTCGCCGGTAATATGCGGATGCTGGAACGCTTTGTTCGTGGTCCGGCGGGGCGGGCTGCGCTCAGCCAATCGGGCCAGGGGGAAGCCGTGAGCATCCTTTCGGTGCGGCGCGAAGCAGACGCCTTGTTTGTCCGGCTGCGGGACAGCGCAATTCCGGCCACATCCGGTGTCTTGTATGACTATTGGCGCGTCCTGTTTGAACTTGATGGCAGGATTGTCACCGCCTCTGTGTTTTCGGGCGATGCGGCTCCGATTGACCCGGATACGGGGCTGTATCTCGCCCGTCGATTTGTGGCCCGTCTTCGTGCTGCAAATTCCACGCGGTAACTGGACCGTTGTTTCCTGATAGGATGCCAAGATATAAGTGAAACCGAGGCACAAAGGCCGCGATATCGGCAACAGGTAGTCGGGGACAGATGAAACAGCAGGCAGGCTCCATCCTTCGCAATCTGATGCTGCGCGGGCTCCGCAGGTCACTAAGCCGGGCCGTCGCGGATGCCTCTGCCATGCCGTTGTCGGTGCTGAGATCCAGATATGAAGAATACCGAAGGCTCAAACGCCCGATTGACCAATTCGCCCATATTGCGGAGCACCGGCTCGCCTTGCCGCTTATCGGCTCTACGGCCATTCAGGTGCCAATCGGGACAGACTGGTCCTGGCGGCCCGAAGCCTGGCGTGGGCCGATTTCCCCGAAGGGGCAGGCCTCGGTCGAGAATAAAACCGAAATAGGACGTGGCCTGACAGTGTTTCATGATTGCCGTGCGACGGAGCTGACCTATCGTCAGCTTCGCAATAGGCGTGCATCTGACCTGGCCCCCTTTGGCATGCGGCTGGATGTTTTCCGCTTTGATGGCTCATTCCTGTCACTTGTGCTCGACCTGCCGAAGGAATCGGTCAGCGATTTGCGCCGACATCACGTGATCCGGCTGGATGCCATCGTGGAAATGGAAAAACCGCTGGAGATTTACGCCCGCCTTAACGTGCGCCACGGGCCGAACACAGAACAAATCGTGCGAGAACTTCCGCTTTCTGAGAACCAGGTGATGGTAGAATTTGACCTCGCCTATACCCGCCTCAAAGAAAAGCGTGCAGAGAGGATTTGGGTTGATCTGGTTTTCGAGGGCCCGGAGATGAACCAGATCACCCTGCGCGATGTAACTTTTGCCCGCCATCCCCGGGCCCAGCTTTAGGAGGGGACGTTGAGCATGGAAATCCGCCATCTGCACATGCGCGAAGGCATTTGGGAAGGGGTTGTTACCTTGGGTGAAGGTGCTGACCCCGTGCCGCTTATTGAGGTCAGCCATCTGGGCAAGCCACTGGAAAATGTTGAACTTTTTGAAACGGATTCATCACACCGGGAATGGGGGTTGCGGTTTCCGATTCCAGCCGTGCTGCTGGCGGACGGTATGCAGACGATCCTGATGTCGGACGGGCGCACGGGGGAAACGCTGGCGTCGTATTCCATTTTGGCTGGCCAGGTCCTGGACGATGATTTCCGGGCGGAGCTTGATTTGCTGCGCGAAGAGCTGGACATGCTGAAACGCGCCTTCAGGCGTCATTGTCTGGAAGTCGGATAACCGCTCATCAGCCCCTTCCGGGCCTTTTTCGCAATGAAAGCCGGGCACGGCTTGAAAAGCGGCTGGCCGTGGCGGTCGCCGGGTTTTTGCTGTTGATCTCTTGGTTAAGGGTGGCGCGCGCGCCGGTGAACCTCACCCCGCCTTATGCTGGCGGGGAAGCCTTTTATTTGAAGCGCTTCAAAGCTGGCTTCGTTCGGGTGGATACGACGCGGGTGGGGTTTCGGCCCGCCGCGAAGGTTGCAACGCCGGGTGTTTTAGGCGGCAAAGGTTAAGGCCGACTGACGGCGGCGTGCGGTGGTCGGTTGCCCAGTGTCAGCTGCAATCAAGGTCTGCTTTGATAAGGGCAGGATCACCCACCGCGCTGCCGGGCACAACGCGGCACCCGCTGACCTGTTCCATGGCGGTGATTGCCCGTGGGAAAACGCTGCGCACATTTGCAGGGAATTCGAAATTGGTGCGCACGGCCTCAGCACGATCACCGCGGTGATAGACGATGAAACTTGCGCCGCCAACCTCCACCCGTTGCCCGGTGGTCCCGGCAAGGCGCGGGCTTGGCCCGTTACAGGCAGCGAGCGACATGGCCATGGCCACCCCAAAGCAAAATAACGGCATGATGCGCATAGTGGTTCCTTTGCAGATTGGGCCGAAGCCTGCGGCGAATTGGTTAACAAATCCTTTCTGCTTGAACTTCGCGTGCCATTCGGTTCCCCTGTTGCCAAAAGGAGCGCGGAAATGACCGATACACCCGAGGACCTTGAACGCCACGCGATGAAGATGGCCAAGAAGAAGGCCGCGCGTGACAAGATCATGGCCACAAAGACGGATCAGAAAGGGCTGATCATCGTCCATACGGGCAAGGGCAAGGGCAAAAGCTCCGCCGCTTTTGGGATGATTTTTCGTTGCATTGCACATGGGTTTCAATGCGCTGTCGTGCAATTCATCAAGGGCGGCATGGAAACCGGGGAACGCACCCTGATCACGGAACGGTTTTCCGACCTCTGCGAATTTCATGCGATGGGCGAAGGGTTCACCTGGGAAACCCAGGACAAGAGCCGCGACATCGAAATGGCTCAGGCGGCCTGGGAAAAGGCAAAGGAACTGATCCGTGACCCTGCAAACCGGATGGTGTTGTTGGATGAGATCAATATTGCACTCAGATACGACTATCTGGACATAAACGAAGTGGTGGCCTTCCTGAAGGCGGAAAAGCCAGAGATGACTCATGTTGTCCTGACCGGGCGAAACGCCAAGGAGGAATTGCTGGAGGTTGCCGACCTCGCCACCGAAATGGAATTGCTGAAGCATCCGTTCCGGGCAGGCATCAAGGCGCAGGCTGGGGTGGAGTTCTGATTTGCGGATATTTGTGTTCGAATTTGCGTATTGATATGCAGATAAAGATGCAATAGCTGCAAATAAGCACATAAATGTGAGGCACATCATGACCACCCTTCTTGGCATCTCCGGCGCGCTCCGGGCCGCATCCGTGAACCGCAAGCTGATCCGGGCGGCCGGACGGCTGTTTGGTGGCGACTATGTCGAGGCTGACATCCGTCTGCCGCTTTATGATGGCGATCTGGAGGCAGAAGGCATCCCAAAAGAGGTGCAGCATCTGGCCGATCAGATTGCTGAGGCCGATGCGGTGGTGATTTCGACGCCGGAATATAATCAGGTCATGTCGGGCGTGTTGAAAAACGCGCTGGACTGGGTCAGCCGGGTGGAGGGAAATCCCTGGCTCGACAAACCCGTGGCTGTCGTTTCGGCAGCCGCAGGGCGCTCTGGCGGGGTCCGTGCGGCGATATCGCTGCGCAACGCCCTTTGGCGTTCCAGCCCCGCCTGTTGACCGGGCCGGAAGTGGCCGTCGCCGGGGCCGCAAAGGAATTTGACGAATCCGGGCAACTATCCGACCGCTATGAGGCGTCGCTGGGAAAGCTCATGAGCAAACTTCGGGCGGAGCTAAACTAGCGCGACCACATAATGGGGAGGAGGGGCGCGGGTGGCCCCCGCGCTATCTAACTTTCGCAAACTCGTTCAGGCACGCCTGTGCCCCAACCGCAGCCATATCCAGAGCAAGAGTGCGCGCCCGTTCTTCCGCGGCCATGACGGATGCCCGGTGACGATCATCTTTGAATTCCTGATATTCGATGGCGATGGTTTCAATATCCTGGGGCGCAACGCCCAGGTAATGGGCGCAGGAGGCCAGCGCAGGATCAAGCGCGTTCAGATGGGCCCTTACACCGCCCGGTGCAAATCCAAACTCGCCACGGGACGACAGAACCACCAAGCGTTTGCCCGATAGTATCGGTTCAATCGGTGTATCCCCCCGTGCAAGATCGAAAGAGAATGTCTTGCCAATGCGTGCCACCAGATCAATCCATGCCTTCAGGGAGGATGGCATCCCGTAGTTATACATTGGCACCCCCATGACGATAATCTCGGCGCGGATGACTTCCTCAATCAACGTGTCTGACAGCGCCAGACGTTCGGACATCCAGGGCTCACGCTCTGCTTCCGGGGTGAAAGCGGCGTGAATAAACCGGTGGTCGATTGCCGGAATGGGGTCTAACCCGACATCGCGGTTGACGATCTGTGTATCCGGCGCCTGGGAGAGAAAGCTCTTAACAAATATGCTCGTCAGACGACGGGTCAGTGAACGATCTGCAAGCTGGGCGCTTGCGTCGATTCGAAGTAGGTTGGTCATGGTCTAGCTCCTGGGATGGTGTTATCCACCCCGGCCTATCAACCAGCCAGGTTTCTGGCGAATGCGAATATATCAGGGACAGGATGAATGACGTTCACCCTGAATTTGCCAGAACTGAAAAGGGTGGATCTATGCGGCGTTTGCCACCTCTTGCTGCGCTCCGTGCTTTTGAGGCAGCAGCACGACATCTGCATTTTGCACGCGCGGCGGAGGAACTGCACCTCACACCCACCGCGATCAGCCATCAGGTGCGGCAGTTGGAAGACACGCTTAACCTCAAGCTGTTTCACCGATACCCGCGCCCGATTCGCCTGACCGATGCCGGGGAGGCGCTTTACCCCGTCCTGTGCGAAGGTTTTGACAATATGGCGGATGTGATCGGTCGTATCACGCAAGAGCAGGCCGACCATGCGTTGACCATATCTGTCACCGTGGCCTTTGCCAGCCGATGGCTGTTGAAACGACTGCCCGACCTCTTTGAACAGACCGGGTTACGCTTGGCGGTTGAGGCGGATGACAGCCCCGTGGACCTTTCTGGCAGCGGCGTGGATTTTGCCGTTCGCTATGCCGACCACCCGCTGGCTTCGCATGTCTCATACCCTCTGTTTGATGATCAGTTAATTCCGGTTTGCGCACCGGAGCTTCTGCGCGATCACGGAACAATCAGCAGCGATTCCGATGTTTTACGGCTGCCGCTTGTCCAATACCGCTGGAGCGGGGGAAGCAAAGCTGCACCCGATTGGAAACGCTGGGCCGAGATGGCGAGGCTCGCCCCGGTCGCTATTGATATCTCCCAGCATTTTTCTGAAGAAATTCACGCGATTGATGCAGCGCTTTCCGGTCAGGGGGTGGTTCTGGCCTCCAGTATTCTAGCAGGTGATGATATCGCCTCTGGTAAGCTCATGGCGGTGTCTGAAACGGCGCTGCCCGGCAGGACATTCTGGGCAGTGTCACGCCCCGACCATCCGCGCAAACCGGACATTGAAAAATTCGTCGCCTGGGTAAGCAGATCAGAGGTTTGGCCCGCGTCCTAGGGGTTCTGTTCCGCTGCGAAAAGATGGCAAAATCATCCTGCATCGGGGCGCAATCCGTGCGGGCCCGGTGTCGAAATTTCGATCAGGTTGCCGTCCGGGTCTCGCAGATAGATGGACGTTAGGGGGCCAGTCGCGCCCGTGCGGGCAACCGGCCCTTCAATGATATCAAGGCCCGCCGCCGCAAGGTGGCTTTGCCATTCCGTAAGCGGCCTGTCGGTCAGAAAGCAGAGGTCAGAAGACCCCGGCGTGGCCCGCGCGGCCTTTGGTTCGAATTCGCTGCCCACCTGATGCAGGTTGATCTTTTGTGACCCGAAGGTCAGCGCGTGGCGCTGTGTTCCGTCGGCGGGGTAAAACTGTTCGGCCTGCATGCCAAGGTGTTCATAAAAGGCGATGGTAGCGGCGATGTCCTGAACGGTCAGAACCAGATGATCGAGCGCCTTGACCTTCATTCCCGCTTCCCCCTGCGCGTGCTTTTGCGTAGCGTCCATAACATGCACGAAGCCATCGGACGAACGCAAACCCTTAGCTGCCAGCTTGACCCGGCACGCAGCCAGGCGCTCCACCGGGTTCTGGGGTGTGACGGGCCGCCGCCCGTTCCTGGTGATGCGTTGCCGCCGTTCTGGCACCAGATCTATTTCTGGGATCCGCTGCCTGCTGAAAACCTCGGGCGCGACGGGCACACGGCGAAGGGCGGGTTTATTCCCGATCTTGGCCTGCCACGCCGCATGTGGGCGGGGGGCGAATTGCTGTTCCACGCGCCAATAGAAATTGGCAAACCTGCGGTAAAGACATCGACAATAGAATCGGTGACGGTCAAACAGGGGCGCAGTGGGCGGTTGGGATTTTGCACAATCCGTCATGAGATTACCCAGGGCGGTGATGTGTTGCTGACCGATCGGCAGAACCTTGTTTTTAAGGCAGACCCGGACCCGGCAAGGCCGCCCTTGCCGCCGCCTTCGGCACCGAAGGAGGCCGAGATTGAAGAAACGGAGCGTTTCGATTCCACACTGTTGTTTCGCTATTCGGCACTGACCCTGAACGGCCATAGAATTCACTATGATCTGGATTATGCCCGAAATATCGAAGGCTATCCGGGCCTTGTGGTACACGGCCCATTGATTGCGCAAAAACTGATCATGA
The DNA here is from genome assembly GCA_964441435.1 of uncultured Rhodobacterales bacterium. Lineage (GTDB taxonomy): Bacteria > Pseudomonadota > Alphaproteobacteria > Rhodobacterales > Rhodobacteraceae > CAYTUW01. The sequence continues at coordinate 8,958 of CAYTUW010000048.1, forward strand.
TGGCGGAACAACTTCGCGGTCCCCTTAAGAAATTCACCTATCGCGCCACCGCGCCGCTGTTTGCACATGAGAAAGCTCGGTTTTGTATGATGAATGACAGGCTTTGGGCGGCGGGGCCGGATGGGCGGTTGTCTATGACGGCCACCTGTTACTAGCGGCCCCGGGGCACCACCCAGCGTTCCGCCAGCTTTTTCGCCAGAAGGTCAAACACCAGACGTATCCGACGGCTTGTGTGCAGCTCCCGATGTGTGGTCAGCCACACCGGGTACCGGATGGGGGGCACCTCTGGCAAAAGCCGTGTGACCTCAGATGTGGCAGAGGCAATTTCATCGTCCATCAGCCCGATGCCGAACCCCTGCCTGATCAGCTCCCATCCCATGACCCCGCTATGAGAGGTCACGCGAATACCTTCCACCGGAAAGGGGATGCCAAACTCCGCATAGACCCGTGCCATCTGTTCCGCAGTGTCAAATCCGACAAATTCGTGCCGCATAAGGTCAGCGGTTGTTTCCGGCCGCCCGCGGTCTGAAACATAGCTGGGGGCGGCATAAAGGCTCGCCCGTCCTTCACGCACCAGCCGCGCGATCAGGTCGGGCTGATCCGGGCGCACATGTCGGATGGCAATGTCTGCTTCGCGCCGCATCAGATCCTGAATGTCATTGGCGGCGATGACCTCCACTCGCAGCCCCGGGGCAAGGTGGCGCAACTCCTGCAGGATTGGGGGCAAGACATGGACCGACATCAGATCGGTTGCGGTGATCCTGATGTCGCCGTCGATGGACTGCGCCTGCCCAGAGGCGATCAACGAAACACGATTGGCCGCTTCGCCCATGGCGCGGGCCTGCTCCAGCAGACCACGCCCGGCATCTGTCAGGATCAGGGCCTTGCCCGCCCGTTCAAACAGCATCACCCCGAGCCTGTCCTCAAGCGCTGCCACCTGGCGGCTAAGGGTCGGCTGCGTCAGCCCAAGCGCGCGCGCCGCCGCAGACAGGGACCCTTCCTCTGCGGTGACAAGGAACGCGCGGGTCTGGTTCCAGTCAAAAGTGATACCCTGCCATTTCATATGCAAATATGTATATCAGAAAGACAATAATTGCTAATTCCATCTATAAATCGCATAGTTAAAAGGGCTCCTGAGAAAAGGAGACGGTGATGATAGAAGCTGAAAAATTCTGGGACGGCATGGCGGAGCGCTATGTCAAAACACCCATCGGGGATGTGCCTGCCTATGAGTACACGCTTGGCCGCAGCATCGCGCATCTGAGTGCTATGGGGCGGGTCTTGGAAATTGGTGCGGGATCAGGCGCCACCGCTGAACGGATTGCCCGCCACGTCAAAGAGATGACGGCGAGTGATATTTCCGGCCGCCTGACGCAGATCGGTGCAGACAGTGCAAAAGAGGCCGGGCTGTCCAATATGCGACATGTCCACGCCGGTGTTGGTGATCCGGCGCTGGGCGAAGGCTATGACGGGATCCTGGCGCTGAATGTTCTGCATCTGCTGCCAGACCCGGCGGCGGCGATCGGCCAGATCCATCAGATGCTAAACCCCGGTGGGTTGTTCATCTCCAAAACCATATGCACCGCTGATGGGTTTCATCTGTTCAGTCTGGAGATGTGGAAAATGCGCCTGATGTTAAGGTTTATGCTGCCACTGATGCAGCTTTTCGGCAAAGCGCCGGCTGTGCGGATCGTGCCGATCGCGGATCTGGAACAGATGGTCACAGGGGCCGGGTTTGAAATCATCGAAAGCGGCAACCACCCGGCAATTCCGCCGCGCCGGTTTTTGGTTGCCCGCAAGGTTTGAGGGTTTCGCCCCGCGAGCGGATTGCGTAATCCTTGGTCAACACGAGGAGATCGCAAATGAGCCTGAAGGTATATCTGTCCGGTGAAATCCACACGAACTGGCGCGAAGAGATCATGGAAGGCGCGCAGGGGCTTGATGTCAGCTTTGCCGCGCCGGTGACGGATCATGACGCATCAGATGATTGCGGCGTGGCGATACTCGGCGCGGAGGAGCGCAAGTTCTGGCATGATCATGTCGGGGCCAAGGTCAATGCGATCCGCACCCGCAAGGGGATTGCCGATGCGGATGTGGTGGTGGTGCGTTTCGGCGACAAATACAAACAGTGGAACGCGGCCTTTGATGCGGGCTATGCGGCAGCACTTGGGAAATCACTGATCGTGCTGCACGGGTCAGATCATCAGCACGCGCTGAAAGAAGTGGATGCCGCCGCACTCGCCGTGGCGGAGGAGCCGCGCCAGGTGGTTGAAATCCTGCGCTATGTTCTGGATGGCGCGCTGCCCGGGTGACGCGCATCAGACCCTTCGGGCCTTCTTTGCGATGAAAGCCCGAAGGGATTGAAAAGCGATCAGGGCCGCGGCGGGATGTTCAAACCCTTTTCCACCGCCGGCCGCGCAAGGAAGCGATCCAGATAGGCGTGGACATTGGTGAAATCATCCCAGCCGACCTGATCACCGGCCTCGTAGAAATCCCGGAACGACCTGAGCCAGGGCGCAATCGCGATATCGGCAATCGAATATGTGCCTGTGACCCAATCGCGCCCTTCAAGTTGGGTGTTGAGCACATTGAGCAGGCGGCGGGCCTCATCATAGTAGCGCTGACGCGGGCGGGGATCTTCGATCTCTTTCCCGGCGAATTTGTGAAAGAACCCGACCTGCCCGAACATCGGGCCAAGCCCGCCCATCTGGAACATCAGCCATTTGATCGTGTCGTAGCGTGCCGCCCCTTCGCCGATCAGTGCGCCAGCCTTGTCGGCGAGGTAGATCAGGATCGCGCCGCTTTCAAACAGGCCGATCGGTTCACCACCCGGGCCATTCGGGTCAATCAGGGCCGGGATCTTGTTGTTCGGGTTCAGGGACAGGAATTCGGGACTTTTCACATCGGCATCAGAGAGCGTGACCAGATGTGCCTCATAGGGCAGGGCGAGTTCTTCCAGCGCGATGGAGGCCTTGACGCCATTCGGTGTCGGAAAGGAATAAAGCTGGATCACATCAGGGTTCTGAGCAGGCCAGCGTTTGGTGATCGGGAAATCGGCGAGTTTCGTCATTTCGGGCCTTTCAGCGGCTTTTCGTTGCGGGTTGGGGACATGTAGGCACAATTTCCCCCTGAACCACTGTCTTTTACGTGCTTTTACGCCATAGTGAACCTGCGTCAGCGAACATGAGGCACAAAGCCCCGGGCCGGACGCAACAGACAGGACAGAGGAAACAAGCCCATGCTGAAAGAGTTCAAGGATTTCATTGCCAAGGGCAATGTGATGGATATGGCCGTTGGTATCATCATCGGTGCCGCCTTTACTGCAATCGTCAAATCCATGGTGGACGATCTGATCAACCCGATCATCGGTCTGTTCACCGGTGGCGTTGATTTCACCAATAAATTCATCGTTCTGGGCGGTGGTGACGCCAGCTATGACTCACTCGAAGCTGCCCGCGAAGCGGGTGCCGCCGCCTTTGCCTGGGGCAGCTTCGTGATGGCTGTGATCAACTTCCTGATCATCGCCTGGGTGGTGTTCATGCTTGTGCGCTACGTCAATAAGGCGAAAGAGGCCGCATCCAAACAGGAAGAAGAAGCCCCCGCAGAGGATCCCGGCCCGAGCGAGATTGATCTGCTGGTTGAGATTCGTGACAGCCTGAAAAAATAGCCTGTTCACATACCCTTGAAAGGCCCACCGCTTGTGTGGGCGTTTTTTGTTGATAGGCTGTTGGCGGATCAACAAAGGATACCCCACATGGCTGCAACACCTCCTGTTTGTGATTTCGGCTGGAAAGCGCCCGCTTTCGATCTGCCTGGCACCGATGGTGCGCGCTATAGTCTTGCCTCAACGATGGGCGAAAACGGGTTGGTGGTCGCCTTTATCTGCAATCATTGCCCTTATGTATTGGCGGTGATGGACCGGATCATACGGGACGCGCGCGACCTGGCGCCGCTGGGCATCGGCTTTGTGGCGATCTGCTCAAACGACGCAACCAGCCATCCCGCCGACAGCTTTGACCATATGGTGGAAATGGCCAGCACGCAGCGCTTCCCTTTCCCCTATCTGCATGACGAAGACCAATCGGTTGCCCGCGCTTACGGCGCCGCTTGCACGCCGGATTTCTTTGGCCTGAATGCGGCGGGCGAATTGCAGTATCGCGGGCGGTTGGATGCAAGCCGGGCACAGGCTGGCCCGGCAGACCTGCGCCGTGACCTCTTTGAAGCCATGCGACAGGTGGCCGAAACCGGGCAAGGCCCAGGTGATCAGATCGCCAGCATGGGCTGTTCGATCACGTGGAAGGCGGCCTGAACAGGCGGCCTTATGACCCGCGCCGCGCCGTTGCCGTGACCACACCCAGCGCGATGAGTGCGGTGCCGCTGAATCGTGAAAACCACCTCAGGACCGCGGGGCGGGCTATATAGTTCCGCAGGTGACCCGCGAGCAAGGCATAGACCAGTGCATTCAGCGCACCAAGGCTGACGAAGGTGGCAATCAGAATTGTGAATTGCGGCAGCAGCGGTGCGTTCACGGTGATGAACTGCGGTACGAAGGCGATAAAGAACACGATGGATTTCGGGTTCAGTGCGGTCACCGCCGCCGTGTGGCCAAAGACTGATGCGCTGCGGGCCTCAGTAACGGTTTCAAGCGTGCTCATATCCACTTTGGCGCCGCGGAACATCTTGATGCCGAGGTAGATCAGATAGGCTGCGCCAATCCATTTCAGCACGGTGAATAAGGTTGCAGAGGCCAGAACCAGCGCCCCCAGCCCGGCAAGCGAGGCCGTCATGGCAATCAGATCCCCAAGCGCAACACCTGCCACCGTTGCAAGTGCCACACGTTTGCCCTGGCTGATTGCGTAGCTCAGCACCAAAAGGACCGTCGGCCCCGGTATAAGCAGCAAGGCGATGGAAGCGACGACGAATGCTATCCAGGTGTTGATATCCATGATGATCCCCTTTGCGAATTGCAGCAGCTATGCAAATTCCGGCCCGGCAGTCAAATCAATGATCCGCCAGGCCGGGGGAGGAAACCAAAATGGCTGTCAGCCTATTTCTTGAGCGCGACGCTGGGGGAAATCACATCAATGCCAAGCGCCTTGCCCACCGCGTAGTAGGTCAGATCGCCGGCATGGACGTTTAGCCCATTCAAGAGATGCGCATCATCCTCGCAGGCCTGTTTCCAGCCCTTGTCAGCGAGTGCCAGCATGAACGGCAGCGTTGCATTGCCAAGCGCCATGGTGGAGGTGCGCGCGACTGCGCCGGGCATGTTGGCGACACAATAATGCATGATCCCATCCACCTCATAGATCGGGTCGGCATGGGTGGTTGCCCTGGACGTTTCGAAACACCCGCCCTGGTCAATCGCCACGTCCACGATGGCTGCGCCCGGCTTCATCTCGCTGAGCTGTGCCTTGCTGATCAGTTTTGGTGCCGCTGCACCGGGGATCAGGACCGCACCGATCACCATGTCGGCCTCACGCACGAGATCAGCGGTTGCTCCGGCGGTGGAATATTGAGTCGTCAACCGACCCTGAAACACATCATCCAGATATGACATGCGCGGGATGGCCCGGTCCAGAACCGTCACATTCGCACCCATGCCCACGGCCACCCGTGCTGCTGCGGTACCGACCACACCTCCGCCTATGATCACGACATTGGCCGGGCGCACGCCCGGCACACCGCCCATCAGAACGCCGCGCCCGCCATTGGCCTTTTGCAGGGTCCAGGCGCCAACCTGCGGCGCAAGCCGACCGGCGACCTCTGACATCGGGGCGAGCAGCGGCAGGCCGCCGCGATCGTCCGTCACGGTTTCATAGGCAATCGCCGTGCAGCCGGAGGCCAGCAGATCCTTTGTCTGTTCGGGGTCCGGGGCAAGGTGCAGATAGGTAAACAACAGCTGCCCTTCGCGCAGCATCTTGCGTTCCACGGCCTGCGGTTCCTTGACCTTTACGATCATATCGGCAGTGGCAAACACCTCTGCGGCAGTCCCTAGGATGGTTGCGCCGGCAGCGATGTAATCCTCATCGGTGAAACCGGAACCGTTGCCGGCCTGCGTTTCGATCACCACGGAATGGCCATGCGCAACGGCCTCCTGCGCCGCGTTGGGTGTCATGCCGACGCGAAATTCCTGTGGTTTGATTTCCTTTGGGCAGCCGATTTTCATGGCCTGAGCCTCCCTCTTTGTTCTCCCTCGGGCGGACCATGGCCTGCTTCCCACGCAAATGCTTGGGAAATACGGGGTGAAATTCGCGCGAGATAGAAGTATCTTCGAAATACCACGAGTTTTCTGAGATAAATGTGCGCAATATGACGATAGATAACACAGACCGCCGTATTTTGATTCAACTGCAAAAATCGGGGCGGATGTCCAACGCGGAGCTTGCCGAACGGGTGAACCTGTCGGCGTCCGCCTGTCACAGACGGGTGCAGCGGCTCGAAAAAGATGGTTACATCAAAGATTATGTTGCCATGCTTGATCCGCGCAAAATCGGGCGCCCGGCAACGGTATTTGTCGAAATCACCCTGTCAGGACAGGCGGATGAGACGCTGGACGCCTTTGAACGTGAGGTGGCGCGAATCCCGGATGTGCTTGAATGT
>CAYTUW010000049.1:0-15495 GCA_964441435.1 uncultured Rhodobacterales bacterium
CTATGGGGGTGGCGGGCGACCTTGGCAAGTTCACCCAATACAGCGCCGCCGAAGCGATGACCGCAGCGGCCAACAATCCAAATGGCGGCAACGGGATGGGTGCCGGGCTTGGCATGGGAATGGGCATGGCGATGGCTGGCCAGATGGCGCAAACCGGCCCGTGGGGTGCCGCACCCACCGCCGCGCAGGTGCCTCCGCCACCGCCGGTCGAAAAACTGTGGCACATCGCAGAGAAAGGCAAAACACGCGGGCCGTTTTCGCGTGCGTCGATGGGCCAGATGGCCGCAGCAGGCGAATTGACCCGCGAAAGCCTTGTCTGGACGCAGGGTCTGGATGGTTGGATCCCGGCAGATGAGGTTGCCGAGCTTGCGCAACTCTTTACCGTCATGCCGCCTCCACCGCCACAGGGCTGATCAAACCATTTTTGTTCCATAAATATCCCCGCCGGAGGCAAGACCGTCTTGACCGACACCCGCCCCGAAGAACACCGATTTCCCTGCGATCAATGCGGCGCGGATCTGCGCTTCAACCCGGAGGCGGGCGCGCTCGTCTGTGATCATTGCGGGCATCGCGCGGCGCTCGACGACACGAAAGAAGAGCCGATCCGGGAACTTGACTACCTCGCCGCGCTGACACCGGATGCGCCGGATGAGGATATAGAGGAAACCCGTGTCCTGTCCTGCCCCAACTGCGGCTCTGAGGTGATCCTGTCCGGGGCGCATCACGCGGCTGAATGTGCCTTCTGCGCCACCCCTGTTGTCATTGGCACCGGAAAACGGCGGCATATCAAACCAAAAGCCGCCCTTCCCTTTGCGCTGGATGAGGAAACCGCGCGAGATGCGATGACGGCCTGGCTCGGCCGATTATGGTTCGCACCGGGGGGGCTAAAAGAATACGCCCGCAAGGGACGGAAAATGAATGGTATTTACGTTCCCTATTGGACCTATGACGCCAATACGGACTCCACCTACCGTGGGGAGCGCGGCACCGCCTATTACGAAACCGAAACCTATATCAAAGACGGGAAAACGCAGCGCCGCACCGTTCGTAAAATCCGCTGGAATCCGGTTTCGGGTGAGGTTGCGCGCTGGTTCGATGATGTGCTTGTGCTGGCCTCCAAAAGCCTGCCCAAGGACTACACGGACGCGCTGGCCCCCTGGGATTTGTCCTATCTTGAGCCCTATCAGCCGGAATATCTTGCCGGGTTTCAGGCAGAGGCCTATCAGGTCGATCTGTCCGATGGGTTCCGCGAGGCACGCGCCTATATGGACCGTATCATCCTGCGCGATGCAAAACTCGATATCGGCGGCGACAAGCAGCGCGTGCATCATGTGCACACGCGCGTCGATGCTGTCACCTTCAAGCATATCCTCCTGCCAGTCTGGCTTGCGGCATATAAATACCGCGGCAAAACCTATCGCTTTGTCGTCAACGGCCAGTCAGGCCGGGTGCGGGGTGAACGGCCATGGTCAGCCTGGAAGATCACATTTGCCATCCTGCTTGGGCTGATCGTAGCCGGGGCCCTTGGCTATCTATGGGCGCAGCAGTGATTCTGTGCTGCGGTGAGGCTTTGATCGACATGCTCCCGGCCAAGGGGGCGAATGGGGAAACGGTTTACAGCCCGCATGTTGGTGGCGCGGTGTTCAATACAGCGCGCGCTCTTGGTCACCTTGGTGCAAAGGTCGGCATTCTGAGCGGTGTCTCTGTGGATGAATTTGGCGGGATGCTGGTTCAGGCGCTAGAGGAATCCGGGGTCGATACCTCGGTTCTGATCCGTTCGGATCGCCTGACGACGCTGGCGGTTGTGACACTGAAGGATGGGCAGGCGACCTATGGCTTTTATGATGAAGGTAGCGCCGGGCGGATGATCACCCCGGCTGACCTGCCCGCGATCCCCGATAAGGTCAGTGCTTTGTTTTTCGGTGGGATATCCCTTGTCGGGAACCCTGCCGCAGATAGCTACGTACATCTGTTAAAGGCCATGGGCGCGGATCGCCCGGTTATGCTCGACCCGAACATTCGACCCAGCTTCATCACCGATGAGCCGGCCTACCGAAGCCGCCTGTCCGGGATGATCAACAGGAGTGACATTTTGAAAGTCTCCGATGAGGATCTTCATTGGTTGATCGGCAGTTCTGATCCCACGGAATTTTTTACAGATACCTCCCTTTCCATCATTCTGCTGACGCGGGGCAGTGACGGTGTAACGCTTTTCACCCGCCGCGAACGCCAGAACGTCGGCGCAAGGCAGGTCGAAGTTGTGGACACCGTTGGCGCTGGTGATGCCTTCAATGCGGGCTTTCTTTCCCGGCTTGAGACGGAGGGGATGCTCTCAAAATCGGCGCTGAGCAAAGCCACGGCGGATCAGTTGCGACCTGCTGTGGAAAAAGGCAATGACGTCGCCGCCATTGTTGTCAGCCGCGCTGGTGCCAGCCCACCCCGGGCGGGGGAGCTTTCCTGATGCGTGCGCTTGTTCAGCGGGTATCCGAAGCCGTCGTGCGCGTTGGCGGAGAGGTCATCGGTGAGATCGAAGAAGGGGTTCTGGTGCTTGTTTGCGCGATGCAAGGCGACACAGAGGCCAATGCCGACAAGCTTGCCGCAAAGCTCTGCAAGCTGCGTATCTTTCGGGATGAGGCCGGGCGGATGAACCGTTCATTGCTGGACATCGGCGGCGCGGCCCTGGTTGTCAGCCAGTTCACGCTGGCGGCGGACACGTCGCGTGGCAACCGCCCGGGGTTTTCTGCGGCCGCTTCACCGGATGAGGGGGAACGGCTCTACGAGTATTTCGCCGCGCAGCTGCGTGGCCTCGGTATTGAGGTGGCGCAGGGCCAATTTGGTGCCGATATGAAAGTCAGCCTTATCAATGACGGCCCGGTCACGATCTGGCTCGAAACCTAGACAACCTGCGGCAGGGCCTTACGAAATGACTTTTTTAATTCTGTTTTGAACCCGATTGGCACGCGATTTCAAACCCCCATTAAAGCGCGTTCGACCGCGCTTCAAAGCCGCTTCGAAGCGGCTTCTCCGCTTACTCCGCAGCGTCCAAGTAGTCTTCCATCGGCGGGCAGGTGCAGACGAGGTTCCGGTCGCCATAGACGTTGTCGACGCGGTTCACCGGGGACCAGTATTTATCCACGCGGAAGGCGCCGGGCGGGTAGCAGGCAACTTCACGGCTGTAGGGTCGATCCCAGTCACCCACCAGATCTTCCACCGTGTGCGGCGCATTTTTCAGCGGATTGTTCTCGGCGTCGATCTTACCGTCCTCAATGTCCTGCGCCTCGCCACGGATCGACAGCATCGCCTCGCAGAAGCGGTCGATTTCGGCCTTCGGCTCGGATTCCGTCGGCTCCACCATCAGCGTCCCAGCCACGGGCCAGCTCATCGTTGGGGCATGAAAACCATTGTCGATCAGGCGTTTGGCCACATCATCCACAGTGACACCGGCGCTGTCGGCCAGGGGCCGTGTATCCAGAATGCATTCATGTGCAACCCGGCCGTTGGGTGCCGTGTAAAGGATATCATAGGCCCCTTTCAGGCGCGCAGCGATGTAGTTGGCGTTGAGGATCGCAACCCGTGTGGCCTGCGTCAGCCCCGCCCCGCCCATCAGCAGGCAATAGGCCCAGCTCACCGGCAGGATCGAGGGGGAGCCGAAGGGTGCTGCGGACACCGGGCCGACAATGCTCTCCATCTCCGGGTGACCCGGCAGATGTTCAGCAAGATGCGCCTTCACACCGATAGGGCCCATGCCCGGCCCGCCGCCGCCATGCGGGATGCAGAATGTCTTGTGCAGGTTGAGGTGGCTTACATCACCGCCAATGTCACCGGGGCGGGACAGGCCCACCATCGCGTTCATATTGGCACCGTCGATATAGACCTGCCCGCCGTACATCCGGCAAGCCGATCGCCGGCCTCTTCGGCGCGGCCACGGAAATCTTCGACATCAATATTGCCGTTTTCATCGGATTTGACCGGCACAACCTTCCAGCCGACCATCTGGGCAGAGGCCGGGTTCGTGCCATGGGCCGAGGTTGGGATAAGGCAGATGTTGCGATCCCCCTCGCCGCGCGCGATATGGTAATTACGGATCGTCAAAAGCCCGGCGTATTCGCCCTGCGCACCGGAATTCGGCTGTTGGCTGATCGCGTCATATCCGGTGATCTGGCACAGCTTGTCGTTAAGATCGTCGATCATCTCGCGGTAGCCCTGGGCCTGATCTTCGGGGCAATAGGGGTGCATATTGCCGAATTCGGGCCATGTGACCGGGATCATTTCGATCGTCGCGTTTAGCTTCATCGTGCAGGAGCCAAGCGGGATCATCGCCCGATCGAGTGCCAAGTCACGGTCCGCAAGGCGGCGCATGTAGCGGGTGATTTCCGCCTCTGACCGATTCATGTGAAAAATCGGATGGGTCAGGTAATCGGATGTCCTGAGCGCATGTTCCGGCAGGCGGTATTCGCGGTTTTTCTCGCTGTCGTCTTTCATGTCGCCGCCAAAGGCGCGCCAGACGGCCTCTATCGTTTCGGGGCGGGTCTGTTCATCAACGGAAATGCCGACATGGCTGTCGCCGATCTTGCGCAGGTTAACGCCATTGGCCACAGCCGCATCCATCACCACGCCCTGCATCGGCCCGGCTTCAACGGTGATCGTGTCGAAAAAGACCTCCGGCTCCACCTTGAAACCCATTTGTTCCAGCCCTTTGGCCAGGCGCGCGGTCTTGCGGTGCACGGATTGGGCAATCGCCTTGATCCCGTCAGGGCCATGATAAACCGCATACATCGACGCAATCACCGCCAGCAGTGCCTGCGCCGTGCAGACATTGGAATTGGCCTTTTCACGCCGGATATGCTGTTCACGAGTCTGAAGCGCAAGACGCAGCGCCTTGTTGCCGCGGCTGTCGACCGACACGCCGATAATCCGCCCCGGCATGGAGCGTTTGTAGTTTTCCTTCGTCGCCATATAGGCCGCGTGTGGGCCGCCATAGCCCATCGGCACGCCGAAACGCTGGGTCGAACCCACCGCGATATCCGCGCCCATTTCGCCCGGGGATTTCAGCAAGGCCAGCGACAGGATATCGGCTGCGACAATCGCAATCGCCTTGTGCTCATGAAGTGCCGCAATCTGGTCGGTGAAATCACGCACATGGCCGTAAGTGCCGGGATACTGGAATATCGCACCAAAAACTTCGCCCGCTTCCAGGCTTTCGGGTTTGCCAACCTTCACGTCGATGCCAAGGGGTGCCGCGCGCGTTTCGATGACCGCAATCGTCTGGGGGTGGCAGTTTTCATCGACAAAGAACGCCGCCGCGTTTGATTTCGACTTGCCCGCGCGCTTGGCCATCGCCATTGCCTCCGCCGCTGCGGTTGCCTCATCCAGCAGGGACGCGTTCGCCACCTCCAGCCCGGTCAGGTCCGACACCATCGTCTGAAAATTCAGGAGCGCTTCAAGCCGACCTTGCGAAATCTCCGGCTGATAGGGGGTGTAGGCCGTATACCACGCCGGGTTTTCAAGGATATTGCGCAGGATCACCGGCGGGGTGGTCGTGCCGTAATAGCCCTGCCCGATCAGCGAGGTCAGAACCTTGTTCTTATCCGCCACTTTGCGCATATGATAAAGCGCGTCCCGCTCCGTCATCGCCGGGCCCCAGTCGAGCGGCGCAGCCTGCCGGATCGCCGCCGGGACAGTGTCATCAATCAGATCATCCAGCGTCTTGTAGCCAATCACTTTCAGCATCTCCGCCATTTCCTTCGGGCTTGGCCCGATGTGGCGGCGGTTGGCGAAATCATAGGCTTCGTAATCGGTCAACTTGAACGACATATCTTATCCCCCGAGGTGGATGACGTTGGCAAAATGTGAAACAGGCACGGGGCTTTACCCGATAAAGGCTTTGTATCCGGCTTCGTCCATCAGCGCCTCAAGCTGGCTGAGGTCGCTCATCTTTACTTTATAGATCCAGGCGTCGCCCTCAGGGCTTTCATTCAGTTTGCCGGGCGCGCCTTCAAGTTCCTCATTGGCGGCAATCACGGTGCCATCCACAGGGGCGTAAATCTCTGAAGCGGCCTTCACCGATTCGATCACGCCGATCTCATCGCCCTGCTCAAATTCGTCATCAGCCTCTTTCATCTCGATAAACACCACCTCACCAAGCTGTTCGGCGGCATGGGCGGTAATCCCGATGGTGGCCTCATCACCCTCAACGGTGATCCATTCGTGTTCTTCTGAATAATAGGTGGTCATCGGCTGGTCTCTCCCATCTCAGCGTTTGTAATTTTGTTTGACAAAGGGCAGGTCGACTACGGTCGCGGGCATGGTTTTGCCGCGCACGATCAGGTTCACCTTCGTGCCTGTTTCCGCATGGCTGCTTGCGACATATCCCATGGCAATCGGCCCCTCTACCGTCGGGCCGAATCCTCCCGAGGTGATTGTGCCAAGAGTTTCGCCGCCTTCGGCCTGAATTTCAACGCCCTGCCGTGCGGGGGCCCGGCCATCGGGTTTGATCCCGACAAGCTTACGCGCCGCCCCTTCGGCCAGTTCGCGCTGGATACGGTCCGCACCGGGGAAACCGCCCTCCTCCCGGCGTCGTTTCTGGATGGCCCAGGTCAGCCCGGCCTCAATCGGCGAGGTGTCATTGTCGATGTCATTGCCGTAAAGGCACAACCCGGCCTCAAGCCGCAGGGAATCCCGCGCGCCGAGGCCTGCGGGTGCGCAATCCTCATGTTCCAGCAGGGCGCGGGTGATCTCAACCGCGCGATCCTCCGGCATGGAGATTTCATAGCCATCCTCGCCTGTGTAACCCAGACGAGAGATGCGGCAGGTTGCGCCCATGATGTCGACCATCAGCGTTTCCATGAACTTCATGTCACGCGCTTGCGGGCACAGGGGGGCGACCACGCCCTCGGCTTTTGGCCCCTGCACTGCAACGAGGGCGCGGTCGGTGACTTCGATCACCTCGTGATCCGGCAGGCCCGCACGCATATGCGGGATGTCCTGGTCACGCATCGAAGCATTTACCACCACGTAGACATAACTGCCCGCATTGCTGACGATCAGGTCATCCATGATCCCGCCGTCCGGATTGGTGAAAAACGTGTAACGCGCCTTGCCTTCGGGCAGGGCGGACAGCGCGGCGGGAACGAGGTTTTCGAGCGCCGCAAGCGCCCCCTCTCCCTTGATCAGAACCTGCGCCATATGGCTGACGTCAAACAGCGCGGCGGCCGTGCGGCAGTGGTTATGCTCACCCATAATCCCCATCGGGTATTGCACCGGCATTTCCCAACCGGCGAAATCCACCATTTTGCCGCCGAGTTCGACATGCAGATCATAAAGCGGTGTGCGGCGTGGGGCTGTCATGACTCTCTCCCGAACGTAAAATTCCCCTATAAGGGAAAAATTTCCCCGAAAGGATTTTTTTCTGATTAAACTCGTGCAACAGTCAAATCAACGGAAATTGCTGACCCGAAGTCAGAAAATATATGCCACGGCATACAGAGGACGCGCGCATATGGCAGAAATGGAAGAAATTCAGGAACTTAACGCGGAAGCGCCTCCGCCTGAGGCGCAGGACAGCTCTGCGCTCGCGGAACTGATCCGGCAGGCGCGCAAAGAAAAGGGCTGGACGCTGGAAGAAACCGCCAGCCGGGCGGGAATCGGGCGGTCAACACTATCAAAGATCGAAAATGACCAGACCCGACCCGGATTCGAAATCATTCGCCGCCTGACAACCGCACTGGAGCTGCGCACCCCGCAACTGTTTGTCCAGTCGCGTGGACGGGCGACCGCCGGGCGGCGTGATGTAACAAAGGCCGGAACCGGCGAAGCCCGTTCAACCAAGACCTATGAACATGAGCTTCTGTGCTCCGAACTCACCAGCAAGGCCATGTTGCCCTATATTTCCCGGATCAAGGCGCGCGATATTTCGGAATTCGGCGAATGGATCCGTCACCGTGGCGAAGAATTCATGTATGTGCTGTCTGGGGAGTTGGAGCTTCACACCGAACATTATCGACCGCTGCGCCTGTCCGCTGGGGACAGCGTATACTACGATGCGTCGATGGGGCATTGCTGTGTATCCATCGGCGAGGAGGATGCAGAAGTTCTTTGGGTGTCACAGGATTTGTGAGCCGATCCGAGCACTGGGCCAACCGGCTCTTCTCAAGCCCGCCGCAACATCCAAGGCACCAGCGCCATCAGGATCAACAGTCGCGCGATGTGGTGTGTTGCCACGAAGGTTGGCTCAACCCCCAACTGCGCTGCAAGCGCGATCATCACCTCAAGCCCGCCAGGTGCAAAGGCAACAAACAGCGCCGCCGCCGGTATATCAAGCAGATCCGCGACCAGAACCCCACCCGCCAACGCAATCAGCGAAGCCAGAACGGTGCCCACCACACCCGCCATCAGCGCTGCCCGCAGGGCCGCCACAGTAACCCCGCTGAACCGGCTTCCGATCAGCGTGCCAATCACCGCAAAGGCTGCCACTGACAACGGCAAGGGCACCGCTCCAGGCGCGAGTTCCGTCAGATGACCAAACCCCGACACGAAGAACCCGGCAAGAAAAAACGCAGCAGGCACCCCCTTGTGTTTAAGAAACAGCGATGCGACCAATGCGACCAGACCCAACAGGCCAAGCAAGGGCCAACTCACCTCGGCCACTTCGGCAATCGGGGCGATCTCCTCCACATCGAAAAAGCCCATCATCGGCGGCACAATCAGCGTCAGGATCAGCACCCGCAAGGTCTGCACCAGGCTTACCTGTGCGACATTAATCCTCTTATCCTCAGCCAGTGCCAACGTATAAGACAGCAACCCCGGAACCGACGCCACCATCGCCACGACACGTTCAAAGCCAAACACCCGTCGAAACAGCGCCGCATTGGCAACCAGTGTTATCGCCAGCACAACGGTAAGCGCTGCAAGGCTGATCGGCCAGGTCAATGCGGCGCTGATCACCTCTGGTGTTACGCCAGTGCCGATTCCAATGCCGAGAATCAGGAAACAGGTATCCCGCAACCAGATTGGTACAACACACCGCGCGCCCAGCAGGGCCGCAAGTGTCACGAACATGGCCGGTCCGGTCAGAAAAGGTGCCGGAAACCCAAGCACATAGAACACAACCGCCCCCGAAATGCCAATCGCAAGGGTCAACAGGCTATCAATTATGGGCGAAGCGGTCTGCAAATCAGCGTCCAATCTGACGCCAACAAAACCCAATTCACCAGGATGTGCAATCCATAGCTGACCCCCATTGATACGGAACGCGGTTTTCTGGTTTTTCACGTTACGCGAATTGTTCTACCGTCATCACATGTCCATCATGCCTCCATTGTTCAACGACTGGTTCGCCACGCGCGGCTGGTCGATTCATGCACATCAACAGGCGATGCTCGACCGGGGGGGCGCCCAGGCGATGATGCTGATTGCCCCGACTGGCGGCGGCAAAACGCTCGCCGGGTTTCTGCCCACGCTGGTTGAGCTTGCCGCGGGAGGGCACGAGGGGCTTCACACGCTCTATATCTCGCCACTGAAGGCGCTGGCAGCGGATATCCGGCGCAATCTGACGTCCCCGGTAACGGAAATGGGCCTGCCCATTCGCATCGAGGACCGGACAGGCGACACCCCGGCAAGCCGTAAGAAACGCCAGCGCGCCGACCCGCCGCATATCCTGCTGACGACGCCGGAAAGCCTGGCGCTGCTGACTTCCTACGAGGATGCCCCGCGCATGTTTGCCGGGCTGAAACGTGTGGTTGTCGACGAAATCCATGCGCTCGCAGAAAGTAAACGGGGTGATCAGCTTATGCTTTGCCTTAGCCGATTGCAGTCAATGTGCCCCGATATGCGGCGGGTTGGGCTATCGGCAACAGTCGAAGACCCGGAGGCCATCGCAAAAACGCTTGCGCGCCACCCGGATCCTTGTGAAATCCTCCATGCCGATCCGGGGCCGGAGCCGGATATCGCCATGCTGACCACCGAAGAACAGCCCCCCTGGGCCGGCGGTGGCGGGGCCTATGCAATCCCGGCGGTGTTGGAGCAGGTTCAAAAGCACAAGACCACGCTCATCTTTCACAACACCCGCGCCCAGGCAGAGATTTTCTTTCACAATCTCTGGCTTGCCAATGACGCCGACCTGCCCATCGGCATTCATCACGGGTCGCTGTCGCGCGAGGCACGTGAGCGGGTTGAGGCAGCGATGGTCCGGGGTGATTTGCGCGCAATCGTCTGCACCGGAAGCCTTGATCTTGGTATTGACTGGGGGGATGTGGACCTCGTCATTCAGGTTGGTGCGCCAAAGAACGTGAAACGCCTGATCCAGCGCATCGGCCGCGCCAATCATCGTTACAACGCCCCGTCAAAAGCGCTTTTGGTGCCTGCAAACCGCTTTGAAGTGGTGGAATGCGTGGCCGCGCTTGAGGCCGCACGCGAACACGAGCTGGATGGCGACCCGCACAGCCCCGGCCCGCGCGATGTGTTGTGCCAGCACATCCTGATCCGCGCCGCCGCCGGCCCATTTTGCGCGGATGATCTGTTTGACGAAGTCAGAACCACAGGGGCCTACGCCACCCTCACCCGCACAGCGTTTGATGATTGCCTGACTTTCTGCGCCACGGGCGGCTACGCGCTTGAGCGTTATGACCAATGGCAGAGATTGCTCCAACGGCCGGATGGGATGTGGCAGCTGCGTGATGCGCGCGCCGCACAGCGTATCCGCATGAATATCGGCACAATCATCGACCACGACAAGATGAAAGTGCGGATGAAAGGCAGTCGCGGCGGCAGGCCCCTGGGCGAAATCGAGGAAGCATTTGCCGCAACGCTGACACCGGGGGATACTTTTCTCATCGGCGGGCAGATCGTACGTTATGAATCCTTGCGTGAAATGACCGTAGAAGTCAGCCGCGACCGGGGCCGCAAACCCAAGATTGCCGTGTTCATGGGCACGAAGTTTGCCACATCCACCCAGCTTTCACAGCGGATCCTGCGTATGTTCCGGCAAGGGGACTGGCCTCAGCTTCCGCCCCATACGCGCGACTGGCTCACGCTTCAGCGCGATCGCTCACGCCTGCCTGAGGCGAACCGCCTTCTGGTTGAAACCTTCCTTCATGACGGCCGCCACCATCTCTGCGCATACGGATTTGCGGGTCGGAACGCGCAGCAGACCCTTGGTCTTCTGCTGACCAAGCGGATGGAAGACCTGGGGCTACATCCGCTGGGCTTTGTCACCTCGGATTACGCCACGCTGATCTGGGGGCTGGATGAGGTCACGAACCCCGCCCCGCTGTTTCACCCCGAAGGCCTGCGCGACGGGTTTGACCAATGGCTTGACGGCAACGCCGTAATGAAGCGCACCTTCAAGGGTGCCGCAACCATCGCCGGGCTGATCGAGCGCAACCAGCCCAATGCCAAGCGCAAATCCGGCAGGCAAGCGACGTTTTCTTCTGACATCCTCTATGACACGTTACTAAAATATGACCCCGACCACCTGATGTTGAAGATCACGCGCGAAGAGGCGCTTAAGGGCCTTGTCGATTTCGGTCGCATTGAGGAGATGTTGCACCGAACAAAAGGCCGAGTGGATCACATGCGGCTTGATCGGGTGACACCCCTTTCCGCGCCGCTGTTTCTTGAGGTCGGTAAGGTTCCGGTCAAAGGCACAGCTGTGGAACGCTTACTGGCGGAAGAAGCAAGCGCATTGCTTGCCGAAGCGGGGCTTGCATAAACATTCAGACACGGGCAAGAACGGACCATGAACGCGCTGCCTTTCACATTCCGCGACCAGACACTTCATGCCCTGCCATCCGGCGCGCTGTTCTGGCCGGAACAGCGCCTGCTCTGCGTATCTGACCTCCATCTTGGCAAATCTGAACGCATGGCACGGCGGGGTGGCGCGCTGCTCCCGCCTTATGAGGGGCTGGACACGCTTTCAAAACTTGACGCCGATCTGTCCAGCACCGGGGCCGGTACCGTCATCTGCCTTGGCGACAGTTTCGACGATCTTGCGGCGGCGGACGGCTTGCCGGAGACGGAAACTTCACTGCTTTCGCGCCTCATGGCCGGGCGGCGCTGGATCTGGATAGAGGGCAACCATGACCCCGGCCCGCTGGAATTTGGTGGCAGCCATCTGGCGGAGTTCACTCTGGCGGCCTTCACCTTCCGTCATATCGCCGAAACCGATGCAACTGGCGAAATTTCCGGCCACTACCACCCCAAGGCGCGGCTGCCCAAACGCGCCATCACGCGGCCCGCCTTCCTGTTTGATGATGCGCGCCTCATCCTGCCCGCCTTTGGCACCTATACCGGGGGGCTTCGCAGCAATGAGAGCGTGCTGTCAGACCTGATGGGGCCAGAGGCCCGCGCGATCCTGCTGGCCCACCCACCCGTCATGATCCCGATGCCGCGCGCCCGTCGCAGCGTAGCGGATCGGTTCTTACCTTAACGGAAATTGGGCGGCCCCCGGCTAAAGCCAACCTCCGTCTTCGACATTCGAAAGATATGTCCGACTTACCGGGACCTCACTGCCATCAACAAGCTGAAGCACTACTTTGCCCTTACGGCGATGTGCTGACAGAATGGCCTCTCGGGCAACCCAATGGGAACGGTGAACGCAGAACCCGTCAATGCCTTCGGCCTGTTCAATGGCATCGCTGAAACGCATCCTGAGACGTTGAACACCCTGCACCGTGAATACTTCCACGTAATGATCCTTTACCGATATGCGCAGCAATGGCCCGCGTTTATCATCGGAAAGTCGACGCATGAGTCTGATTTCACCCGACCTGCGCATGGCCAGGTAGTCCTGCAGCCAAAAGATCACCAGGTAGAGAAAGAAGACCAGTAGAACCAGAACAACAAATTCCGGAAAATGCACCATCAACGTCTTGTCAAAAAGGGCAGCAACCCACCGTACCAAACCGACACAAACAATGGCCGCGCAAAATGACATCAGTACATTTGCCTGCCACCGGGAAAGGCCGTTTTGAAGCCTGCGGCTGGCACAGCGCGCACAAATGATCCCACCCGCGACCAGAGCCGTAATTATACCCCAAAAGACGAAGCGTTGAGGAAGGGATAACAGATTAAATGTTCCAAACGGGCCAGCTATCGCACTGGTAATCGTCATGGCGACACAGGACACCATAACGACAGGCGAAAACAAAATTACCCGGAACTCGCGCCAGTTTGGCTTCATTCCACAACCACTTAACTTTCCCACACTCCCATCCCCACTAACGGATAAAGTTGTATAAAACAACCGCTTACCGCCTCAGGTTGACAAAGATGTTCACCCGGGTTTGCTCTGGGGAGCCGGATAGCAAAGGAATCGCACAAATGTCTGCACCAACAGAAACCATCTCTGAACAGAATATTCAGGCGAGCTTTGCGCGTCAGGGCCTGATGAAAACCTTCAACGCAACCCTGAAACTTCCTTCTCCCGGCTATTGTCAAATCAGCGCTCCGATCACCGAGATTTCAGGCCAGCAACATGGGTACGCTCATGCCGGTCTCACGTTCGCGCTTGGCGACAGTGCGGCGGGATACGCCGCATTATCCCTGATGGCGAGCGGGCAGGAGGTTCTGACCGTAGAGATGAAAATCAACCTGCTGGCACCCGGGCAGGGCACCCATCTGCTGGCCGAAGGGCGAGTAATCCGTGCCGGGCGGCGCCTGATAACGGTGGAAAGCCTGATCTTCGCCTATGACGGCGATCAGCGCGGGAAACAGGTGGCGCAAATGCTGGGAACCATGGTGCCGGTGCCCACCTGAACCGACGCAACGGCAGGCTTGGCAATCGCCCCCGGGCGAGCGAGGCTGGCCTGAAATGGAGAGCTCCGATGACAGACCGCGTCACCATCACCCATAGCGACCGCGTCGCCACCATCACCATGACCCGCGCGGACAAGCGCAATGCGCTCGATCTTGAGATGCTGGAGGCGCTTTCTGCCGCAGGCGAGGCATTGAAGCCGCGCAAGGATGTTCGTGCCGTGGTCCTGGCGGGAGACGGGCCATCCTTTTGTTCCGGGCTCGACCTGATGGCGATGCCCAAACTCGCCCAGATCGCGGCAGAAGGCGGCGGGATAACCGCACGCACGCACGGGCAATCCAACCTCTTTCAACATGTTGCCATCGTCTGGCGGGAACTGCCGATGCCGGTGATCGCCGCCGTGCAGGGGCTGGCCTATGGCGGCGGACTTCAGATCATGATGGGCGCGGATATGCGTGTAGCAGCACCCGACTGCAAATTCGCCGTGATGGAAGGGAAATGGGGTATCATTCCCGACATGGGCCTGATGGTCACCGCGCGGCGTCTGGTGCGCGAAGATGTGCTGAGGCGCCTGACCTACACCGCAGAAGTGTTCGAGGCGCATCAGGCACTTGAATGGGGTTTCGTGACGGAGCTTCACAACGATCCACTGGCGCGGGCCACTGAACTCGCAACCACAATCGCCGGGCGCAACCCTGACGCCGTGCGCGCGGGGAAAGACATGATTTCCCGCGCGGGGCTTCTCAATGACGCGGACGCACTGCTGCTGGAAGCTGAGCTTCAGGAACCGCTGATCGGATCACCCAACCAGATGGAGGCTGTGATGGCCGGAATGGAGACCCGCGCGCCGAATTTCAGGGATTAGGCGGTCAGCCCCTCCGGCTCCGCCAGCCCGTTCGCCCGGCAGCAGGCGGTCAGCGTGTTGGCCAGAAGACAGGCGATTGTCATTGGCCCGACACCGCCGGGAACCGGGGTGATTGCCGCCGCGACCGCAGCAGCGGATGCAAAATCCACATCGCCCAGAAGTTTCGTTTTGCCGGGTTTTTCCGGGTGCGGCACACGTGTGATGCCCACGTCAATTACCGTTGCGCCGGGCTTTACCCAGTCGCCTTTCACCATCTCCGCCCGGCCAACAGCCGCCACGAGTATATCGGCCCTGCGGCACACATCGGCCAGATCACGTGTCCGCGAATGGGCAATCGTAACGGTGCAATTCTGACCAAGAAGCAACTGAGCCATCGGCTTGCCAAACAGGTTCGAACGCCCGATAACCACCGCCTCCTTTCCCGTCATATCGCCAAGCTGATCGCGCAGCAGCATCAGGCACCCAAGCGGCGTGCAGGACACCAATCCCTTCTCCCCGCTTGCCAACAACCCCGCGTTGACGACACTCAGCCCATCCACATCCTTTGCAGGATCAATCCGCGCCACAACCCGGCGCTCATCCAGGTGATCGGGCACAGGAAACTGGCACAGGATGCCATGAACCGCGGGGTCGGCATTCAGCTTGTCGATCAGCGCAAACAGCTCTTCTTCCGGCACATCTGCTGGCAATTTGTGTTCAAAAGACGCCATGCCCGCCTCAACGGTGTTTTTATGCTTGGCCGCCACATAAACTTCGCTTGCAGGATCTTCACCCACAAGCACCACGGCCAATCCCGGTGTGATGTTATGATCCGCCTTCAAACGTGCCACATGTTCCGCGATCTGCCCGCGCACTTTTGCGGCAAAGGCTTTCCCGTCGA
>CAYTUW010000050.1:0-15456 GCA_964441435.1 uncultured Rhodobacterales bacterium
CTGCTGAGAGACAAAGCTCATCTCCATATCAAGCTGGTAGAAATCGGTGGGGGAGCGGTCAGCGCGCGGATCTTCGTCGCGGAAACAGGGCGCGATCTGGAAATATTTGTCAAAGCCGCTGACCATGATCAGCTGTTTGAACTGCTGCGGTGCCTGCGGCAATGCATAGAATTTACCGGGATGCAGGCGGCTCGGCACCAGGAAATCGCGCGCACCTTCGGGACTGGAAGCGGTGATGATCGGCGTTTGATATTCACGAAACTCCGCATCCCACATACGGCGGCGGATCGAGGCCACAACATCGGACCGCAGCACCATATTGCGCTGCATCGCCTCACGACGAAGATCAAGGTAACGATAGGACAGCCGGGTTTCCTCGGGATACTCCTGATCACCAAAGACCATCAGCGGCAGTTCTTCTGCTGCGCCCAGAACTTCCATATCGCGGATATAGACCTCTATCTCCCCGGTTGGCAGCTTGGGGTTGATCAGGCTGTCATCCCGCGCCTTCACCTCGCCATCAATCCGAACGCACCATTCGGACCGCAGTTTTTCGACCTCGGCAAAGACGGGCGAATCCGGGTCGCACAGAACCTGCGTCACGCCGTAGTGGTCACGCAGATCAATGAACAATACGCCGCCATGATCCCGGATACGATGAACCCAGCCTGAAAGGCGGACAGTTTGACCAACGGCATCGCGGGTCAGTTCGGCACAGGTGTGGCTACGATAGGCGTGCATGACGATCCCCTTCAGGGCACAGAATTCTGTTCGCGCCGATACAGCCTTTTGACTGGGCGAAGTCAACCGGGAAAGGGTGATTCCGCCGGGATTCAGGCGTGTTTGGGCCGCAATGGCCCCGCTAGGCTGCGAAAACTGGACAGCAAACCCTCCTGATCCTAAATTATGCCTGATGAGAGGAGGAAACCGGCCCGGTCAATGACCAGATAACAAACGAGCAGACCCACGACCCGTGGCCGGGATTGGGGGTATGATATGTGGAACAGAATGTTTCTCAGAATGGTTGGAAAGCTCATCCGGACGGGTGACCTGACCATCCGAATGCCAGATGGCACCAGCCACAGATTTGGCGATAACAGCCAGCCGCGCGTCACGCTTCGGTTTGACGATCCCGGGTTTGGGCGCAAATTCCTCATCAACCCCGAACTTGCGATCGGAGAGGCCTATATGGACGGCCGCATGACGATTGATGGGGATGATCTTTACGGCTTCTTTCGCCTGGCATTGTCAAACATCGAATTCGGTATCGGGCTGGGTTTTGAGGGCTGGGTTGCGCCGCTCTTTCGTCGGTTGCAACAGTTCAACCCAATCGGGCGCGCCCGCAGAAACGTCGCGCATCACTATGATTTATCAGGTGAATTATACGATCTCTTCCTGGATGAGGATAAACAATACAGCTGCGCCTATTTCCGATCGCCAAATGATACGCTCGAACAGGCGCAGGTCCAGAAAAAGGCCCATATCGCGGCCAAGCTGCTGCTTCAGCCGGATATGCGGGTGCTCGATATCGGCTGCGGTTGGGGCGGCATGGCGCTGACACTTGCGCAGGACTACGGCGCGCGGGTGGTCGGTGTAACGCTCTCAGAAGAGCAGCTGAAAGTCGGGCAGGAACGGGTGCGTGCCGCCGGATTGCAGGATCGGATCGACTTGCGTCTGCAGGACTATCGCACGGTGGCCGGGCCGTTTGACCGGATCGTTTCCGTTGGCATGTTCGAACACGTTGGCGTGCCGCACTACCGCGAATATTTCCGACATGTGCATGATTTGCTGACGGATGACGGTGTTGCGTTGATCCACACCATCGGGCGCGGAACACCGCCGGGGCGGACCAGCCCATGGATCGCCAAATATATATTCCCCGGCGGTTATGTGCCCGCGATGAGCGAAATGGCCGCGGCGGTTGAACATGAAGGCCTCTGGGCAACCGATATCGAAGTCTGGCGCCTGCATTACGCGGAAACGCTGAAGGCCTGGCATGATCGGTTCATGGCGCGGCGCGATGCGGCGCTGAAGCTATATGACGAACGGTTTTGCCGGATGTGGCGCTACTATCTGGTGGCCTCCGAAATGGCGTTTCGCATGCAGCATCAGGTGGTTTTTCAGGTTCAGTTGGCCAAGCAGATCGACAACGTCCCAATCACCCGTGACTACATCCATCATACAGAGGAACAGGTGCTCCGACAGGCTGCCGAGTGATCAGACAAGAACTGCCGGGATGAGCCCACGCAGGGAATTGCCGACATAGAACGCATCCCCACCTTTAAGGTCATCGGTGGTCAGATCGGCTTCTTCTGCATTGCCGCGCGCAATCAAACCCTGCCGCAGGATACCCGGCAGCACCCCGGCATGCAGCGGCGGGGTTAACAGCCGATCTTTCCTCTCGACAAAGACATTTGTAATGGTGCCTTCGCATATATTATTGTTTTCATTTAGAAAGATAACTTCATCCACCCCTTCGGGAAGCGCCGCCCTGGTGCTGTCGTAAAGCTCGCGCTGCGTTGTCTTGATCCGAAGCCAGGGATCATCTGACTGCAGCCGGACAGGTGAAACAGAGATACGCCACGGTGATTTCACCGGTATCAGATCGGCTCGTTCCAGTCGCAAATCACCACCCGCCCCCAGGGTCAGCCGAAGCCGCTGTGGGCTTTCAGCCTTGACGTCATCCAGCGCCGCATCAGCCTTCGTCCGGTCCAAGGGATACCCCAGGTCCAGCGCCGTTCGCTCCATCCGCGCCAGATGCAGGTTACGCCGCTGCACCCCTTCACCGGGATACCAGCCCATGGTTTCGATTACCCTGACATCACTCATGTCAAATCCGCATAGCGCGCCTTCCAGAGCGCCTCTTCATACTCACTGGGCGCGGTTGAATCCCAGACCACGCCGCCACCGACATTGAGCCGGGCGCGACCACCGTCAAACAGGCTGATCGTGCGGATTGCCACATTGAAAGAGGACCGCCCATCCGGCCCGGCCCAACCAATCGCCCCGCAATAGGCACCGCGCGGTTCCGGTTCCAGTTCCCGGATGATTTCCATCGCTCTGAGTTTTGGTGCCCCGGTAATCGACCCGCAGGGAAACAGCGCCCGAAAGATATGTGGCAGGTCCACATCCCCCAGGTGCGCACGCACCCGGCTAACCATCTGATGCACGGTGGCGTAGGTTTCAACCCTGAACAATTCCGGCACCTCGACCGAAGCAGGTTCAGCTATCCGGCTGATATCATTCCGTAAAAGGTCTACAATCATCAGGTTTTCAGCCCGGTTTTTTTCGTCCGCAGCAAGCCATTTGACACGCGCCTCATCTTCTTCAGGGGTCAGACCGCGCGCGATCGTTCCCTTCATCGGCAGCGTCTCTATTATCCCGTCTACGGTTCGAAAGAACAGCTCAGGCGAGCGTGACAAAAGCACCGGCCCCACCCCCAGATCTACAAAGGCACCGTGGCGGACCGGCTGCCGTTTGGCCAGCTCTGCATAAAGCGCCAGGGGATCACCGGACCAATCCGCCTGCATCGGAAATGTCAGGTTGATCTGATAACAATCACCCGCCCCAATATAGGATTTGACCCGATCAAAAGCCGCCTGGTAGCGTGCCATATCCCAGATCGGCAGAGGCTTGTTCAACCCGCCGCCGGGCGGGGCAAGATCGCCCACCTCCGGCCCATCAAACACCCCGAAACACAAAAGCGGCGTATCACGGTCCTGCGGCATGAGCGGTGCGAGCTTCGGTTCGAGCACATATCCCAATTCGTAAGCAGCATATCCCGCGATCCACTTCCCAGCGGCCTGTGCTGACTTTATCGCCGACATCGCCGAGGGAACCTCCGCAGGCGTCCATGCGATGATGACCTGATCGGGCAGGCGAAACCACGTGCCCGTGCCAAGCGGCCCCTCATCAAAGAATATATGCGCCTCACCCAAGAGAATCGCCTCCGAAGCCTCCCCCGGCTTATGCCTGTTTCGCTTCGCCAAAAATACTCAAAAAACCGGGCTACCCCGTTACAAGGGGGCGTTGATCCGCTCGTCCCATCGACAGGAGCCGTGGCGTTGCCGCCTGCGCCGTCTGGAACGCCGCCTTGCTGTCGATCCCGCGCCAGTTTGCGGCGATCATCGACTGTGCCACCGCCCCACCCAGCGTTTCACCGGGGCCAAGAACAATCAGGGCATCGGGCATGAATTCGCGCATGGCAACGCGAATTGCTAATGTAAAATCATAGGCTTGGGTTACCTGATGTCCAAGTGTGTAGCCATGTATCACAGCCGTATCGGTCGCACCCGGCCACCATATAGCGCCGCGCCCGTCGATCAGCGGCAGATTGGGCTGATCGAACATTTTCACCCCAAGCCGCGCGCGCCCTTCGGCAGCAACGGCTTCCATCATTTCGGTGTGGAAAGCCGCGTGATTGGGCAGGCGCAGAGGAAATCGTCCGACCGCAGGCATCGCCCGTTCAAAGGCGGCAATCCCCGCATCATCCCCCGCCAGAACCAGCATTCCGCCCAGATCAATGGACAGGTGCAGCGCGTGATCCGCACGATGATTTATTGCAGCAACTGTCTCCAAAACTGCCGCACGCCGCCCCGGAACTTCCTGCCAGTTTTCATCCGTGATGGGATAGATCAGCTGCCCGCCTTCGCCGCGCTGATGCATGAGCGTGCCCATCGTGTTCACGATCTCAAACCCACCCAGCGGTGTCACCGCCCCGGCGCAGGTCAGCGCAATATACCAGCCCATGGAATTGCCTGTGACAGCAATAATGTCATAGCGATCGCGGTCAATCGCAAGAAAATCAGCGTAGGCACAGGCATGGATCAGGCCGGAGGCATTGTCGCCGCTTGTATGCTTTGCACCCGAGAACCGTGCCGCGCCATCAAGGGCAGAGAGGCTTTCCTGCCCCTGTGTCGCTCGAAACGCATCAAACCCAGAAATCAGGTCAGCACGATCCGAGTGATGACGGGCAAGGTAGCCAAGTTCAGCCTTGTTATAGGTGCCGCGCCCTGGCGCGATGACAACCGCTGTCTGTTTCATTGCTGCCCCCACAGCTTTTCCGCCGCTGCAACAATGCTGTCCCGTGACGGCATCGTGGCCGCATAGGCCGGACCAGTGGCGATGAAACTGTCCTCTGCGGCAATGCGGGCATGGGGCAGGTCCGTCTGTTCATGGAGCAACGCCATCAGGGCTTCGGACTGGCTTCCCGTGACGCGGCATTCATCAACGATCAGCACCTTTTCCGCCCCTTCCAGTGCCGCCAAAACCCCCTCAACAGGCAGGGGCGCAAGCCAGCGCATGTCGATTACGCGTGTCGATATTCCGTTATCTTTCAGCACCTTCGCCGCTTGTTGGCTCAAGTAATGCCCATTGCCATAGGTCAGGATTGCCAGCGCTCCGTCTCCTGTGACGCCAACCTCATCTAATGCGATCACCTCATCCGGGCCGGGATAGATATCCATCCAAGCCGCGTCTTTTTCCACATGCAGATCCCGCATCGGGTAAAGCGCAATCGGCTCAACAAACACCACAACGCGCTGTTCCTCACGCGCGAGTCGCACACATTCACGCAGCATCCGTGCCGCATCCGCCCCGCGCGACGGACAGGCGATCACAATGCCCGGAATATCGCGCAGCACCGCCAGCGAATTATCGTTATGGAAATGCCCGCCGAACCCCTTCTGATAGCCAAGCCCCGCGATACGGATCACCATCGGGTTGGTGAACTGCCCGTTTGAGAAGAACGGCAGCGTCGCCGCCTCGCCCCTCAGTTGATCCTCCGCATTGTGCAAATAGGCAAGGAACTGGATTTCCGGCATCGGGACAAACCCGTTATGCGCCATGCCAATCGCAAGGCCGAGGATGCTCTGCTCATCCAGCAGCGTGTCGATCACCCGATCCACGCCAAAGCGATCGCAGAGCTTCTGCGTCACCCCATAAACACCACCCTTCCGGCCCACATCTTCGCCCATCACGGCGATTTCGCGATGTTCAAGCATCAGGTCCGTCAGCGCCCAGTTGATCAGACGCGACATCGGCTGTGGGGCATCTAATTGCCTGTAATCATTCCCGAAAACAGCCTGCCTATCGGCGTCGGATGGCCCGTTTGTCGGCGCGCATTCCCGCGCGGGCGGAATAAGCGAGGCCATCACCTGATCGGCGGTCTGTAGCCGGGGCCGGGTCACCGCTTCTGCGGCGACGCGGGTGCATTGGGCCGCTGTCTGTTCATAGATCGACAGCGCCTCTGCTGCGGGCAACGCCCCGGCCTGGTCCAGCAGCCGCACGGAATGCAACAGCGGATCATCGCTTTCCCAGCCTTCAAACACATCCTTGGGCAGATAGGTGGCCTGCATGTCAGACCCCGCATGTCCGTAGAGCCGCACAAGGTTCAGATGCAGGAACGCAGGCTTTTTGCGGTCACGCACGTAGGCTGTGGCCTCGGCGGCAACGCGGTAAGTGTCATAGATGTCGAGCCCGTCCGCAGAGAAATACTTGAGGCCCGGGCGGTTTTCGAAATTCGCCCGCACCCATCCCCGTGGCGTGCGCACGGAAATCCCTATCCCATTGTCTTCGCAGACAAAAAGCAATGGAAGCGGCACAGACTGGAACGAGGTCCAGGCGGCGGTGTTGAACGCGCCCTGTGCGGTCGAATGGTTTGAGGACGCATCGCCGAAGCTGCACATGACAATAGAGGTGTCATCAAGCACCCGATGCTCCGGCGCGTGCCGTTTGGCAAGGCCGATGGAATAGGCCGCGCCCACCGCTTTCGGCAGATGTGACGCGATGGTGGAG
Organism: uncultured Rhodobacterales bacterium; assembly: GCA_964441435.1. Classification (GTDB taxonomy): domain Bacteria; phylum Pseudomonadota; class Alphaproteobacteria; order Rhodobacterales; family Rhodobacteraceae; genus CAYTUW01. The sequence goes on from CAYTUW010000050.1 coordinate 6,796, forward strand.
GTTTGCGGCGGGATCATCAGTGCCTTGGAGCCAAGCACCTTGTGCCGCCCGCCGGAAATCGGGTCTTCGACGGAGGTTGCGAAACTCAGCAACATGTCCCAGGTTGGCGTTGTGCCCGGCACCTGCGCGCTGCGACGCGTCTGAAACGCCCCGTCGCGGTAGTGAAGAAACGCCATATCATCCGAGCGCAGGGCGGAGGCCACCGCCGCCATACCCTCATGACCCGAGGAACCGATGGTGTAATAGCCCTGCCCGGCAGCCTGCATCTTGCGGCTGGTGCGGTCGAGGTTGCGGGAAAGGCACTGCGCCCGGAAAATCGCCACGGCCTCTTCCGGCACAAGCGGTCCGCCGGGTGCACGCCCCTCCGGTAAATCCCCTGACGCAACGCGTTTCAGAAACGCCTCATGAACGATATCCGCGCGATCCATGTCCGTCCCCTTTGCCGCTCGTCAGCCTCTGACAAGCCTTTCTCGCGAAGAAAGCCCGTGCGGGCTTGATGAGCGCCTCAGAAAAACGCCTGAAGACCCGTCTGCGCCCGTCCGAGGATCAACGCATGCACGTCATGTGTGCCTTCATAGGTGTTCACCGTTTCGAGATTCACCATATGGCGGATCACCGGGAATTCCTGGCTAATCCCGTTGCCGCCATGCATATCCCGCGCAAGCCGCGCCACATCCAACGCCTTGCCGCAGTTGTTCCGTTTCATCAGCGAAATCATCTCCGGCGCGGCGCGGCCTTCATCCATCAAGCGACCAAGCCGAAGGCTGCCCTGCAAGCCCAGCGTGATTTCCGTCTGCATATCGGCAAGCTTCTTCTGAAACAGCTGCGTCTGCGCCAGTGGCTTATTAAATTGCTTCCGGTCCAGCCCATATTGTCGCGCCGCATGCCAGCACGCCTCTGCTGCGCCCATCGCCCCCCAGCTGATGCCGTAACGCGCGCGATTAAGGCAGCCAAACGGCCCCTTCAGCCCTTCGGCATCGGGCAGCAACGCGTCCTCGCCCACTTCGACACCGTCCATCACAATCTCCCCGGTGATGGAGGCGCGCAGCGACAGTTTCTTTTCGATTTTCGGTGCGGACAGCCCCTTCATCCCCTTTTCAAGGACGAACCCCCTGATCTTGCCCCCATGGGCTTCGGATTTTGCCCAGACAACAAAGACATCAGCAATCGGGCTGTTGGAAATCCACATTTTGGACCCGTTCAGAACATAGCCGCCATCGGTCTTTTTCGCCGTGGTTTTCATGCCCGCCGGGTCGCTGCCTGCGTCCGGCTCGGTCAGGCCGAAGCAACCAATAAGCGTGCCTGCTGCAAGCCCCGGAAGGTATTTTTTCCGTTGTTCTTCGGTGCCATAGGCGTAGATCGGATACATCACCAGTGACGACTGCACGCTCATCATGGATCGGTATCCGCTGTCCACGCGCTCCACTTCGCGCGCGACAAGGCCGTAGGTCACATAACCCGCGCCCAGCCCGCCATAGGCCTCAGGCACGGTAATCCCAAGCAGGCCCATTTCACCCATTTCGGCGAAAATTGCAGGGTCGGTTTCCTCGCTGGCGAAGGCATCTTCGATCCGGGGCATCAGTTTTTCGGCAGCATAGGCGGCGGCGCTGTCACGCACCATGCGTTCGTCTTCGCTCAGCTGATCGTTGAGCAGGAAGGGATCCTCCCAGTTGAAGCTCGAAAGCTCCGGTCGGCTTTGCGGGGCGAGGTCTCTGGCCATTACTCAGGCTCCTTTCAATCGGGCAAGCGCTGCGGCAATACGCGCGCAGCCTTCGGTAAGTTCATCGTCGGAATAGGCATAGGACAGGCGGAAATGCCCAGGCAGGCCAAAGGCGCGCCCCGGCACCAGCGCGACATTGCCCGCCTCAAGGATATAGTTGCAGACATCGGCATCGGTGTTCAGGGTCGTGCCCTCGGGTGTCACCCGGCCAAACAGCCCTGCACAGTTCGGAAACACATAAAACGCACCTCCCGGTACCGGGCAGGTCAGCCCGTCGATATCATTCAGTGCGGCCACGACCATATCCCGCCGCGCACGGAAGGCATCACACCGTTCGGCAAGCAGGTTTTGCGGCCCGGTGAGCGCGGCGAGTGCGGCCGCCTGCGAGATCGAGGAGGCACCGGAGGTCGATTGCCCCTGCACCGCCGTCATCGCCTTGATCAGTTCCGCCGGGCCGATCCCCCAGCCCAGCCGCCAGCCGGTCATGGCGTAGGATTTTGACGCGCCGTTTACGATCAGGGTCCGGTCGGCAAGGTCCGGCGCCGCGATGCGGAAAGAGGTGAAGGGTTCATAGGTGATGTGCTGGTAAATCTCGTCCGACAGCACCCAGACATGGGGATGACGGCGCAGCACATCGGCCAGCGCGGCCAGTTCGTCGCCGGAATACATCGCGCCTGACGGGTTGCCGGGAGAATTCAGCAACAGCCAGCGGGTTTTGTCAGTAATCGCGGCCTCAAGCTCATCCGGCGTGATGCAGAACCCGGCCTCCGCTTCGCAGGGCACATTGACCATAACCCCTTGGCAAAAATCGACAATATCACCGTAACTTGTCCAGAACGGCGCCGGAATGATGACCTCATCGCCGGGATTCACAGTGGCCGCGAAAGCGTTTGAAATCACCTGTTTTGCCCCGGTGGACACAAGGATCTCATCCGTGTTCGGAGTGAAACCGGCAAACCGGGTGCAATCCGCTGCTATCGCCTCTTTCAGCGCGGGCTTGCCACCCGTTGGAGGATAGCCCGTGTCGCCGGAAAGCGCTGCCTGATGGGCGGCTTCAATCACGTGATCAGGTGTCGGGAAGTCCGGCTCCCCGGTGCCGAAGGTCAGAACATCGTGGCCCGCCGCCTGGCGCGCGCGCGCCGCTTCTGAAATCTTGACGATCTCGGAGAGTTGCAGGTTTGCCACCCGGTCCGACCGTTTGAAATTCGCCATTATTCTGCCGCGTAAAGCGCCCCCGTAGTGGTTGCAAGGAAATGATCGAGCGGAATGTCCTCTTGCTTGAGGAACCCATGATTGGGCAGCACTCCGTCGCGCACCATCTCGATCACCGCAACGACAGACCCGGCAGTTGTCCAGGCGATGGCGGTGCGCTGTTTGCCTGCAACATCCACGGGCCTGTATCCCCGCACGAATTCACGCCGCGCGAGGCGCCCGTCGATTTCACCTTCGGCGGCGATATGAACGTAGACGACGTCATCCTCGACCGGCGGCTTGGCATTGACCAGAATTTCACCGGCTTCCTGTCGCCGCTCCCGCATAAGAAGCTCATGAAAGAAGAAATTCATCAACTCCATATGCCCAGGGTAACGCATTGTCTTATAGTCAATATTATCGACCTTTCCGTGGTAGGTGTCGCACATCGTGCCAAGCCCGCCCGAAGTCGTGAACGCTTCCAGCTTTACCCCGTCGATGTAGTGGATTTCGTGCCATTCCATCGGGCTGACCCATTTGCGTTCGCCACCCTCGATGACTTCGCAATCGTTGAGGTATTCATTGACCACCCCCTCCGGCGACCAGTTGAACGCATAGCCCATCAGCCCGGTCGGGTTCTGCGGCAGCGCGCCTACGCGCATCTTGCAACTGCGGCAATGGTCAAACTGGCCGATCAGGTCCGCACCCACAATGCCAACGAACCCCGGTGCCAGACCACACTGCGGCGCCATCAGCCCCTTGGCCGTCTTGGCCATCTCAATGATCGCCTGGGTCGTCGGCACATCCTCGGTCAGATCGAAATAGTGAATCCCAGCCGCATGGGCGCGCTCTGCAATCGCCACGTTGAGGTGATAGGGTAGGCAGGACAGCACCGCATCGACCTCTGCGAACACCGGTAGAAGGGCATCCGGATCGCTAAGATCCAGCACTTTGACATCAAAGGGAAAATCGCGCCCGTCAATGCGCATGTCGACGCCCAAAACTTCAAATCCCGCCTGTTTCAGCAGCGTCGCGGCCAGCGTGCCGACCTTGCCCAGACCCAATGTGACGATTCTTTTCATATCGCTCCCTCACGCGCAGAATGCCCCAATTTTTACGCGCATCCTAGTCATTGCCTACCCAAGAAAAAATCACTAATACCGCAAAGATTAGTGAGGTTTGCGCATGAAACAGATCCCCTCCCTCGCCGCCTTACGCGCGTTTGAGTGCGCGGCGCGTCATGGCAGTTTCACCTCTGCCGCAGAAGAATTGCACCTTACCCAGAGCGCGATCAGCCGTCAGGTCAAAGACCTTGAGGGCCAGCTGGGATTTACACTGTTCCGCCGCAATGGCCGCCGCGTTGCGCTGACCGATGCGGGCGAAAGCTTTGCCGCCGATCTTGCGATTGATCTTGAACGCCTGCGCCAGACGGTGACCCGTGCAGTCACGGCGGGGAATGCGCGCCACAGCTTGCGCATCGCCACGCTGTCGACCTTTGCGTCGCGCTGGCTGATCCCCCGCATAAGCGAGTTTGAAGCGCTGAACCCCGAAGTTGAGGTCAGCCTGGCCACCCGTCTGCGCCCCTTCAGCTTTGAAGAAGAACGGTTCGACCTCGCCATTCATCACGGTCAGGATGATTGGCCCGATACCCAGATGTCACGCCTGTGTGGCGAGGAAATCCTCGCCGTGGCAGCCCCCGAATTCCAGAACCAGCACGGGATTGCTGCCCCGTCCGACCTGACACAGGCGCCCCTTCTGCATCTGGAAACGCGACCCAACCAATGGGCCGATTGGTTTCAGCTTCAGGGCCTGGATACCCGTGCGCCGCATGGCCGCATGTATGATCAGTTCCAGATGATCATCGTGGCCGCCACTCACGGGCTGGGCGCGGCATTACTGCCGCGTTATCTGATTGAGGATGAGTTGGACAATGGCACGCTGACCCCGCTTGCGGGCAAACCCCTGATCACGGAAAACGCCTATTGGCTGGTCACCCCGGCCGGTGCCGCCAGCCCCGTTGTCCATGCTTTTTCCCGCTGGATAAAGACACGCATCAGTCGCAAGAGGGCACTATCTTAACCTTTTGTTAACCCCCTTCTTGTCTGCCAAAATACTCCGCCGGAGGCTTCGGCACCCGCCACCCTGCATGACATCCGCTCATCCATCTCCGATATTTCCACGATGTTAACGCATGTAGGCCTGCGCTATAGTCCGCCGCGAACCGATATCTGAAAGGGATAGTCCGATGGATGCGCAAACCGACGTGAAATCTGAAATCAACGCCATTCTGACGCGCCTTGGCGTTGCCGAGGCTGATTTTACCAAAGGCGATACGCCAGTGATTTCGCCCGTGACGGGAACAGAGATTGCCCGCGTTCAGGATATGGACGCCACGGCGGCGCGCGCGGAAATTGACAAATCCGTTGCCGCCTTCCCCGCCTGGCGCGACACCCCCGCCCCGAGAAGGGGGGAGCTTGTGCGCCTTCTGGGCGAAGAACTGCGCGCCGCGAAGGAGGACCTGGGCCGCATCATCTCCATTGAGGTCGGCAAGATTGCCTCCGAAGGGTTGGGCGAAATCCAGGAAATGATCGACATCTGCGATTTTGCCGTCGGGTTGTCGCGCCAGCTTTACGGGCTGACCATTGCCACCGAACGCCCCGGCCACCGGATGATGGAACAATGGCATCCGATTGGCCCTGTGGGTGTCATTTCCGCCTTCAACTTCCCGGCAGCGGTCTGGTCCTGGAATGCCGCGCTTGCGCTGGTTTGCGGCGATCCGGTGATCTGGAAACCAAGCGAGAAGACCCCGCTTATTTCACTAGCCTGTGCGGCTGTCTTTGCCCGCGCGGTAGAACGGTTTGGTGATGCACCGGAGGGGCTGCTGACGCTGCTGATCGGCGATCGTGAGATCGGCGAAATCCTCGTCGATCATGCGAAGGTGCCGGTCATCTCCGCCACCGGCTCCACCCGCATGGGGCGTGAGGTCGGCCCGCGTGTCGCCCAGCGCTTTGGCAAGGCGATCCTTGAACTCGGCGGCAACAATGCAGGCATCGTCTGCCCGTCGGCCGATCAGGACATGGCGCTTGCGGCCATTGCCTTTGGCGCGATGGGCACTGCCGGGCAGCGTTGCACCACGCAGCGCCGGGTGTTTGTGCATGCCTCGATCTATGACGAATTCCTGCCGCGTCTTCGCAAAGCCTATGAAACCGTCACGATCGGTTCACCGCTGACTACGGACGCGCTTGTCGGCCCGCTGATTGACCAGCGCGCGTCCGAAGGGATGGAGCGCGCATTGGCTGAGGCTAAAAAGCTCGGCGGTAAACTCACCGGCGGCGAACGCGTTGATGCGGGCCATCCGGAGGCGTTTTACCACCGCCCGGCACTGGTGGAGATGGACGCCCAGCAGGGCATCGTCTGCGAAGAAACCTTTGCACCGGTGCTCTACGTCATGCCTTACACGGATCTTGAGGATGCCATCGCCGCGCAGAACGACGTGGGCGCAGGCCTGTCCTCCACCATCTACACGCTGGATCTGCGCGAGGCAGAACTGTTCCTGTCGGCGGCCGGGTCCGACTGCGGGATTGCGAATGTCAATATCGGCACCTCAGGGGCGGAAATCGGCGGCGCCTTTGGTGGCGAGAAGGAAACCGGCGGCGGGCGCGAAAGCGGATCAGACGCCTGGAAAGCCTATATGCGCCGCGCCACCAACACCGTGAACTACTCGCGCGAGTTGCCATTGGCGCAGGGCGTGAGTTTTGACATCGGCTAAGCACTCTTCAATCCCTTTCGGGCTTTCATCGCAAAGAAGGCCCGAAAGGGAGGCTGGTCATATCCAGATCACGCACGGGCATTTGAAAGGTCGGCAATGCGGGCGGAGCGGACATACGAAGCCGGCGCATCCCGATCGAGATATCGGCACTGAGTTCGGACTAGGTTATTGACGCGTATTTGCGAATGACTTTCATTATAAGATTATGATTCTGCTTGACTTTCCTGGACAGCAATCCCATGTGAATGCCATCGGGGAGTAGCGACCGCTTTCGCAGCGGGGGCACGTCAACATACTCGCGGAGAAGCCGCGTGGCGTGTCTGGCCCAACGGGTTTCGCAAGACCGTGGCGAAGTGGCTCTGCGGGCGGAGTCCATGTATCGCCCGACACAGCCCCCGGGGAACCATCCATGACTCCAATTTCCATCGGCATCCTTGCCGTCTCCATGTCGATTGATGCCTTTGTTGCCTCCATCGGTAAGGGCACCACGGACGGTCGTCCAAATCTCGCGATGATCTTGCGCACCGGAGCAATCTTTGGCGTGATAGAGGCCATCACCCCTTTGCTTGGCTGGCTCGCGGGCGTCGTGGCTTCACAATATGTCGCCGAGGTTGATCATTGGATCGCTTTTATCCTGCTCGCAGGGGTCGGCACTCATATGGCGCTACAGGCCTGGACACGCGCCGAGGATGAACCTCGCGCCACCTCACTCTGGGCTACGATCATAACTGCAATCGGTACATCGATCGACGCCATGGCCGTCGGGGTCTCGCTGGCCTTCATGCAGGTGAATATATTGATCATCGCCATTGTGATCGGCGTAACAACCATGCTGATGAGTTCGGCAGGCCTAATCGTTGGCCGCTATGTCGGCGGCCGTTTCGGTCGGATTGCGGAGACCCTCGGAGGGTTTGGCCTGTTCGCAATCGGGACGATGATCCTCTGGGAACATCTCAGCAGTGTGCCGTAAGCACCTGGCGCACCCCGATTGAGCGGCAGCTCAAAAGTGCGAAAGCCTTAAAGGGACTCAAAGCGGACATCTGCGGCGACCAATTTCCCTAAAACGGCCGCTCTACCGCGCCGGAATAGAAATAAACGCCCATCCCGAAGGCAAAGAGGACAATGCCCGCAACGCTGTGCAGAACCACGGCCAGCGGGAAGCTTTTCTTAACCTCATAGGCCCAGGCAAAGACCAGCCCGCCGGCAAATGTCATCGTCGCGACGACCCAACTCCAATACATCAGATGGGCAAAGGAAAACGCCGCCGCATTCAGTATCAGCCCCGCCCGACCGTCGGGCAGCAAATCCCCATAGCGGCGAAACCAGAGCGGGCGGAACAGCAGCTCTTGCGGCAGGGCGGACAGGATCGGGTATAAGAGCGCAATTACCAGCATGAATTCCGGCCGTTCGCGCAGCATGAAGAACAGCGCATCCGGCCGCGTCTGCGTCATTACCAGCAGGCTGACGCCAGCCGTGATCCCCACCACAGCAAGCACTGGTAACCAGCGGACCGTGCCCCACCCTTCGATCAGGCTCCGCCATCGAAACCCAGGTGTCAGGGCCAGGAGGACACCACCACAGAGGGTAAAGCCAAACAGCACCGGGAACAGCCAGCCACGCGGCAGAAAGACGGCCATAATGATGGGCAGAATGAGGAACAGCAGGATTAACTCGCCCCATCTTTGGCGCTTATGGGCCACATCCTGCATCCATTGTCCTTTCTTCGGCCCGCCATGCCGGTAACGCACACCGTCACCACCCTCCCCAAACAAAGCATGTGGGGCACCATTTTCAATGCGTTTATCACTTTCGTGGCGGAAAGTTTTCACGCCACCCGGTGATGCGCAGGTTTCACTATCCGGCAGGTCCCGTTTCCGATACCCAAACCGCAGGTTGCCCTGGCTTTTTGGTGCATCACACCACAGACCCCCTTGCGCCCGGTCACGCGCTGGTTATAAGCACGACAATTTGCGAAATCCCG
>CAYTUW010000051.1:0-15395 GCA_964441435.1 uncultured Rhodobacterales bacterium
ACATCGCGTTGACCATATAGCCGTAGGCAAAGGGCTGAAGCAGGGTTTCCATCACCCCCCCGCCTTGTCGTCATAGACAACGAAGGGGCGTTCATCATCGGAAATTACAGTGACCTGCCGCGCGTCGTCGTCATCGTGCAAGTCCTTGCCGCCCAGAACGAAGTGGCGCAGCACACCACCAAAAGCCGCCTCAAGGTTCTTCTGGGTGAAAATCTCGGTCGTGGGGCCATGTGCCAGCACCGTGCCTTTCACCAGAATGGTGCGATCACAGAATTCCGGGACAGATCCAAGGTTGTGGGTGGAGACCAGCATCACCCGCCCCTCTTCGCGCAATTCCCGCAACAGCGCGATAATTGCATCCTCCGTCTGCACATCGACCCCGGTAAACGGTTCATCCAGCAGGATCACCTGCCCGTCCTGCGCCAGCGCACGGGCCAGAAAGACACGTTTGCGCTGACCGCCGGAAAGCTCCCCGATCTGGCGGGTCCGATAATCAAGCATGCCAACCCGCTTCAGCGCATCGGTCACTGCTTTGCGGTCGGTCGCAGCCGGGCGGCGTAACAGGCCCATATGGCCATACCGCCCCATCATCACCACATCTTCGACCAGCACCGGAAAGGACCAATCGACCTCTTCGGCCTGCGGCACATAGGCCACGATGTTCTGTTTCAGCGCGGTGCGGATCGGCTGGTCAAGGATCGACATTTCACCGGCAGCCACCGGCACAAACCCCATAAGGGCCTTGAACAGGGTCGATTTCCCCGCGCCGTTCACCCCGACAAGCGCCGTGATCGTGCCACGCGGGATTTCAAAGGATGTATCCGTCAGGGCCGTGACGCCATTCCGGTAGGTCACTGTCACGCCGCTGGCAAAGATTCCGCTGGTGGCTGCGTCGAGCATCTATTCCCCCGTCAACCCGGTCACGATGGTTTCGGACGTCACGCGCAGCAGGTCAATATAGGTCGGCACGGGTCCGTCCGCCTCTGTCAGGCTGTCAACGTAGAGCACACCGCCATACCGTGCCCCGGTTTCGCGCGCCACCTGTTCAGCGGGGTCGGTGTTGACCGTGCTTTCACAGAATACGGCACGGATGTTGTTTGCGCGCACCCCGTCGATGACTTTGCGAACCTGCTGTGGCGTGCCGGTCTGATCGGCGTTCATCGGCCAGAGGTAAAGCTCCCTCATCCCGAAATCGCGGATCAGATAGGAAAACGCCCCTTCACAGGTCACCAGCCAGCGTTCGTCTTCGGGTACGGCCAGAATGGCCTCCCTGAGCGGGGTAATGACTTCGGTCAGCTCCGCCTTGTAGTTTTCGGCATTCGCCCGATAAGTTGCCGCATTTTCGGGATCATGTTCGCCAAAGGCCGCCGCGATGTTATCGACATAGATCAGCGCATTGTCCAAGGACATCCAGGCGTGCGGATTGGGCTTGCCATCATAGGCACCTTCGGTGATCGCCATCGGCTCCACCCCTTCGGTCAGCAACACGCCAGGCACATCCGACAGGTTGTGAAAGAACTGTTCGAACCACAGCTCCAGGTTCATCCCGTTCCACAGGATCAGGTCCGCATCCTGCGCGCGCAGAATATCGCGCGGCGTGGGCTGATAGCCATGAATTTCCGCACCGGGCTTGGTGATCGACTCCACATCGGCGGCGTCACCAGCCACATTGCGGGCAATATCGGCCAGCACTGTGAAGGTCGTGACCGCCTTCAGCCGATCCGCGAGCGCCGGGGGAGCAATCATCAGTGCAAGAGCACAAACCAGAACACGCATAGAGAACTCCTAGGTTGCGAACCCGGTTTATGAGAATCATTCTCAACTGTCAATCTAGTTGCGAGTGGTTTGCAAAAACTGCCCAAAACAGATTGCGGTGCATCGCCTTCCCGCCTACGGATTGATGGCGACATCGACGGAGGGAACCATGCCGGACCGTAAGAACGTGCTTTTCATCGTCATCGACCAGCTGCGCGCCGATTGCCTGTCTGGCGCACTGGCAGAGCATGTTGCCCTGCCGAACCTGCGCGCCCTCAGCGCCGAAAGCACCACGTTCCGGCGTCACTACTCCGTCACCAATCCTTGCGGGCCGTCACGCGTTTCGATCCTGACCGGAAAATACGCGATGAACCACAGAAGCGTGCGCAATGGCAGCCCGTTGGCCCATGACACGCCGAACATCGCGCGCGAGGCCCGAAAGGCGGGCTATGAGCCGCTGCTTTTTGGTTACACCGACACCGCACAGGATCCTCGCGCCTTTCCCGAAGGGCATGAGGCGCTGACGACCTACGAATATCCGATGGATGGCTTTACGGAAGTCGTGGAAATGCGGCTGGAAGAATCCCACCCCTGGCGCGCCCACCTGAAGGCGAAAGGATATGCGTTTGACGCCTATGAGGATCTGTTCCATCCGGCCCCGGTTGCAGGTCGCAGAACGCGACCCGATGATCCGGCGCTTTACCGGGCGGAGGACAGCGACACCGCCTTTCTGACCGATCAGTTCCTTCAGCACATGGCGGGCCGCGACCCCGGCTGGTTCGCCCATCTCACCTACATCCGCCCGCATCCGCCGCTTTGTGCGCCCGCGCCTTACAACAGGATGGTGGACCCGGCGGCGCTGCCGCTGCCGATGCGGCTGTCTCAGGCAGAGGAAACCGCATTTCACCCCTATATGAAACCGCTGCATGAGGCGAACCCGATGGCATCGGTGGTCAAGGGCTTCCCGGACCTTGAACCGACGGATGAGAATATCCAGATGCTGCGCGCGATCTACCTTGGCCTTGCGGCGGAGGTTGACCATCACCTTGGGCGGGTTCTGCGTTGGCTCGACGACAGCGGGCAACGCGATGACACGTTGCTCATCGTCACAGCAGACCACGGAGAGATGCTGGGAGACCGTCAAGCCTGGGGTAAGATGGCCCCGTTTGATGCGGCGTTTCACACCCCGCTGATGATCCGCGCACCAGGAGGCACAGCAGGGGAAGTGGCGGCCTTCACCGAATCCACCGATATCAGCCCGACGATCCTTGACTGGCTGGGAACAGACATCCCATCCTCGATGGATGGGCGGTCGCTGTTGCCCTTCGTTGCAGGGCAAAGCCCGGACTGGCGAGATTACAGCTATTCAGAACTGGATTTTGCCGATCCGATCCTGAAAACGCCATGGCAACAACGGCTTGGCACACACCAAAGCAATTCAAACCTCGCCATCCTGCGCGAGGATCGGTTCACGCTGGTCGAATTTGCCGCCGACGTTCCGCCGCTGCTGTTTGATCATCACAGCGCGGGGGAGTTGGAAAATGTGGCGGAGGCACCAGCTATGCAGGGCGAGCTTCTGCGGCTCACGCGTAAACTGCTGAAACACCGGATGGGGCATATGGATCACACGCTGTCGACAACGATGATTTCGCCCGCCGGGCCACTCTATAGCAAGCGGCCCCGCTGACGCTCATCAGCCCTTGCGGTCTTCTTCGCGCGAAAGACCCGCAAGGGGCTGCCGAGCGGATCAGATCACCGCTTCGAACAGGGCCGTCACATTCTTCACCGTCAGCTCAACCGGGTTGCCGCCGCAGCTTGGATCCTCCAATGCCATGAGTGCCAGTTCCGCGATCCGGTCGGACCCGACACCCAGTTCCCGCGCCTTGCATGGAATACCGAGACCATCGTTCAGACCCTGCACAAAGCTTTGGAACCCATCAAAGCCGCCGTCAATTCCAAGATAGGCCGCCGCCATGTCGAAACGATCCCGGATAACGGGTGCGTTCAGCTCCAGCACCGCCGGCATGCAGACCGCATTTGTCGTGCCGTGATGGGTGTTGTAGACCGCGCCAATGGGGTGGGAAAGCGCGTGGATTGCACCCAGCCCCTTTTGAAACGCTGTTGCGCCCATTGCCGCAGCGCTCATCATATGGGCGCGCGCCTCAATGTCGGTGCCATCCGCATAGGCCCGCGGCAGGTATTCTTTTACCAGCCGCATCCCTTCCAGCGCGATGCCCTGACTCATCGGGTGGTAATGCGGGCTGGAATAGGCCTCCACACAATGGGCAAAGGCATCCAGCCCGGTGCCTGCGGTGATGAAGGCGGGCATCCCCACGGTCAGTTCCGGGTCGCAGATGACCACAGTTGGCAGCACTTTCGGGTGAAAGATGATCTTCTTCACATGGGTTTCGCTGTTGGTGATGACGGAGGCACGACCGACCTCTGAGCCGGTGCCCGCTGTTGTCGGCACCGCGATGATCGGCGCGATCACGTCCGCATCGGCGCGCGTCCACCAATCCCCCACATCTTCGAAATCCCAGACAGGCCGTGTCTGACCCGCCATGAAGGCCACCATCTTGCCAAGGTCGAGGCCAGAGCCACCACCAAAGGCGATCACCCCGTCATGGCCACCGGCCTTATAGGCCGCAACCCCGGCGTCGAGGTTCAACTCATTGGGGTTCGGGTCAACCTCAGAAAACATTGCGCGGCCAAGGCCTGCGGCCTCCATGATATCGAGCGTGTCTTGCGTGACCGGCAAGTTCGCCAGCCCCTTGTCCGTCACCAGAAGCGGGTTCTTGATGCCAGCACTTGTGCAGGCCTCAGCCAGTTCCTTGATCCGACCAGCGCCGAATTTCATTGCGGTGGGATAAGACCAGTTTCCAATCAGGCTCATGTCTCAGGCTTTCTTCAGATGATAGGATTTCGGACGGGTCAGATTCTGGAACCCGATAAAGGACAGCGCCCCACCACGCCCGGTGTTCTTGCAGCCGGTCCAGCACAGGCCGGGGTCAAGGTAATCAGCGCGGTTCATGAACACGGTCCCGGTGTCAATCGCCGCCCCAATCCGTTCCGCGCGCGCGATATCGCGGGTCCAGAGGCTCGCCGTCAGGCCAAAATCGCTGTCGTTCATCAGCGCGATCGCCTCCTCATCTGACGAAACCTTCATGATCCCGACAACGGGGCCAAAACTTTCATCGCGCATAACCCGCATGTCATGGGTCACATCGGTCAGGATCTGCGGCGATAGGTAAGCGCCGCCGTCATCTTCGGCGAAGGGTTCGATATGCGCAGTGGCGCCGTCGGCCAGTGCTTCGGCCACCTGCGCGCGCACTTCATCAGCAAAGCGCACATTGGCCATCGGCCCAAGCGTGGTTTCCGGGTCAAGCGGATTGCCGAGCTTATAGCCCTTCACAATCGCAACCGCCTTGGCCACGAAATCATCATAAAGGCTTTCGTGCACATAGATCCGTTCAATCCCGCAGCAGCACTGGCCGGAATTGAACATCGCGCCGTCAATCAGCGTATCAACCGCCGCGTCAAGGTCCGCATCCTCCATCACGTAGCCGGGGTCCTTGCCGCCAAGTTCCAGCCCGATGCCTGTAAAGGTGCCAGCGGCCGCACGTTCCATCGCCTGCCCGCCACCGACAGAGCCGGTGAAGTTCACAAAATCAAACGCCCGGGCCCCAATCAGGGTAGAGGTCGTGTCGTGGTCCAGAAACACATTCTGGAATACATCCGACGGCACGCCCGCATTGATGAATGCCTCGACCATCCGTTCCCCAACCAGCAGCGTTTGGGTGGCGTGTTTCAGCACCACTGTGTTCCCCGCGATGAGTGCAGGCGCAACGGTGTTGATCGCTGTCATATAGGGGTAGTTCCAGGGTGCAACGACCAGCACGACGCCATGCGCCTCCCGCTTGATGAGGCGGCGAAACTGATCATCTTCGCCCACCAGCGTATCGGCAAGCGCGGTGTGCGCGATTTCAGCCATATAGGCCGCGCGTTCCTCAAATCCGCCGAATTCGCCGCCATAGCGCACCGGACGCCCCATCATATGGGCAAGCTCCGGCACCACCTCATTGTTCATTGCGCCCACGGCAGCCACACCTGCCATCACGAGGTCAATCCGTTCCTTGAGCGGCCGCGCCGCCCAGGTCTTTTGTGCCGCGCGTGCTTTCGCAACGACCGCATCGGCGTCGTCCCGGCTTAACACCGCACGTTCGGCAAACACCGACCCGTCAATCGGTGAGATGCATTTCAGCATATTGCTCATGTCGTTATTCCTGATTAAGCCCGTTCGAACCCGCGGGCGATTTCCCAATCCGTGACCACACGGTCAAACTCTTCCTGTTCCCATTCAGCGCAGCGGTAATAGTGATCCACCACATCATCGCCAAGGGCCGCGCGCAGCATTTTTGACCGTTTGAGGCAGGTCATCGAATCACGCAGCGTCAATGGCAGCTTCCTGGCCTTCTTCGACTCATAGGCATCACCAGACAATGGTGGCTGAAGTTCCAGCTTTTCCTCAATGCCGGCGATCCCGGCGGCGATTTGTGCTGCCATGGCGAGATAGGGGTTGAGGTCGGACCCACCGACCCGGCATTCGACCCGCACGGCCTTTGTCCCATCGCCGCATAGCCGGAAGCCGGCGGTGCGGTTGTCGATCGACCAGACCGTGCCTGTGGGGGCAAAACTGCCCTTCTGGAACCGTTTGTAACTGTTCACATAGGGCGCGAGGAACACCATGATATCAGGGGCATATTTGATCAGCCCGGCCATGTAGTGGCGCATCATGTCGCTCATGCCATAGTCACCTTTGGCATCATAAAAGGCATTGCTGCCCCCCTGCCAGAGCGACTGATGCACATGGCTTGATGACCCGACCTTGCGGTGATCCCATTTGGGCAAAAAGGTCACCGCGTGCCCCTGCTGCCAGGCGATTTCCTTCACCGCATGTTTGGCGATCGTATGGTGATCGGCGCAGGCCAGCGCATCGGCATATTTGATGTTCAGTTCTTCCTGTCCGGTCTCTGCCTCCCCCTTGGTGTTTTCGACCGGGACGCCCGCTGCCCGCAAATGGTTGCGGATCGGGCGCATCACATGTTCTTCCTTCGTGGTCTGAAGGATATGGTAGTCTTCGTTGTAGCTGCTGATCGGCGCGAGGTTTCGGAACCCTTCCTTGCGGATCTCGTCAAAGCTTTTCTCAAAGAGGAAAAATTCAAGCTCCGTCGCCATCATCGCGCTATAGCCCAGCGCCTCCAGCCGCGCGATCTGCTTTTTCAGAACCGCGCGCGGGGAATGGGGGACGTCGGCATGGGTATGATGATCCTGCACATCGCAGAGCACCATGACCGTCCCCTCAAGCCAGGGCACGGGGCGCAGGGTCGAAAGATCAGGCTTCATGATGTAGTCGCCATAACCCGATTCCCAGGACGTCGAGGCGTAGCCATCCGGCGTCGCCATTTCGAGGTCAGTCGCCAGCAGATAATCGCAGCAATGGCTTTCTTCCCAGGCGCTGTCGACAAAATGTTCGGCATGAAAACGCTTGCCCATCAGACGGCCCTGCATATCGACGATGCAGGCCAGAACCGTGTCTATTTCACCGGCAGCAACCTGTGATTTCAACGTGTCAAAAGAGAGCGTCATGGGCGTGAACCTTTGTTGGGCAAACCGGGCTACTGAGGCTCCCGGAGCAGAATTTTCGCAATATTCCGGTCCGGGGCAAACGAACGCGTCTGCCCCGGACCATGACTATTAACCGTAACGATACGGACGGCCAGCCTTCAGCATGTCGGCGTTGTATTTCTTGATGATCTCAACCACCCGTGCCTTCACATCGCTTTCGGCGGCAATCTCATCCCAGAACTTAACCGCAGCCTCTTCGACTGTTCTCCATTCTTCATCCGGGATGGAGGTTAGCTGCATCTTCGTGCCGTTGACACGCAGATCAGCCTCTCCTCCCCAATACCACCACTGACGATAGTAGTGGGACTGGTCACAGCAGACCCGGAACAGGGTTTGCAGATCCTCTGGCAGTTCGTTCCAGCGATCCATATTGGCAAAGAACGACCCGGCCCAGGCGCCGGAGATATTGTTGGTCAGGAAGTAGTTGGTCACATCCGCCCAGCCGACGGTGTAATCCTCTGTGATGCCGGACCAGGCAACGCCGTCAAGTTCACCAGTCTGCACGGCAACTTCAATATCCTCCCACGGCAGGGTCACCGGCACGACGCCGAACTGTTCAAGGAAGCGCCCCGCTGTCGGGAAGGTAAAGACCCTCTTGCCTTCAAGGTCGGCCAGGCTGTTGATCGGATCTTTGGTGGCGAAATGGCACGGATCCCACGCCCCGGCAGAGATATGCTTAACCCCAACTGCGGAATATTCCTCATCCCAGATTTCATTCAGACCATACTGGTTGAACAGAACCGGGACATCGAGGCTATAGCGCGATGCAAACGGGAAATACCCGCCAAAGACCGTCACCTCCGTTGGTGATGCCATTGAATCGTCATCGGACTGCACCGCGTCGATGGTGCCGGACTGCATCGCCCGGAACAATTCGCCCGTCGGAACGAGCTGATCCGCGTAAAACAGTTCGATTTCCATCCGGTCGCCGGCAATCTTGTTGAACATCTCAATCGCCGGATCAATCACGTGGGCCGCCAGCGCAGGGCCTGCATAGGTCTGCATACGCCATGTGATCTTGCTTTGGGCGATCGCGGGTGCCGCAAGGCTTGCACCAACAGCACCAACACCGGCAGAGGCCAGGAATTTACGTCTTGTCGTCATATCAACTCTCCTTTTGTCAATCTCCGCCCCGCTTTCCGGGGTCTCATTCAGTTTCATTATTCGGCATACACATATTCGGGCAACCACAGCGCGATCTGTGGAAAGATCATCACAAGCGTCAGCGCTGCAATCATCACCAGCACAAAAGGGATGATGGACCGGTAGATGTCGCCCAGGCTGATTTCCGGCGGTGCCATCGCGCGCATCAGAAACAGGTTATAACCAAAGGGCGGCGTCATATAGGCGATCTGTGTGGTGATGGTATAAAGCACACCATACCAGATCAGATCAAAGCCAAGCGCCCCGACAAGCGGCACATAAAGCGGCGCGACAATCACCAGCATCGCCGTATCATCGAGAAAGGTTCCCATCAGGATAAAGCTTAGCTGCATGACAATCAGGATCATCCACGGGCTGAGGCCCAGTTTTTCGGTAAACAGACTTTCGATAGCCTTCACCGCACCCAGCCCGTCAAATATCGCGCCAAAGGCAAGCGCTGCGGCGATGATCCAAAGGAACATACAGGAAATCGCCAGCGTCTGACGCACCGAAACCTCAAACACGTCGCGCGTCATCCGCCCTTTGAACACCGCCGCAAAAAACGCCGCCAACGCCCCCACGGCAGACGCCTCTACCAAAGAGGTCAGCCCCAACACAAAGGGCACCATCATCACGAGGAATATGCCAAGCGGCAGCAACCCGGCCCGCAGCAGGTGGATTTTTTCAGTGCGGGAATATGTGGCAAGTTCCTCTTTGGCCAAAGGCGGGCCAAGCTCGGGCTGCAGCTTGCAGCGGATATAGATGTAGAGGACGAACATCCCCGCCATCATCAGACCCGGCAAAACGCCTGCAAGCCAAAGTTGACCAACCGGCGTGCGTGCGATCAGCGCATAAAGCACCAACACAACCGATGGCGGGACCAGAATTCCAAGGCTCGATCCTGCCTGTATCACGCCCGTCACCATGATCTTGTCGTAGTTGCGCTTCAACAGCTCCGGCAGGGCAATCGTCGCGCCAATCGCCATGCCCGCCACCGACAGCCCGTTCATCGCGGAAATCAGAACCATCAGCAGGATCGTCCCGATTGCCAACCCACCATTCACCCCGCCCATCCAGACATGGAACATCTTGTAAAGGTCATCGGCAATACGGCTTTCGGCCAGCACATAGCCCATAAAGATGAACATTGGCAGAGAGACCAGCGAATACCACTGCATCAGCTTCATAAAGCTGGTGAAGGGAATGTCGCTGCCACCGGGCCAGCCGAGAGTCAGCCCTGCAAATGCAGCAACAAAACCGATGGCGCCGAATACCCGCTGCCCCGTCACCATCATCAGCATCATGCCGGAAAACATGAGGATCGCGATCACTTCGTAGGACATCAGATTTTTTCCCCACGGATGCGCAGCACATCTTTCATGAACTCCGACAAGGCCTGAAGCAACATCAGCGTCACACCGATGGCTATCGTCAGTTTGATTGGCCAGAGCGGCAGCTTCCAGGTGCGCGTCGCTTCCAGCCGCCCGATGTGTTCGGCGGCCCCGTCAAGGCCCCCGCTGAAGAACCCGCTGATCAAAAGGCCAAAAAATTCCCAGGCACCGAGTTTGTAGTGTGCACCCAGCGCATAGGCGAGGCTCGCCGCCGCGCCATTCAGCACCACCCCCAGATAAAAGGCCAGAAACAGCACGGTAAAGGCGTCCATCCAGGCCTTTTGCTTTGGCGTCCAGCCACCATAAAACAGATCCATCCGGACATTCGCGCCCAGTTGCACCGCATAAGGGCCGCCAATAACGAAATACGCCACAAGCAGGAACTTTGCGATCTCGATAGTCCATCCGGCGGGAATGACCCCTTCGAAACTGTAGGACATCACGCGCATGAATATCGACCAGAGCAACACGCCAATCAGGACAAACAGCAGATACATTCCCACACGTCCGATACGCCGGTTGAGCCGGTCGATCCAGCGGATATAGAGATGCATAAAACTACGCATGGTGGGGTGCCCCCTGCCCTTGCGGGGCAAGCACCGCCACCCCGTGACGGATCATTTCGATCAACTCTGCAGCGATATCCTCGCAGTTTTCCGGGGTTGTAATCAGGTCATTGCGCACCTCGATCATGACATTGGCAATACCACGCGCAACCCCATGCAGCCGCAGCGTATGAGTCACCCCATCCTCGGGCCCGTAAGGGTCATTCCGCCGGACAACCCGGTCAGAACATTCCGTTGCATGACCCAACATCGCGTCCGCAAGGCGCGTATCGCTGTCATGAAGTATCCCGATCTCAACCTCCCGCTGCTCGCCAAAATAGACCGGGGTGAAGCTGTGCATTGTCAACAGCATGGATGGCAAACCACGTTTTGTCCGGTTATCAAGCAGGCGCGCCACCTCCGCATGGAACGGTTCATAGATCAGGCGCGTGCGGGCCGCGCGTTCGGCTTGTCCCAGCCCGGCATTTCCGGGGACATCAATCAGTTCGGATCGTTCCGGCATCGCCCCTGCGGCATCTGGTGGGCGATTGAGGTCATAGACCAGCCGGGAAACATCTGCCGCAATCAGCGGGCTGTCAAATGCCGCTGCCACCGCCCGCGCCAGATCAAGAGCACCGGGATCCCAGGCGATATGGCTTTGCCGCGCGTCCACTGAAAGACCCAGATCTGCCAGGGTTTTGGGAATACGGGCAGAGGCATGTTCACAGACGACAACCAAAGGCCCTGACGCATCAGCGTCACGGGTTTCAAAAACGCCCCCGATGGACTCTTTGTTAAGTGTTGCCACGCTGAACTCCCACTTCGGAAAATTCTTTTCGAATGGCGCATGTTCTGTCAATATCTTTTCACAACAACAATGGTAAAAACTGAATATCCCGGCGGAGAAAGCGTAAATGGAAAGCAAAACGCCAACACCATCCCGCACGGTGCGCGATCGCATCCACGCCAGTTACGAATCCCTGACCCAGACCGAACGCAAGCTGGCCGGGGCACTTCTGGAGAATTATCCGGCGGCGGGCTTAGCGTCGATCACGCAGGTTGCCGAACGCGCAGGGGTCAGCGGGCCAACGGTCGCGCGCATGGTGCAAAAGATCGGGTTCAAGGGCTTCCCCCAGTTTCACGAAGCCCTGCGCGAAGAACTGGAAGCGCAGCTGTCCGGGCCCGTACAAAAGCGCAACAACTGGGCCAGCGAAGCACCCGACAGCCATCTGCTGAATCGGTTCACGGAAAGTGTTATGCAAAACCTTTCCCAAACGATGAGCCATCTGGATACCAAGAGATTCGAACGCGCCGTAGAACTCCTTGCATCACAGGACAGACATCTGTTCGTCGTCGGTGGCAGAATTACACGCGCGCTGGCAGAATATGCCTTTACGCACCTACAGGCAATCCGGCCGCAAGTCACACATATGACCAGTTCCGCTGCGACCTGGCCGCATTACGTGGTCGACATGAAACCCGGCGACGTCTTGCTGATGTTTGACATCCGTCGTTACGAAACCAACTTGCAGCGCCTGGCAGAGTTGGCCTCAGCGCGTGGGGTCCAGGTCATTCTGTTGACGGATCAGTGGATGTCTCCGGTGGCAAAACTCGCCGATCAGGTATTCACATGTTGGGGCGAAATTCCATCAGCCTGGGACAGCAATATTGCGACTATGATGCTGCTTGAAGCGCTGATTGCCGGGGCTCAGGAAAAAACCTGGCCAGATACCAGGCAACGGTTTGAACGGCTGGACGAAATCTTTGACCTGACACGGCTATATAGAAAGTTCACCTGACGTTAGCTGATGGTTATCGCCCGAACGCGCCGTGGTGGCAAAGTACACTGCACGCTTGCTCGTGGCCCGCTAACAAGGCCTCCGCATAGGTTTTCCCACGTATCCACGCAGCCAGAAACCCGCCATTAAAGCTATCCCCCGCAGCGGTTGTATCTACAACGTCATCAACCACGGGATAGATGTTTTCGATCAGAGTGTCCGCGATTGGCAGCGGCCCGGCCCGGCCACATTTCAGGGCACCCGTAGCAACACCCGCCGCACGCAAACGGGCCAGCACCGCATCGGCAGAGCCCTCTCCGAACAGGGCAAGTTCGTCCTCAAGCGTGGGCAATCCGATATCCGCGACTGTCCATGCCCGCGCGATTTCCCGGCGCGCTTCCTGCGGGCTGGACCAAAGGCTTGGCCGATAATTGGAATCAAATATGACACGGCCACCATGATGGGTCCGATATTGCTGCAGCCAGTCGATCAATGCCCCCCGAACAGCGGCCGGCAAAATCGCCAGGGTGATAGCCGAAAGGTAGATCGCCTCATATCGCAGCAGCGCCCCCATATCCGGCCCGGTTGCAGCATTGAACAACTGTCGGGCAGCGGAGTTCTCACGCCAGTAAGTGAAACTTCGCTCCCCATGCTCATCCGTCGTAATGGCGTAAAGCCCGATCGTCGCGTGATCAACACGCGCAATCAGGGAACAATCGAGCTCCTCTGCCCCGGCAAAGGCTATCAGGCGATCCGACATCGAATCCGTTCCTGTCGCACTCACAAATGCGACGTCCCCACCACCGTTTCGCTCGATATAGACAGCGGTGTTAAAAACATCACCAGCCACGCCAACATGTGACAAGCTGGCCGTAGCCTCCGGGAAAGACAGCTCAATCATCGCCTCGCCGATACAGGCAATATTCCGGGGCCGCTCAGCATCCCAGATATCATCGGCCGCAGGTGCCATCACGAGACCACGCCAAGCCAGTTCAGATAACCATCCGCACCGCCATTGCGCGCAACAGCGTAATCGTCATTGCCCGGCGTAATCTTGCGCCCGTTCGGTAAAACGTCCTTGATCGCCCGTGCCACAATTTCCGCCTGTCCGGGTGCCAGGTTGCACGGATCGAGCTGGAAATACCCCAGCTCAACTTCGTGATTGCGCACGATAACCGGGTGTTCCAGCTCACCAAAGGCACGGGCGAAGCCTGCTGCGCTCGCCCCTGCCTCTGCTTCATCAACATTGACCTGCAACCGCTGCAACGGATTGCCGGTCGGATCGTCCACACGTACCGCCACTATGCCCGGTATGTCAGAAGCCGCCGACTGCCACATATCCAGGGCTGCGCTTTCTTCATCCCGGATAGCCTGATGATCCCGTTGCATCCATTGCTCCATCGCGCTGATTGCACCGGCCATGCTTTCCTTGCCGATTTTCATCCCACGCCCGATGCCAATGTTCTGCAGATAGGCCGCGCGCACAAACTCATGCCGACCGGCGATAATCCCCGATGTCGGCCCGCCCATGAATTTGTGGCCAGAATAGATGACGATATCCGCACCGCTGTTAATAAACCGCCGCAGGTCATATTCCGAAGCCGCATCAACAATGACCGGCACCTGTTCGGCATGGGCTATCCCGACGAAACGCTCAAACGGTATCTGCCCGTAGTGCACGACATGATGCGAAACGACATAGAGTGCCGCAGCCGTTTCCTCGGTCAGCGCCGCTTTGAGCTGATAATCCGTAGCAAGTGTCGATTGCCCGACCGATGTCACATCCGCACCGGCCAGTTCAATCGCGGTCGAAATCGGCGCACCATAACCACACAGATGCCCCGCCTGAACCGCAACCTTGTTGCGCGTTCCTGGGTTGCGCGGCAAAGCCTCGGCGCGGGCAGCGTCCAGACCTGTCATCGCGCCAGCAACAGACAGTGTTATTCCAGCGCTTGCAGAGGCGGTCAGACAGCCCGCTTCTGCCCCGGTCAGGGTGCTGATTGTGCGGCTCGCATGTGCCTGTAGTTCATGGATATTAACAAACCGCCCCATCGCCGCTGCGGTGGCATCGCGTATTGGGCGGCGCACAATGGAGCCGCCCAACCCCGTCATGGTCCCGGATACATTGATGATCGGGGAATACCCATGCGTGGCATGCCAGTCCCAGTAGGCTTCGGGTTCGCAGAAATCGTTCATCTTATTCCCCTTGTTTAAGGCAGCATATTTCCATAATTAGAGAACACAATCCACAACACGAAAGCAGCCAATATGACTGATATGCCGCGAAAACGCACCAGCGGAATAGATCGAGCCATACAGGTCATGGATATATTGACCGAAAGGCAGATCCCGATGAGCGCCTATGAGCTGGCAAAGTCGGTGGGTGCCCCTGTGTCGACCATCTATAGAATTGTCGACGACCTTGTGGACCGTGATATGCTTTCGCGCCCGGACGACAAGCTGATCTGGCTTGGGCCCCGGCTGATGCGATACGGCCTGGTTTACCGCGCACAAATGGATATGTATGCCGAAGCGCGGCGCGAGATGTCGAAGCTGTGCAAAGCCACGGGCGAAACGGTTCAGATCTGCGCCCGGGATGATGGCATGATGGTTGTGATCGGCATGGCCGAAGGCGAAGGTCATTTCCGCGTGACGTCCAATGTTGGAACCCGCGTGCCCCTGAATTGGACAGCTTCCGGGCGCCTGCTGCTCGGCCATCTGCCGGACGAAGAACGTATCACTGCTTTTCGTGCCTGCGCCCGCGCTTCGGAAACTGGTATGGCTGACGTCGATCCCGTGTCTCTGGCGCGCCAGTCGCGTACGGATTATGTCAACCGCCTGGCGCTTCAGATGGGGAATTCGGAATACTCCGTCGCCTGTATTGCCGCACCGATCCGGGACGAAAACGGCATCTGCGTCTGCACAATGTCCATTGTCCTTTCCGAACAGCGTGTGCAGGAGCGGCTCGATGCGTTGACGAAAGAGGTGCAGCGCGCCGCAGAAGGTGTTGAGCGCGCGATCGGCAGGAAAGCTGCCTGACATCACCATCAGTACCCGCTCTTCAACTCAAAAATCGCCTCGATTTCAACGGTGATCTG
>CAYTUW010000052.1:0-15389 GCA_964441435.1 uncultured Rhodobacterales bacterium
GTTTATGGGGGGCTGTTCATGCGGCTAATCAACTCTATCCGGATATCAATCAAGTTGCCTGTTCTGATGGCGGCAACCTGTCTGGTTTCACTTTCACTGGTCTCTTTGCTGGCCCTGGCAACATCCCGAAACGCGATGGAAGGTCAGGCTATTAGTAAGCTGGAGGCGGTCGCCGCATCACAGGGTAATGCGCTGAACACATATTTTGCATCCATGCGGGCGGGGTTGCAAAGTCAGAAAAATAACCCGCTGATTGCGGATGCCTTCTATGCATTCCGTGGCGGTTTGCGCGCCATTGAAGGCGACAGTCAGGCGTATCTTCAGAACCTTTACATTCACGCCAATCCACATCCGGTGGGGCAACGGCAACGGCTGAATGTGGCCGACGACGGCAGCCCCTACAGCAGGGCGCACGAGAAATACCATCGTTATTTTGCCGCGCTGGCCCAGTCGTTGGGCATCGCTGATATCCTGCTGATCGACGCGGATGGCCGCATTGTCTACACATTGGCAAAGAATGAGGATTTCGCCGCAAGCCTGATGGCGCAGTCGTTTCAGGGCACAAAACTGCCTGAGGTTTTCAACACAGCACTGGCGGATGCGGATGCGACGGCGGTCAGCCTTGTTGATATCACCCCTTATGATCCGGCCGGTGCGGGGCTTGGCTTTGTTGCAACCCGAATCCTCAATGAACGTGAACAACCCCTGGGGGTGGTTGTGTTTGCCTTTGACAGAGGCATGGCAGAATCAATCCTACACGGCGGGGAACTGCTTGGTGATACGGGTATTTCCTATATCCTGGGTCGGGACGGGGTGTTGCGTTCGGAACTTGCCGCCGGGGCGCCCGTCCCGTTCCTTGCCACCACGGCAGGCAGGGACATGCTGCAATCGGCCTTCGTTGATGCTTCCGAAAGCGGCGGTGCGGTAGGTGAAGGCGCGGATCAAAACTATCAGGCGTTTGTGCCTTTCAGGTTCGAGGGAATTGAGTGGTTGCTGGTCGCGGAGCAATCCGTAGGTGAGGTGTTGGTGAGTTGGAAGTCCCTGCGCGCCAATCTGTTGATCGAAACGCTGGTTTCACTGGCTGTGATCATTGCCCTTACGACGTTGCTGTCCCGATCACTCAGCCGCCCCCTTGAACGCGTTTCGCGCGCTATGACCCGCGTTAGCAACGGCGAATACGATGCGGAAGTTCCCGATAAGGAACGGGGCGATGAAATTGGCGGAATCGCACGGGTTCTAGGCAGTTTCAAAAACTCTCTGGAACAGGCGGGGCAGGTTGCTATTGATGCCCGGTTCCGGGGCTCGGGTTTCGAGAATGCAAGCGCGCCGATGATGATCCTAAACCGGAATGCGGAGGTTTCATATGCCAATTTGGCGGCCCGTCATCTTCTTCAAACCCTGAGTGCAGAACTGGTGAACGCGGGGTGCCGTCAACTTCACGGTGATATTGTTGGTGCCTCAGTTGATACCTTCCATCCTGCACCCGCCGAACTCATCACAGCGGTTCGCAATCCGCAGCAGACAGCATACCGGGAAATCCTGGAGATTGGGGATAGATATATAGAGCTGTCGGCAAATGTCGTCGCCGATGACGATGGAAATTCTGTCGGTGCGGTCCTGGAATATGAAGATGTCACCAGAGTTCAGCTTGATCGCGCGATTGTCGCCTCCATCGACGCCCACAAGATTGTGGCAGAGTTCGATTTGTCGGGAAGACTGTTAAAGTCAAATTCCCAGTTTGATGCACAGCTTGGACCGGCGGGTGAAGGGCTATCAATAAACCAGATCAGGATTGCAGATGCGGATGCTGACACTGTTGATAAGGATTTGCTCCACCAGTTGAAGCGCAATGGAAATTTCCAGGGTAATCTGTGGGTTGAATACGCAGGTGCCGCGGATGTCATACTTGATGGCAATCTGAGTTATATTCATGATTCAACCGGGAAACCACACAAGGTTTTACTGGTCGCAACCGACATCACGAAAGCACATTCTGAGATTGAGAAGGCCCGCCAGATGCAACGTCAGGTGGCCGCAGATCAGCAGCAAATCGTTGATGTCCTGCGGACAGTTCTGGAACGGCTTTCCCGGGGCGATCTGACCTGTAAAATCGAACAGGATGTTGCAGAAGAGTACCGACAAATTTGCAACGACTTCAATCAATCGGTCAGCAAGTTGCACGATGCCGTGTTCCAGATTGTGGAAAACGCCACAAGTATCCAACAGGAGGCCTCAGATATTTCCGGGGCAGCAGATGATCTGGCGCAACGAACGGAAAAACAGGCTGCAACACTGGAAGAAACGGCAGCCGCGCTTGATGAAATCACAAGCTCAGTCCAATCTGCAGCTGAAGGTGCAAAGCAGGCCAACCAGATTGTCGGCGCAGCCACGGATCACGCCGAAAGCAGCAGCACCATTGTGAAAGAAGCAATCATTGCAATGGGCGAAATTGAAACCTCTTCTGAGCAGATTTCCAAAATCATCAGTGTCATTGATGAAATTGCCTTCCAGACCAACCTTCTTGCCTTAAACGCAGGGGTGGAGGCGGCTCGCGCAGGCGAAGCAGGACGCGGTTTTGCCGTTGTCGCCTCAGAGGTTCGGGCCCTGGCACAGCGCTCTTCCGATGCCGCTCACGAGATCAACCAGTTGATCTCCGGCAGCGGACAGCACGTGCAAAAGGGCGTTGAGCTTGTGGCCCGAACAGGGGAGGCGTTGGAACAGATTGTGGGTTCTATTTCGGACATATCCCGACATGTGGCCGAAATCTCAGCTTCGGCGCAGGAACAGTCAACGGGCCTTGGCGAGGTGAATAATGCAGTAAACGCCCTGGACCGATTTACACAACAGAACGCAGCGATGTTTGAGCAAACCACAGCGGCCAGCCATTCCCTGACACAGGAGGTGGATACTTTGACGGAAACGGTAAGCACTTTCCGGATTTCCAGACAAAACTCCGCCCCGAGGGGGCTGGCGGCGGCGCCCGGTGTGAAATCCTCCGATGGCGCGCAATCAGAGATGCGGCAGGTAACAGCCAGATCGGTCGACGGGAACCTGGCTTTGAATGACGAGGCCATGATCGACGATGATACCGGCTGGGAGGAGTTCTAAGGGCGCATGGGGGTGAAAAGGCCGGGTGCGCCCCGGACATTGCGGGTTTTCCTGATTGATGACTCTGCAACCATGCGAAAGGTAATCCGCAATAGTTTGTCTGGCGATGAGCGGATCGCCGTCGTCGGTGAAGCCGGGGACCCGATCGAAGCGCAGATTCCTTTGCGAAAGTCCAAACCGGATCTGATCTTGCTCGACCTGGAAATGCCGCGGATGAACGGAATAGATTTCCTTGGTGAACGGGTCGCGTGCGCTGCGTCACGGGTGGTTGTTTTGTCATCCAAAGCGCAGAGCGGAAGTGCGATCGTTGAAAAGGCGCTGTCCCTCGGAGCGGTTGATGTTGTTGCAAAGCCTCGTGCCGGGCAGATGAATACGTTGGATGATCTGGCGGAACGCCTGATCAAGTGCCACATGCGGCCGCTCATGACTGATTCAGGGCGCACCGCCCGACAACCAGGAGGCAAGCGCAAAGGTGCGTACGGCAGGGTTTTGCTGATCGGAGCGTCAACCGGTGGCGTCGAGGCGGTCACAAATATTGTCGCAGGCTTTCCGGCTGAATGTCCGCCGACCATAGTGGTACAACACATGCCGGAAAACTTCTTGCGGGCATTTGTCGAACGGCTCGACCGGAATGTAGCACCAAATGTCCAGGTCGCAGCGGACGGCCAGCCTGTGTTTGCTGGTCAAGTTCTGTTCGCGCCAGGAGGAAAAAACCACCTGACGATCCATGAGGAAGGGGACGGCCTCGTTGTGCGCCATCAAACAGCGCCGCCGGTAATGGGCCATATCCCAAGTATTGATGTGTTGATGCAAAGCGCTATGCCGATTGCCGAAAGAGCATGTGCAGTACTGCTGTCGGGCATGGGGGCAGATGGGGTAAGTGGACTCGTTGCGCTAAAGGCAGCAGGGGCCAAAACCGCGGTACAAGATCAGGGAACCAGTGTTATTTTCGGCATGGGGCGCAGAGCGGCCGATCAAGGAGGTGCCGATAGGATGCTTCCAATGATGGAAATCGGAGCATGGGCATTGAGTTCCTGCGGGTTCGGCGTTGCAGTTGAGGGGGATAACGCATGACCTGCTCACGGCGCCCATACAATATCACACAGGGTGAATATGCTGTTTGCCGGGGGCATGACAAAGTCATCACGACGCTGCTTGGGTCCTGTGTATGTGCATGCCTATGGGATTCCGGCGCTGGGATAGGTGGAATGAACCATATTTTGCTTCCGCGGCGTGCCCGTGCGATTGATCGGTTAAGCACCGGTGCCAATGAGATGGAAATTCTCATCAATAAGCTACTGGTTATGGGGGGGCAGAAGGCCCATCTTCAGGCCAAGGTGTTTGGCGGCGCGCATTTGAGCGATAAGCTTGGAAATTTCGGTGCAAGCAACATTTCCTTTGTAATGTCGTTTCTGAAGAATGAGGGTATTCCCGTTATTGCCTCGGACACCGGGGGGTGCCAGGGGCGGTTGATCCGGTTCTGGCCGGCGTCAGGGCTGGCCCAGGTAAAGCGTTGTATTGATGTGAATGAAGATGAATTTGTCGATCTGAAGGCCCGCAAGCCAAAGGCGGGGGTCGAACTGTTCTAAGCTGTAGATTTCCCGCTGTGCAGACGGCATCCCAGGGGCGGGTGTAGCGTAGCTCAGAAAAGATCGACTGTGGCTTGTGGGGGCTCCGCGGGGATGTCAGAACCTTCGCCGATCAATTTATCTTTAAGGCTCGGCAGCCGCAGATTGGCGCTGATATCAGATATTTGTTTTTCCGTGAGGAGGACATTCGGTAACATCTCTGACAGTTGGCGATGCAGCGTAGCAATATCTGTCAGATACTGTTCTGCCTTGTCGAGGTTCTGACCAGAGCGCAGCATTGACTCGCCCGCTTTGTGATTGGAGTGGCTGAGCTGCTCCAAAGGGAGGTGGATGTCACGACAGTAGGTGGAGATTTCCTCCAGGACATCAGAGATGTTGCGCAACAGTGTTACGATCTTGAGCGGAGATATCTCACCATCCATCTCTCAGAGCCGTCCAACCACTGCCTCGATGCAATTCTTCAACTGTTCGGGTGTGAATGGTTTCTGTAAAAAGTTGTTCATGCCCAGGGATTTCCCTGAATCAATGACGGCCTGATCCGCGCGCCCGGTGACCAGAATAAAGCCTATACGGCTTGTCCTGGCGTTGCTTCGCAGTGCATGTAAAAGGCGAAGCCCATCCATGTTTGGCATGTTGTAGTCGGACACTACAAGGTGCACCGGATAGGTCTGGACGGTCTGAAGTGCGGTTGCGCCATCCGCGACCGCAACGACCTGCCGGATGCCAAGCGCGTCCATCGCCTGGGTAAGCAGGCCGCGGCTGGTCGACATGTCATCGACAATCATTACTCTGATCTGATCTCGAAGCGCCATCGCAATTCTCCTTACGGTGCGGGCAGGCTGTTGCGTTGATAGGTGGTCTGGTCCTTGCTTATGAAGGGCGTTTCGCCGGTTATGCGTTCTGAGTGCCCGAGATACAGCCAGCTTGATGGCCGTGTGACCTGCCCGAACCTATGCCAAAGTTCTTGCTGAGTTTCCTCGGCGAAATAAATCACCACATTCCGGCAAAACACGACATCGAATTTACCCTTCATCGGCCAGGGGTGAAGAAGGTTGAGTTCCTTAAACCGGATCAGTTGTTTCACGTTATCTGATACCTGTCGGCCACCTTTGGAATGCTCCCGCATGAACCTATCGAGGTCGGTCGCCGATATGGCGGTAAGTTCGCGGTCCTGGTAAACTCCGGCCTCCGCCTTGTGAATTACGTCCGGGTCGATATCGGTGGCGAGCATTCTGAAGTCGAATTCGGCCACGTCGGGCCAGGCCTTGATGACGGTCATCATAAGGGAGTAGGCTTCCTGGCCAGTTGAACAACCGGCCGACCAGAAGCGCACTGGTAGTTCTGCCTCGAGGCGCGTTCGAAGCATGGGTAGAACGACCTTCTGCAGGTGGTCAAAGTGGTGTTTTTCCCGAAAGAAGGAAGTCACATTTGTTGTGAGCAGGGAAATCGCAGTTTTACGCTCTGCGGCTTCTGCTGGGTTGTCCAGAACATCGCAATAGTCGGTGAAATTTCGCAGCCTGCGCACGATGAGCCGTTTTCCCAGGCGAGATTCAATCAGGGTTTTCTTGGACGACGTATAGGCGAGACCGGCCTCTTCCATTGCGAACTTGGTAATTCGGGAAAAATCACCGGTGGTCATATGTGGCCTGGTGATTTGATGATTGAGTGCGTTCATATGGTTGTCGCCTCATCATTTTGCGCCACCTTTTCAAGATTGAGCACCCGGATCATCTGATCGTCGACAACGGCGAGTGATGTCAGAAAGTCGTCGGTGCCGTGGGAACGGATGTCGGGGGAGGCCTGGAACTGGTCAGTGGATAATTCCAATATGTCGGAAACAGCATCAACCAGCAGCCCGGAGAGGATGCCTCCTGTCTCCACGACGATAACCACCCGTCGCGGATTGTCTTTGGCACTCGTCATGTTCAAGCGAATGGCAAGATCAACAACCGGCAGCACGGTTCCGCGAAGGTTGATAACCCCCCGCAGGTAATCCGGTGCATGGGGCAGTGGGGTCGCCTTTGTCCAGCTTCGGATTTCGCGCACTGACATGATTCCGACGCAAAATGAATCCCCGGCGACGCGAAAACTCAGATACTCTTCGGTGACGACGGGTTTTTCGGCAGTGATCTGATTCATCTCAACTCTCCGACTGTGTCTTTTCCAAGGGGCGGTTTGCCGTGTTGACCGACGATCTGATGACACCCTTGGCGTCGAGGATCAGCGCAATCTGCCCATCGCCCAGGATAGTTGCAGCGGAAACACCCGACATTTTTGTCTGAAAATCATCCAGCCCTTTAATGACGACCTGACGCTGTTCGACGATGGAATCGACAATCAGCGCGGCGAGTTCCTCTTCGTTTCCCGGATGGACGAGCAGGGCGATTTTGTCGTTCACCTGATGCGACCCGGTCGCAAGCCCGAGTTCATGCGCGAGATGATAGACAGGTACGTATTTTCCACGCAGCAACAAAACCTCATTGCCAGGTGAGGTCGTGGTGATCTGGCCGTCCATCAGTGTCATGGTTTCGACGATTGAGCCGATTGGAACGACGAACATCTGCCCGGAAATCTTGACGACCATACTGTCCTGAACCGCGAGCGTCAGGGGCAGGCTTATCAGAAAACTGGTGCCCTGACCGCGCTCGGATTTTATCGAAACACTGCCGCCAAGCGAGGTGATTGCCGTCTGGACCACATCCATCCCAACCCCGCGCCCGGAGAGGTTTGAAATTTCTTCTGTGGTTGAAAAGCCTGGTAAAAAAAGGAGGTGATCAATTTCCTGTTCACTCAGACCATCGGCGCTGTTGATCAGGTTTTTTTCCAGGGCTTTTTGCAATACCCGATCTCTGTCGATGCCCTTTCCGTCGTCGGATACTTCGATCAGTACGCGACCGGCCTGGTGGGAAGCACGCAACAGAATCTCCCCGTCTTTGTGTTTGCCGGATTTCACGCGTTCATCGCGATCCTCAAGCCCATGATCGACAGCGTTGCGTATCATATGCGTCAACGGGTCCGCCAGGCGTTCGATGACGGTCTTGTCGAGCTCCGTATCCTCCCCTTCGGTGGTTATGCGAACGGTTTTTTGGGTTGCGGCGGCGGCTTCGCGGACGATACGGGCCATGCGCTGAAAAAGCGGTTTTACTGGCTGTGCGCGAATGGCCATCACGCTGTCCTGAATATCGCTGGTAAGTTGAAGAAAATCATCCAGTGCCGACGTCATTTCCAGGTTGTTGCTGACCCCCGCGCGTTCGATGCATTGCGAAAGCATGGATTGGTTGATGACCAGCTCACCGACCTGGTTGATAAGCCTGTCGATGCGATCCAGATCGACGCGCACGGTGGTTGAAACCTTCTGGGTCGGTTTTTTAGTGGCTTGGGTGGTTGGGTTTTCGGTGACACCAATGCTATCGGGCGTCTGCGCGGCTGGCGGGGGCGGGGCGGCGGCCACCGATAGCAAATTGTCAACCTGGCCGGGAGTTGCGGCCGTAGAGGGTATTTCGATCGGAAGAGGGTCGTCAGGAAGTGCCGCCGAAGGTATGACCGATTCCGGCACGCTAACAGGCCGATGCCCAGCATCGGAGATGACCAGTTCACATAGGTCTTCGACAAATTCAAAGTGGCTGGCAACCTCTGCAAGAGGGGCGTCCGTTTCCAGGTTGATATCCCAGGATAGGTAGCATTGTTCCGGTCGGATTTCACGAATGCCTGGCAGCTGATCAGCGAGGCATATGGTGCGCATTTCGCCCAGTTCGGAAAGCGCGCGCAGGATATAGAGGGGTTCATTGCCGGATTGGAAAAGTTCCGCATCAGGGGTAAATTGAATGTTGATCTGTTGTGGTCCTGCGGCTTCGTCGGCGGCATTTGGCATAGTCAAGGGTAGGGCAGGCCCTGGCAGGGGCTGGTCGCTGTCTGTCGGCAGATCCAGTGACAACATTGCGGGTTGGAAGTCTATGCTTTCGGTGTCCTCCGCCGCGTTGTCCTGTATTGATATGAACTGTTGCAACTCTGTCAGGCACTCTTCCGTTGATGGGGGCGGGCTGTCATCGCCTGATTGTGCTGCGGCGATCAGATCGCTCAACACATCAGAGGCACGCAAAAACAACAGCCAGTCGTCGGCTTCTGCGGTGCGGCTCGTGGAGCGCAGTTCATCGAGGCAGTTTTCGAATGAATGGGCAAACTCCACCAGCCGCTCAAAGCCGAAGGCACCCGCACCCCCCTTTATCGAATG
Organism: uncultured Rhodobacterales bacterium; assembly: GCA_964441435.1. Lineage (GTDB taxonomy): Bacteria > Pseudomonadota > Alphaproteobacteria > Rhodobacterales > Rhodobacteraceae > CAYTUW01. The sequence goes on from CAYTUW010000052.1 coordinate 8,929, forward strand.
GACCGCACGGAAAACCTCATTGATGGTTTCAGTGTTGGCCGCTTGGTCCACAAATAGGTTCAGGCCGTCGGTCAACGCCTCCAGCAGTTCTTCGCATTCCTGAAAGAAGGAAACTTTGATGTCAGTTAGCGCATCACTCATGGGTTAGCCTGCAACCAGCTTCAGAGTGCTGATCAGGGTGTCCGGTTCAAAGGGTTTTACAATCCACCCGGTGGCCCCGGCCTGACGTGCGCGCATTTTCATGCTGTCTGCGCTTTCGGTGCTTAGCACCAGAATCGGGGTTCCGCGGTATTTGTTCTGCTGGCGGACCCGGTTGATAAAGCCAAAGCCATCAAGCTTCGGCATGTTGATGTCTGTAATTATTGCGTCCGGCTCAATACCGTCCAGCACCTTTAGACCATGTTCACCATCTTCCGCCAGGTGGGTTTTCATGCCCGCCTCGGTCAGGGCAAGATTTAACATATCCCGCATGGTCCGGCTGTCATCCACCGCAAGTACCGTCATGCTCATTGAATTCCTCCTTCAATAACCTCAGGCGATAGGCCAAACAGTGCCAGTTGCCGCAGGCCCGCATCTCCAACATTCTGTAGTCGGAATGATTTCCCGCTGAATGCCCGATCCCGTGCCGCGGCGATCAGCAGTTGCAGGCAAAGGGTTCCGAAATGCGTGACCCCGGTGGCGTCGACCACCAGGTCATCATCGGCATGCGCCAAAAGACGTTGGTGCAGTGCGCCCACCTCACCCAGGCTAAGCTTGCCCGGCAGGGCGATCATCGCAGGTTCAGCCATGGAACATCACCTCATATTTTCTGGGCACAACAACCCCCCAATGTTTCAGTTCATTGGGTTTAGGCGACGTCCGTTAAAATTCACTTACGGGGAAATGGTGGAGGATAGTTTTTGCAACAGGAAGTTCACACAGCCAGTCAGCGCGGCGAAGTCATCCAGGACGACATAGACCGGCACCGGGGTGAGGCTGCTGGCAAAGCGCCCCTTTGAGCAAAAGCTGTCTTCAAACGCCGCACCGGTCAGGTAGGGAGCAAGCCTGCGTGCAACACCACCGGTCAGATAAACACCGCCGCAGGCAATATGCGCAAGTGCCAGATCACCCGCCACATGCCCCAGGAGTCGACCGGCCATGCGCAGACTCCGGATTGCGGTAGCCTCTCCTTCTGCCGCACGGGCGAACAGCATTGCGCTTGATTGCGCCGCGCGGTCAGGGTGCGGGCCATGCAGCCAGCGATCAATCTCTTCTAGCCCACGGCCTGACAGCACATCCTCAATCGAGGCAAAGCCGAGTCGTTGTGTGATCTGTTCGCACAAGGCCAGCTCTTTGCCCGATGTCACGGGCAATGTCATATGGCCCCATTCCATCGCATCGACATGGACCCCATTTTCGGCCTGACGGATTGGTGCCGCGTTGAAGCCGGTGCCGATTCCAATGACGATTTTGGTTGCTTCGGCCTTGGTAGCCGCGGCGGCGGCCCCTTTGCGGATCTGCTGCAGCGCATTTGAGGGCAACGTCGCAACGGCATACCCCTGGGCCTGAAGGTCATTCAGAAGATAAACTTCGCTGCTGTTGCACGCGCGGCGGATCGGATCGGATTTCACCGTCCAGTCAAGATTGGTGAGCGTGCCGCTGGATCCTTTGATCGGTCCGGCGAGTGCCACGCATACGGCATCAACCTGGTTACCCACCTGCTTCAGATAATCGGAAAGAAGATCGTTCGGCCCGGAAAACCGGCGGTTTTCAAATCGTTTTACCGTCGCCGGGATAAGGGTGTGGTTACGGGCTAGTGCGATGCGCGTATGTGTCCCGCCGATATCAGCGACCAGTGATGTGAAATCGGTGGTTTTCACGATGCTTCCTAGCTGTTTAGGGCTTGGCGTAACGCCTCATAAGATTTCTTGGGATGGCGCGCCATCGTTTTGAAATCCACGAAAATCAGCCCAAACCGTTTGTCATATCCATAGGCCCATTCGTAGTTGTCAAGCAATGACCAGATGACATAGCCGCGAAGCGGCACCCCCAGTTCTATCGCCTCCTGCGCGGCGGCAACATGGCGGCGCAGGTAGTCGATGCGGTCGATGTCGTAAATTTCCCCGTTGATCATCTCTTCCGGCCCGGCCATGCCGTTTTCGGTGACAAGCAAAGGCAGGTCGCCCGTGAACTCCTCAGCGCAGGTGGTCAGGAAATGAGTCAAGCCTGCAGGATAAATCTCCCATCCCATTGTGGTTTTGGGCAGCGGGCCCTCGACCTCCTGGTAATGAGGCCAGGGTCCGGGATCCGGCGCGACAATCTTTCGAGTATAATAGTTGAGTCCGAGCCAATCGAGCCTCTGCGCGATCAGGGGAAAATCATCCTGCCAATTCTTGGGCAGGTGGGGTTCCAAGCCCTCCAACGCTTCTTTGGGATATGTGCCTTTGAACAAGGCTGACAGGAAGAACCGGTTGTAGATCGCATCGTAACGCTTTGCGGCTGCTGCTGCTTCGTGGCTGTCATCGGCGGGCTGAGCGTATTCAAAATTACAGACTGCGCCGAGGTTATCCATAGCTAGGCCGCGCATCACCTCGATACTGCGCCCATGGGCATAAAGCACATGGTGCATCGCGCGCGCTGTGGCGCGGATGTCGCGCATACCCGGCGCATGCTGGCCAAGGAAATGGCTAAGCCAGCTGACGCACCAGGGTTCATTGATCGGTGCCGCCATATACAGCCTGTCGCCGATGCGGCGCATAACCACTTCGGTGAAATCAGCAAACCAGTTGCCGATATCCCGATTGCGCCAGCCGCCGCGATCCGCCAAGGGTTGCGGCAGCTCCCAGTGATAAAGCGTCGCCTTGGGCCTGATGCCGCGTTCCAGCAGCCCGTCCACCAGTTGATCATAGAAATCAAGACCCGCCTGGTTTACCGGGCCGGTGCCTTCGGGCATGACGCGGGCCCAGCTTGTCGAAAAGGCATAAAGGTCCAGCCCCGCATCCTGGATCAGGTCAAGATCGGCGCGCCAGAGATCGAGATGATCGCAGGCGAGGGCACCGTTTTCGGCACCCACGACATTGCCCGGTGTGGCGGCGAAGCTATCCCAGTGGCAGGGCCCGGCGCCGCCGTTTGCGTGCCCTTCGATCTGATAGGCGGACGTTGCGGTGCCAAACAGAAAACCCTCGGGAAAGTCACAACGCCTGAACATCGATCAGCGTCCTCGCCACGGACCGGTGGAGGCGCCGACCATCAATTCGGCCTCCAGCAGGGTCTGTTGCGGGGCTTCGCGCCCTTCGATCTGTGCGATCAGCGTGTCGGCCAGCAGATGCCCCGCCTGCCGCACCGAGGACCGCGTAGCGGTAAAGATCGGTACATCGCCGCCATTGCGCATATAAGACAGGTCGTCATCATGGGTGATGACGGACACATCACGCCCCATTTTCTGGCCGTTTTCCTCTATCGCGCGGCGCACCCCGAAGGCCATGATGATGGAGGACACGAGGAAGGCGCTTGGCGGATATTGCTGCTCCAGCAGGCGTTTGGCATGGGAATATCCGTTGGCTTCTGTCATTTCAGACGACACAATAAACGCATCATCAAAAGGCAGATGTCGTGACATTAGCGCGGCAAGATATCCCGCCTCCCGGCGTTGGGCGAAATCCATATGATTGAGGCCGTTCAGCAGGGCAATCCGACGATGGCCGAAATCGAGCAGAAAATCCGCTGCTCGCTGAAAGGCGCGGCGGTTGTTGACATCGACCCAGGCGTAATCATTGGCTTCGTCACTGGCGCGGCCATGCACCGCAAAGGGGAGGCCAATGTCCTGCAACAGGCCGATCCGCGGGTCGGAAACACGCGGGCCGTGGATGACCACCCCGTCAACGCTGCCTTTGGCCTTAAGGTCACGATAGGCTTGCTCTTCTTCCTGATCGCGCACCAGCGTCAGATGCAGCTCATAGCCATGCTTCAGGTAGCTCTCGCCCGCGCCGGCGATGAAATCGGCAAAAACCGGGTTCACCATTTCATGCTGGCTGACAACGGGGATCACATGGGCAATGGCCATGGCGCGCCCGGTGGCAAGGCTTTTGGCACGATGGTCAGGGCGATAGCCATGGCGGCGGGCGGCTTCCTCTACCCTCAGGCGTGTGGCTTCCCGCACTTCGGGAAATCCGTTCAGCGCGCGGCTGACGGTGGTCTGAGACAGCCCCAGTTCATTGGCAAGGTCTTTGAGTTTCATTGTTCCAAAGCGCTTTGATTTACCTGGCAACTTATCCCGGCAGCCTTCAAGCGTCAAACCTGTTCCATTGACAAAACAACCCCTGCGGGTAACCTTTCAGGAAATTCAAAGCGCTTTGAGTCGATTCGTCACAGCGCGTTGGCCATTGGCCGCTTGGGAGGAAAAAATGCATCGTTACATTCTGAACAGTTCCGCCATGCTTGCAATTAGTGCGAGTGTCGCGCTGGCGGACGGACATCTGGTTTTTAGCCCCGGTGAAGGGGATTTCAGCTGGGACAGCTATGAGGCGCTTACAGCGCATGATTTGTCGGGGCAGACGATTACCGTCTTTGGGCCGTGGCTTGGCCCGGATAAGGAGCTTGTGGAAAGCGTTTTGGCCTATTTTGAAACCGCAACCGGGGCTGATGTTCAATACAGCGGCTCTGACAGTTTCGAGCAGCAGATCGTGATCGACACAGAGGCGGGTAGCCCGCCTAATATCGCAATCTTTCCACAGCCGGGGCTTGCTGCTGATCTGGCCTCCAAGGGGCTGTTGGCGCCGTTGCCTGACGGTACAGCGGATTGGATACGTGACAATTACGCCGCGGGGCAAAGCTGGGTTGATCTCGGTACTTATGCGGATGCCAATGGCGAAGATGCACTTTATGGCTTCTTCTACAAGGTCGATGTGAAATCACTGGTTTGGTACAGCCCGGATAACTTTGATGACGCAGGCTATGACGTGCCTGAAAGCATGGAGGAGCTGAAGGCGCTGATGGATCAGATTGTTGCGGATGGCGGCACGCCCTGGTGTATCGGGCTTGGGTCTGGCGGCGCAACCGGCTGGCCTGCGACCGACTGGGTCGAAGATCTGATGCTAAGGACGCAGCCTCCGTCGGTCTATGACCAATGGGTTGCCAATGAGATTCCCTTCACCGATCCGGCGGTTGTTGGTGCGATAGAGGAATTCGGGGCTTTCGCGCGTAATGACGACTATGTCGCGGGTGGTGCAGGGGCTGTTGCCTCGACTGATTTCCGGGACTCCCCCAAAGGGCTCTTTGCCAGCCCGCCGGAATGCTACATGCATCGTCAGGCAAGCTTTATCCCGACGTTTTTTCCGGAGGGGACCGTGGTAGGGGAAGACGTGGATTTCTTCTACTTCCCGGCCTATGCCGAACGTGATCTGGGCAAGCCGGTTCTGGGGGCTGGCACCGTTTGGGCGGTGACGGAAGCCAATGGCGTGACCGACGCGTTTATCGAATTCCTGCAAAGCCCGATCGCGCATGAGGTCTGGATGGCGCAGAAAGGGTTCCTGACACCACATATCGGGGCCAATACTGCGGTGTTCACGGACCCGACTGTGGCCAAGATGAACGATATCCTGCTCAACGCAGATACCTTCCGCTTTGATGGTTCAGACCTTATGCCGGGGCCGATCGGCACCGGGGCATTCTGGACGGCGATGGTGGATTATGCCGGAGGCAAGGGCGCGGCTGATGTCGCATCTGAGGTGCAGGACACCTGGGATTCCATAAAGTAAAACAAACCTTTCGCGCCTATACCTCATGCTGGCGCGAGGCGCGGGGAGCCAATCATGGAACAGCTTTTCTGGGCGGTTTTCACAATGGTCGCCGGGGTGTTTGGCTGCGTGGCCTATTTCTTTGGTGCAAACCTGGCGCTGGATGCGGCCTTTCCGGCGCGCGGAAAAGATGCAGGGCGCAATATCAACCGTGCCAATGCGATCCGGCCATGGTTGTTTCTGTTCCCGGCTCTCGCTGCGCTCGGCATATACCTGATCTATCCGGTCCTGAATTCGATCTGGCTGAGCTTTCGTGATGCCTCGGGCCGCGAATATGTTGGCATGGCGAATTACAAATGGCTGATTGGTGACGGAAAATTCCGTGAATCCATGCTGAACAATATGCTCTGGCTGATTGTGGTTCCGGCACTGTCCACGCTTTTCGGTCTCATCGCGGCAGCACTCACCGACCGGATCAGGTGGGGAAATATCGCCAAGGCGCTGATCTTTATGCCGATGGCGATTTCTTTCATCGGCGCGGCGGTGATCTGGAAGTTCATCTATGACTACCGTGGCGCGGAGGCAGAGCAGATCGGGCTCCTGAACGCTCTTGTGGATGTCATGGGCGGGACGCCTGCCGCCTGGATCACCGTTCCCTTCTGGAACTCCTTCTTTCTGATGGCAATCCTGGTGTGGATTCAAACCGGGTTTGCCATGGTGATCCTGTCAGCGGCCCTGCGAGGTATC
>CAYTUW010000053.1:0-15385 GCA_964441435.1 uncultured Rhodobacterales bacterium
AAACGTCCTGCGTGAAACTCACACCCTTGTCCATCAATGTCTTCGCCAATGGCACAAGGTCTGGCGCACCTTTCATTGACTCCAGCCGGCCGGCATTGATTAATCTCAAGGGCGCGCCCTGCCGCAACCTTGCCTTACGGTCGGTCAGATTCACATCATCGGCGAGCAGCCCCTTGTGCATTCTGTTATCGAGATAAAGCAACGTGTTACGGTTAAGGCGCGCATAACTGTGGTAGGCAGGGTAGCCATTAATCTGCAACGCATCCGCATTCGCAAAAGCGCGCCGTCGTTTGCGCTCCTTAAGCAGGGTCCAGACAGTACTGCGCAGCTTCTTGTTCATGGTGTGTTGCGATTGCAGCCAGACAATCTGCAACCGGGTTTTTAGATCATACTCTACAACATAAACTGTTTTGGCGTTGGTCTCTGCCAGCGCCTCTGCCAAATGGTAATCATAGTGCATATCCCCTGACAATTCGACGATATCATAGTCTTTGATTTCTTCTACCGAAACCAGAGCATCCTTCGGCAACACCTTAATATCAAAGGGTAAATCCTTAAGCCTATACTCCCTCCCGAAGGGGATGTTATCCACACCCTCCCGCAGAACGCAATCAATATGCCCAGGCCAGTTGGCACAAGTATTTTCCATTCCCACAACGAATTTCACATCAAGTTTCACACGGTCCGGGCCAAGCCGTTCAACCGGCGCCGGGGGGATCATTAGGCGAGACGTCATTGTGTACCTTTCTTAACTCAACAACCGCTTAGCATCGGGTCCAGCAGTGAACCCAATACAGAACTGGCGCTGGGTTATCGTGCCTCATCGGCACCGGTCAACACGCTGTGAATATCCTCTGCCGCGTCGCGCCCTTCAGCAACAGCGGTTACGGTCAGATCATCGCCACCGGCGGCGCAATCTCCCCCGGCCCAGACCCTGGGCAGGCTGGTGCTGCCTGCGCCCTTCACCGCAATTTTATTGCCATCAAGCTGCAGTCCTTCCGGTGTTTCGCCAAGCCGCTGACCGATCGCCTTCATCACCTGGTCCGCAGGCAGGCGGAAGGTTTCACCAGTGCCTTTCAGGCCCTTATCCGTCACCTCGGTGTATTCAAATTCAACCTCTTGGGCAGCGCCATTGCCGATCACCCGGACCGGACTTGCATTTTCAAGGATGTGCACACCTTTGGAGGCCGCCAGATCCTGCTCAAAGGCAGACGCCCCCATCTGCGCGCGCGTCCGGCGATAGGCTATCGTGACATTTTCCGCGCCAAGCAGCTTTGACTGCACCGCCGCATCCACCGCCGTCATGCCACCACCAATCACCACGATATTGCGACCAACGGGCAACTTCGTCAGGTCATCGGACTGACGCAAATCTGAAATGAAATCAACAGCATCCAGGACGCCCTCTTTGTCCTCGCCCTCGGCGCGCAAGGCGTTCACACCCGACAGCCCGATGCCAAGAAATACCGCGTCATATTTCCCGGTGAGTTGCTCCAGCGTCAGGTTGTCGCCAAGCCGCACCCCTTTGTGCAGGGTAATACCGCCGATCTTCAACAGCCAGTCGACTTCCTGCTCAGCGAAATGGTTCACAGCCTTATAGGCGGCGATGCCAAACTCGTTCAGCCCCCCCGCCTTGTCACGCGCGTCAAAAAGGTCAATGTCATGCCCCTTCATCGCAAGGCGATGCGCACAGGCAAGCCCTGCGGGACCAGCGCCGACCACCGCCACGCGTTTGCCCGTTGCCTTTGCCCGCGTGTAGGGATGTTCCCCCTTGGCCATCAGCGTATCGGTGGCGTGGCGCTGCAGGCGCCCTATTTCAACCGGCTTGCCTTCGGCCGCTTCACGAACGCAGGCTTCCTCACACAGGGTTTCGGTCGGGCAGACACGCGCGCACATGCCGCCAAGGATGTTCTGATCAAAGATCGTCCTGGCCGCCCCTTCCGGCGACCCCGCCTGAATCTGGCGTATGAACATCGGAATATCAATCGAGGTCGGGCAGGCCGTTATGCAAGGCGCATCATGGCAGAAATAACACCGATCCGCCGCCACCATTGCCTCATGCGGCTCATAGGCCGGATGCAGGTCGGAAAAATTATCGGTAATGGCCGTATCGGAAAGCCGCGCAGGCGCAATGCCCGGCGTTCTCTGGCTGTTTGGCATATCTTGCCTCCCCGCTGGATAACCAATGGCGGCAGCTTGCCACACCTCCATTTTTTTATCAAATGGTAAATTTTTCTTGCGCACCGAGTTGCTTCTTCATGAAACGTGGCTTTTCAGCATGGCTGCGCTCACGTATAAGCGTGACAAAGAAGCCCGCAACAGATGGGCGCAGAGGACAAACTGAGGATCCCCATGACAAAAGCGAAACACGGCGCAGATGTGGAATTCATCCGGGCACTGGCTGAAATACTTGGCGCAAACGATCTGACAGAACTACAGGTCAAACGCGAATACGGCGAAGGCGACAGCCTGAACGTGAAAGTCAGCAAAGGCGGTGCACCGGTTGTTGCCAATGTTGCCCTGCCCGCCGCTGCACCAGTACCGGCAGCTGCCCCGGCACCCGTCCAGGCGGCAGCACCTGCCGCTGATGCGGCCCCCGCAGGGGACGATCCGTCAGCCCATCCGGGCGCTGTGACCTCTCCGATGGTCGGCACGGCATATCTCGCCGCCGAACCCGGCGCGGCCCCCTTTGTTTCCGTTGGTCAGCAGGTCAGCGAAGGCGACACGCTGATGATTGTCGAAGCCATGAAAACCATGAACCATATTCCCGCCCCGCATTCAGGCACGGTGAAACGGATTCTGGTGGCCGATGGCGATGCGGTTGAATTCGGCGCACCGCTGATGATCATCGAATAAGGCGGCATCGCAATGTTTGAGAAAATCCTGATCGCAAACCGGGGCGAAATCGCGCTCCGTGTGATCCGAGCCGCGCGCGAAATGGGCATCAAATCCGTCGCCGTGCATTCCACGGCCGATGCTGACGCGATGCATGTGCGCATGGCTGATGAAGCAATTTGTATCGGCCCGCCACCCGGCACCGACAGCTACCTGTCCGTGTCATCCATTATCGCGGCATGTGAAATCACCGGGGCGCAGGCAATCCACCCTGGCTATGGATTCCTGTCTGAAAACGCGAATTTCGTTCAGGCCCTTGAAGATCACGGCATCACCTTTATTGGGCCCACGGCGGAACATATCCGCATCATGGGCGACAAGATCACCGCCAAGGACACGATGAAAAACCTGGGCGTGCCCTGCGTACCGGGTTCTGACGGTGGTGTGCCGGACTATGAAACCGCACAAAAGGTCGCCAAAGACATCGGCTATCCGGTAATCATAAAGGCAACGGCCGGTGGCGGCGGGCGGGGGATGAAGCTCGCAAAATCCGCGGATGAGCTTGAAACCGCTTTTCGCACCGCCCGCGCCGAAGGCAAGGCCGCCTTTGGCAATGACGAAGTCTATATTGAAAAATACCTCGGCAAGCCCCGCCATATCGAAGTTCAGGTTTTCGGTGACGGCAAAGGCAAGGCCGTGCATCTGGGCGAACGGGACTGTTCGCTTCAACGGCGCCACCAGAAGGTATTTGAAGAGGCTCCCGGCCCCGCGATTGATGCCAAAACCCGCGCGAAGATCGGCAAAACCTGCGCCGATGCCGTGGCTAAAATCAACTATATTGGCGCGGGGACCATCGAATTCCTCTATGAGGACGGGGAGTTCTATTTCATTGAAATGAATACCCGGCTTCAGGTCGAACATCCGGTGACAGAGGCGATCTTTGGCGTCGACCTTGTGCGCGAACAGATCCGCGTCGCCGAAGGCAATGACATGTCGTTTGCGCAGGAAGACCTCGACCTGCATGGCCACGCAATCGAAGTCAGGATCAACGCCGAACGCCTGCCGAATTTTTCCCCCTGTCCGGGCAAGGTCACAGCTTATCACGCACCGGGAGGTCTGGGGGTACGGATGGATTCAGCGCTTTATACCGGCTATTCGATCCCGCCCTATTACGACAGTCTGATCGGCAAGCTGATTGTGCATGGCCGTGATCGACCAGAGGCCCTGTCGCGCCTACACCGCGCCTTGGGGGAATTGATCGTGGATGGTATCGACACCACATTGCCGCTGTTTGATGCGCTCTTGCAGGAAAAGGATATCCTGGCCGGGGACTACGACATCCACTGGCTGGAGAAATGGCTGGAAACCAATCTCAGCGACTGAACACGCTTTGGATGACTAAGGACCTGACCCCGGAACTCCTGCTTCGCGCCTATGCCAGCGGCATTTTCCCAATGGCAGAAAGATGGGACGATCCCGAGCTTTTCTGGGTCGATCCGGAGCGGCGCGGTGTGTTTGAACTCGACTGTTTTCACATATCCCGCTCTCTTGCACGGGCGATCCGGTCGGAACCTTTCACGATTCGAACCAATTACGACTTTCTGGGTGTAGTGGATGGCTGCGCTGACCGGCGCGAAACCTGGATCAGCACACAACTGCGCGCGCTTTATTCGGCACTTCATGCGATGGGACATGCCCATTCAATGGAAGTCTGGGAGGGCGACAGGCTTGTTGGCGGGGTCTACGGGGTGACGCTCAAGTCTGCCTTCTTTGGGGAAAGCATGTTCTCAAGCCGCGCTAATGCATCAAAAATCGCCCTTGCCTATCTGGTGCACCATCTCAGGCAACAGGGTTTTTCCCTGTTTGACACGCAGTTTTTGACACCTCATCTCGCCAGTCTTGGAGCGATTGAAATCTCCCGCACAGATTACCGCAGGCGGCTGGAGATGGCGCTTGAACGGGAAGCGCATTTTACTGGGTTTGATCAGCCGCCTTCACCGGCTTCGGTGATACAGCTCAAGACCCAGACATCGTAGCGGGGATGGTCCAGCGCGTTCAATGCCGGGCTGGAGGCAAGCATCCATCCCGAAAACACGGGCCGATCAAGATTGATATCGTAGATATCCAGATGCGCCCATGCGTCCCCGGAGGGATTGTTTGTCGGGTAGCGGCACTCATTCAGCGTGATACGCAAGCGGCCCTGTTCGACAGTGGTCCCATTGATAAACTCTATATCAGCATGTTCGCCACTGACCTTGTCAAGCCAACGCAAAACCCCGCCGCTGGACAGGCTCGCTTCTTGCGCGTGCACAGGACCAAGCCAAAGTGCCAGCAGGGCAAGAGCAGCCCATTTCATTCTGCATCACCGCCGCTGCTGACAAATTTGGACAGGAGAGTCACAAGACTGACCGCGCCCTGGGTGTCCAGAATCTCCTCCCCAGGTTCGAGGATGACAGGCGATCCGCCAGGAACAATTTCGACAAAATTGCCGCCAAGCAGCCCTTCGGAGCTCACCTGAATTGTGCTGTCTTCGGGCACCTCAATCCCGTGCATAAGGGATACCGCGACATCCGCCCGATAGGTCTGGACATTGAGGGAGAGCCCGCTGACCGTCCCTATTTTTACGCCCGCCAGTCGCACGTCGCTGCCAAGGATGATCCCTTCGGCCGAGCGGAAAGAGGCGGTCAGATCGTAGCTTTCGCCACGCCCCGAACCTGTGCCCGTTAACTGTCCGGCATAGACAAGAAACCCAATCGCTATAGCAAGAACAGCGCCACCGACCAGAACTTCTGTTGTGTTTTCAGACATCTGTGGCCCCTACTCTGGCGACCAGGCCTCATAGTCGCGTCGGTTCACCGGTTGCCCCTGGCGCAGCGACCCCGCGGGGGCATAAGCCAGTGCAGTGCCCGACAGGTTTTCCTGATGTTCCTTTTCCCACGGCTTGTGGTCAAGCGGCTTGTCTGTCGGCGGTTCGTCCCAGGTGAAATGCAGCCAGCCGTGCCAGTCCGGGCTGATCTTGCTTGCCTCCGGTTCGCCTGCGTAGTTCACCCACCGACGCTTGCCATCCCGTGTTCGATAAAAGACGTTACCATTTTCATCCTCCCCGACCCTGACACCCCTGCGCCAGGTGAATAGCCGCGTGCCGAGCGTTTGCCCGTGCCACCAGGTGAGAAGAGAAAGAATGAAGCGCATGCCAGTCTCCGGTCAAAGTCAGCACAGATATGGACCAAAGCGTGGGCAAGGTCCAGCCATTGCGCGCATTTCCATGAACTGCAAGCTCAGGCGAAGGCCGTTCGAACGGCCTTCTGCCAAGCTGTTGTCAAACAGCTTGCGAACGCGATTTCTTAATCGCGTTTGAAGCGCCTTTCGCAAGGCGCTTGTCCAAAGCGTTTCGAAACGCTTTGCCCATGTCAACTGCGCGCCCTTGCGGTGACTTCGATCTCGATTTTCATGCGATGGTCGATCAGCCCCGCCTCAATCATCGTGGCAGCGGGCGGGTTGTCCCCGAAGGTCTCTGAAAGCAGTGGCCAACAGGGCTCAAAATCCCGGCGATCCGGAAGGATGTAATGGACACGCAGCACATCCGCAAAACCAACGCCTGCCTCCAGGAGCGCCTTTTCTATGATCTGCAACGCATTGCGGCACTGCTCAACCACGCTGTCGGGCAGGGTTCCGCTGTCCTGATCCACACCAACGGTGCCGGCAACATGGACCAGCCCATCGGCAACAACCGCACGGCAATAGCCAATTTTCTGCTCAAAGGGCGATCCGGAATGGATGCGTCGGATCGTCATGGCCTACCCTGCGCTGATCGGCTCTTCTTTGCCGCCATGGTCGCCGTGGACAAGCAAAGGTGCTGCATCAGAGTTTACGGCCTCCTCGTTCACCACGACTTCGTCAACGCTGTCCATTCCCGGCAGGTCAAACATCGTATCAAGCAGGATATCTTCCATAATTGACCGCAACCCACGGGCACCGGTCTTACGCTCGATCGCGCGCAGAGCGATGGCCCGCAGTGCATCGTCAGTGAATTTCAGCTCCGTATCTTCGAGTTCGAACAACCGTTGATACTGCTTCACCAGCGCATTTTTCGGTTGGGTCAGAATGGTAACAAGAGCGTCCTCATCCAGGTCCTGCAGGGTTGCAATGACCGGCAGGCGGCCAACAAATTCCGGGATCAGGCCGAATTTCAGAAGATCTTCAGGCTCCAGTTCCATGAACATTTCGCCAACGCCGCGGGAATCCTCATCCTTGACGTCCGCGCCGAACCCCATGGCAGAACCTTTGCCGCGCTGTGCGATGATCTTTTCCAATCCCGCAAAGGCGCCTCCACAAATGAACAGGATATTGGTGGTATCGACCTGCAGGAACTCCTGCTGCGGATGTTTGCGCCCCCCCTGTGGCGGAACAGAGGCAACCGTCCCCTCCATGATTTTCAACAGCGCCTGTTGCACCCCTTCCCCGCTGACATCACGGGTAATGGACGGGTTGTCGGATTTGCGGGTGATCTTGTCGACTTCGTCAATATAGACGATACCACGTTGGGCGCGTTCGACATTATACTCACTCGCCTGCAAGAGTTTCAGGATGATGTTTTCGACATCTTCACCGACATAACCCGCCTCTGTCAGGGTGGTTGCATCCGCCATGGTAAACGGTACATCCAGGATGCGCGCCAGCGTCTGGGCCAACAGCGTCTTGCCGCAGCCGGTGGGGCCGATCAGCAGAATATTGGACTTCGCCAGCTCGATCTCACCGGTTTTGCCAGCGTGGTTCAGGCGTTTGTAGTGGTTGTGCACCGCAACCGACAGAACCCGTTTCGCATGGGCCTGGCCAATCACATAATCATCGAGGACTTCGCAAATCTCCTTCGGGGTCGGCACCCCTTCAGAGGATTTCAGCCCGGTGGATTTGGTTTCCTCGCGGATGATGTCCATACAAAGTTCAACACATTCATCACAGATGAACACCGTCGGCCCGGCAATCAGCTTGCGTACCTCATGCTGGCTCTTGCCACAAAAGGAACAGTAGAGTGTATTCTTGCTGTCATTGCCGGATGTGTTTGCCATTCTCTACCTTCCAAGGCATCTTGCCTTGCCTGCTGACCCGAAAGCGGGCCGATTTGATGGGCGGGCGGCCCTTTTCATCAGATTATGCCAGCGCCGCCGCCACTACAATCGCAAAAGCACCCCACCCGGCGCGTTGTTGCGATGGTGTCATCAATCGTCGCCCTTGGTGCGGTTTTCAACGATTTCGTCAATCAAACCCCAATCCTTAGCTTCCTCCGGCGACATGAAATTATCCCGTTCCAGCGCGTCAACCACCGCCTTCATCTTCTGGCCAGTGTGTTTCACGTAGATCTGGTTAAGCCTGTCTTTCAGTTTTTGGGTTTCCTGGGCGTGGATCATGATATCCGTTGCCTGGCCCTGATAACCACCTGAAGGCTGATGCACCATGATCCGGCTGTTGGGCAGCGAATAGCGCATGCCCGCCTCCCCCGCAGCCAACAGCAGCGACCCCATTGATGCCGCCTGCCCAACGCAGAGCGTGCTGACCTTCGGCTTGATGTATTGCATGGTGTCATAGATCGACAGACCGGAGGTCACGACACCCCCGGGGCTGTTGATATACATGGAAATTTCCTTTGACGGGTTTTCCGCCTCCAGATGCAAAAGCTGTGCGACAATCAGGCTCGACATGCCGTCATGCACGGGACCGGTCACAAAAATGATCCGCTCCTTCAGCAGGCGCGAAAAAATGTCATAGGCGCGTTCGCCACGGCTGGTCTGTTCGACCACCATCGGCACCAGCGTGTTCATGTAGAATTCATGCGGATCGTTCATGTTTGCCTGCCTTGATTGATAAACCGCACTCTGCGCGGTCAGCTCTGTCTTACCGACAGAGTCTTAGTGGTGCGTAAAAGCGGCTGCAAGGGGTGGCGGGGATTTCTCAACCTGGTTTGGCTATCTGGGCGGCGGTTTCGGCTTTTCCATAGCCCGCCCCCCCATAGAATGTCACCTGCGCCCGCCCCGCATGTTTTGAGGCATATAGCGCCTCATCCGCGTCGGCGAGCATGCGTTCAGCATCGAGGTGGTCATACAATTCGGAAACCGTGGTGCCGATGGAGCCTGAAATCCTGCAGATAACATCCCCGAAGACGATCGGCTCTTCCAGACTGCTAATGATGCGCATTGCGATATCCTTCAGCAACGCAACATCTGTCAGATCAGGGAACAGGACCACGAATTCATCCCCTCCGGCACGCGCCACTGTATCGCCCGCGCGCGTTTGTTCCCGCAGGAGGCGCGCAACTTCCCGCAGGACGTGATCACCGGCGGCATGGCCGTGGGTGTCATTTACCTCTTTGAAATAGTCCAGATCTATGTGCATAAGGCTGAAACGATGGTCACGACTGACATACTGGGCAAGCTGCATGTCCAGCGCACGTCGGTTCGACAGGCCGGTTAACTCATCAGTTTGGGCCTGCACCTCCGCTGTTTCACGCGCACCTTGCAAGCGGCTGTTCAGTTGGCGCAACTCCGCCGTCACGGCGGATTTGGCCTCAACAAGAAACAACATCTCAATCGCCTGATCGGTTACGGCAAAATCCAGCCCGGTCAGGTTAAAGTCATTGACCGCATCCAGAACGCCAATCCCAAACGACAGGTTCAGAATCAAATCCGCCTCCCCAGCCGGCATGACGATGCCCTGAAGTCCGGTTTCGACCTGGTTACGCAGGCGCAGATGCAGCCGCTGACCACAAAGCCCGCGCAGTTTTTCGATTGTATCGATGCCGCCGGGACGTTTGAGTTCAAAAATTTCCAGCAGTCGTTGATCTGTCATCGCGCCAGCGCCCAGCAATTTTCCAGCCGTCGGGCCGACATGGCGGATGTGGCCGGTCTGGCTGACGACAATATGCATCGGCATCAACTGGTTGAGTGTCTCGTGAGGCAGGGTTTCAACGTGCATCCTCACCCCCGTCCCGGTTGGACAGATGCCGATTGGACAGATGAAAGACACGCCCGTCGGCATAATCCATATCCAACACCTCGACTGCGATCAGCTCTGATGACGCCTGCATCCCCAGATGGCGCAGAAACACCAACGCCCCATAATCATCGGCCATAGCCCTGAGAACTCCAACCAGAACATGCCCAAAGGCCAGACGTGTTCCACCGCAGGAAATGGTGAACTGCCCCGGCGCGTGGTCACGTAGTTGAAGATATGGAAACTCCAGATCGGGCAGCGCCAGTCGGACCCGGCCGCGCAGATTGTCAAGCGACTGCAAAAAGTCGATAAAGCTATGGCCGCTAAAGCGCAGCAATCTGCGAACAGCGCCCATGCTTTTGTGGCTGACAAGGTAGGTTCCGAGGTCTTCCAGAACATCCTCATGCGGCTTTTCCAGCAAATCCACCAACGCATCCACCACCGCAAGTGTGATGTCGTCATCGTAGGTAAGCATCGCTTCAAATGAATCGATACCGATTCCGGCTTTCGCCACGACATCATGCCAGAACGCCGCCCCGTAGGTGTCCCGGCTGAAACACTGAAGCGACCTGTTAATGAGCCCGTGCACGTTTTCACCCCGAAATTTCCAAGGGCAGATTAACGGCCAACCGTTAACAGAGCCCTACAATCAGCGCGGATTGATAAAGATTGAGATATCGTCGAACGTCAGGACATTCAGGCCCGACGGGGCAATCGAAAAAGCACCACCATGCAGACGATCAAGCGTGGCAGCCTCAAGATGGCCAATCGCGACACCACTTTGATTTCGGGCGTGCCCAGACTGCCTATACCCCGCGCCGTGCAACTCCGGGGACAGTGTCACAAGCGCCATTTTACCCTCAGGCGTCAGATAGGCGATCACCATCTCATCCCCGCTGTTTTCGGGAATCAGATCAGCCAGAATGGCCAGGCAGCCCGGATTACCCCCCTCCGTCTGTTGGGCGCAACCTTCTGAGATGCTACGGCGGGTGCCACCGTTCAGCGATTGAATAGATCCCTCAGGCAGCGTGGCGCCTGCGGGCAGCACGGGGATCAGTGTGGCGATCTCCTGTTCCTCGACCACCACGGTCTGCTGCCGGTCCGCCCGGCGCATGTCATAACGGCTGTTTGCCTCTTCCAGCCGTGCAAGCCGCAGATCAAGGGCAGCCTGATCCGCGTGGTCCATCGCCGCCAGCCGGGCGATGACCGCCTGCCCAGGACGTCCCCATTCGCGGCCAATTTCCCAGAGGTCCAGATCCTCAAGCGCCGTGTCACCTGCGGCAAAACGGGCAAACTGGCTGTTGGCGCTGATCCGTTCGGCGTTCAGCAGCGGGGTCTGCCACAGCACGCTCAGGGCAATCACAACCAGCGCCATGATCGTATTGGCGTTGCGGATACGTTCCATCCACGCGCCCCGCCGCAGCACGCTTAACGCGTAGATCACCCCATAGGCCAGCAACAGCGCCGCAATCAGCAGCGCCAGCAGCCTGACCGGGGTCCAGCCGTATTGATCGACGCGCAGCCAGACCGCATAGGCCGCAAGCCCCGCCACCACCGGCAACAGGGCCGACAGGACCATTACCGCCCCACGCATGATGCGCCCGGTAACCGCCTCCTCCGTCGAGGTTGCCACGGCCACGGTGATCAGGGTCAGCGCAAATATTGCGATCGACATCAGAACCGTAGCCTCAGACAACCCGCGAAACACGCCATCAAGCCCACGCAACGGCAGGGCGATGACAAAGACCATCACCACCACGGTGAAGATCGGCAAAAGCAGCCGCAGCAGGCGGAATATCAGATGGGGCGAGACATAGTCCGTCAGTTCATTCACCACCGCAATCGCCAGGCCCAGCGCACCGCCCGTCAATAGGTAAGGCACCACATCAATATCAAGCAGGTCGTCGATCCAGGTGATGCCAACAAGATCAAACAGCGCGTTTGACAGAAAGATCACGCCCCAGAACAGCCCGACAAAGACCAGCGCCACAAGGTAGCGCACGACAATCCCCCAGGCGTGGTTGAACAGGGCCGGGTAGTCGCGCCAGCCCCGCGGGGAAACGCGATGCGCTATGACAAACGGCAAGGACAGGCTGACCAGCATGGCAAAGGCCAGAGGCGCAAAACTGTTTTCCAGCGCCTCCCCGCCGGTGTCGTAGCGAAAGCTGATCCAGAACAGCAGCAATGGAGGCAGGATCGCAAAGGGCAGCGCCACCAGCGCCGCCTGCCGGACCGCCATCGGCCCGGCAAAGGCCAGAAATGCGGTGAAATAGGATCCCAGTGCCGCGATCAGCACCATATGAAGGCGCTGATTGACCACAATGTCATCAAGCACATCGACCAGCAACCACAGGCCAAGCCCGCCAAGCGCCCCGGCCACCATCATGATCAGGCGCGTGGTGTTAGACCCCTCGTTCTCTGCAACAGTGTCAGACATGCCCTAGCCTCCGGTTGTTCGGGCGAACCCTAGCCACCTGCGCTTCGGCGCGCCAGTCCGGGTTTCCAGACCTCAAAAATCCGTCGGCGCGCCCCCTTCAGCCTTACGCCGTTTAACAAAGTCCGACAGCTCCTCGGCAATCGCCGGATCCATCGCGGGTGGCTCATACTCCGCGAGGATCGCCTTATAGGTCCGGTGCGCCCGCTCTGCCGTCCAGATACCGCCTGCCGCCTCAAACGCCTCATAATTGCGCCAATCCGACACGAACGGCTGATAAAACGCCTGTTCATAGCGGTCCTGCGTGTGCTGAATGCCAAAGAAATGCCCGCCGGAGCCGACTTCCCCTATGGCCTCCAGCGCGATGTCATCTTCAGTCGTGGCAAAGGTCGCGGGTTCCATATAGCGCTGGATCATCTGCAAAACTTCGCAATCCATCACAAATTTCTCAGGGCAGGCAATCAGACCGCCCTCCAGCCAGCCAGCCGCGTGATAGACGACATTTGTTCCCGATTGCACCGCCGACCAAAGCGCGTTGGAGGTTTCCCACATCGCCTGCCCATCGGGCACATTGGCCGCACAGGACCCGGAGGCCCGCATCGGCAGCCCGTAAAACCGCGCCATCTGCCCCGTCATCTGGGTCGCGCGCATATATTCCGGCGTGCCGAACGCAGGCGCACCGGATTTCATGTCCACATTCGACGTAAACGTGCCAATCACGCAGGGAACACCCGGACGCACAAACTGAAATAGCGCGATGGCCGCCAGCGCCTCTGCAATGGACTGCGCCACCGCGCCTGCCATCGTGACCGGCGCCATCGCACCGGCCAGGGTAAACGGCGTCACAAACAGCGCCTGCCCCCGCCGCGCAAGCCTGAGACAGCCGTCAATCATCGGCTGGTCATGTTTCAGTGGCGAGGTGGAGTTGATATTGGTGTACATGTGCGGGGTCGCCTCAAACTCCTCATGGCTGAGGCCCCCGGCAATTCGCACCATTTCCATCACATCCTCAACACGCTCTTTGCCAAGGCTGTAGGCATGCGCCACCTTATCGGTCAGCACCAGCTTGTCATGGACAACGTCAAGATGCCTGACCGAGGCATGAATATCGACCGGTTCGACCGGATAGCCCCCGGCGAAATGGATGCAGTTGAAATATTGCGTGAGCCGCAGAAGGTTCGCACACTGTTCGCGCGTCCCCGGTGTTTTTCTACCAATTTCAAGGTCATAGTAGTTCGGTGGCGATGACACATTGCCAAACAGGATGTGATTGTCACCAATCACCAGTTTGCGATCCGGGTTTCGCGGCGTGATGGTAAAGCTGCGGGGTGCCTGGCCGACCATTTCCATCACCCAGTCGCGGCCCATGCGGACGTTTTCCCCCGCAACCTCGCAGCCTGCCTGTTTGAACAGCTCAAGCGCCTCTTCGTTCAGGAAATCAATGCCGATTTCTTCGAGGATACGCATCGCACCATTGTGGATCGCCTGAATGCCGCCCTCATCCAGTGGCTCGGTTGGCCGGTCGAGGTTTCTGGGAAGCCGCCAGGGCATCTGTTCGATCGCACGCGGGCTGCTGCGCCGCGCATTGGCCGCACGCCCACCGCTTCTGCGTCGTTTGACAGTCTCAACCATGGTGACTCTCCCTAGCTGGAAAAATCAAACCCCGGCTTGCGGGATCAGGCGCAACCGGAAACGACCGAAGATGTCGTATTTGACCTATGGCTCCGCTTTCCGCCTGATCAACGCAACCGGGCCACGGCGAGGCGCAGCAAGGCACGGGAATAGACGATATGAAACCCTTGCAGCAGCGCAAACATAAGGCCCAGGCCTGCTTCCCCCCGGGCGCGCCGCGCAGCAGAAGGCACCACTGCCGACCCGAAACAGAGCCGCGTGCCCGCCGCCAGCGGCTGCACCAGAAACCAGGACCGCGTCCTTTCAGCATGATCACACAGCAGAATTTCACTGTCAGCACGCGCTTCAACATGCCAGGCGGCATATGTGTCACGCTTGCCTTGGGCAAGCTCCACAGCATCGCCGTCCTCTGACGGGCGTTTTAGCAGGACAGAAAGAATTATACGTTCGAGCCGGAACAGCCAGGAATTGTAAAAGGCGGGCAGAAACGCTTCGAGGTCGACCGCGTGATCAACCTCCGCCACAAAACAATCCGTATATGCCGCTGGATCCCGCTCGTAGCGCGCGAGCAAACTGTCTGGCGGCAAAGGATAAGCGCGAACAGGCATCCGGGGCGGCTCCTTCTTTGTGCCTCGAACCTGGGGCCCAAAGGGTGGTTTTGACAGCGGGCAAAGTGACGCGGGGTATCAGCCTGCCCTGTCAAGCCATTGCGGGATGTGGCCAATATCGGGCAGCACCACATCCGCATGGGGGGCCAGCTCCGCCGCCCCGGCCATACCCGTCAGCACCGCAATCGCGTGCATACCAGCCGCGCGTCCTGCATGCAGATCATGGGTTGAATCCCCAACCATGACGCAGGCTTCCGGCGCAACCGCGATATGCCCGGCCAGCCCAAGCAGCATGTCGGGCGCAGGTTTTGGCGTGAACCCGCTGTCAGAGGCAAAAATTGCATCAAAACACTGCCTGATACCCGCCCGTTCCAGATTGGCATAGGTTGGCGCGAGCACATCATTTGTAGCAACCGCAAGCTTCAGTCCGCGTTGGCGAAGCGCTTCAAGGTAAGGCACAAGCGGCAGCGGCGACACAGGTTCAACATCGGCGGCCATATCATTGATTTTACTGTAGAGTTGATCTTTTCCAAGATCAGGGTAATGAACCGCCAGTTCGGCCGCTATCTGATCCGGCGTGCCTGCGATGATCACGGCGTCCTGATCAAATTCCCGGTCGGCAAACCGATAGCCGAGCCTTTCACCTAATGCCGCCGCGCGCCGGCGATCCCCGGCAAGTTCCAGAAACAGCCGCTCAGCCCAGCCGGTCCAGGTCTGGCGAAAATCAAACAGGGTGCCATCCTTGTCAAAAATGATCGCCTCGATCTGCCGCATATGCCTGCCTTTCCTGTCTGCCCCTTATCGCACCCGCATTGCTCCGGCAATCCGCCCTTGACCTATGCGGCCAAAGTTGACAGCGTCAACGACCATGAACCAGCCATTGTACCGC
>CAYTUW010000054.1:0-7350 GCA_964441435.1 uncultured Rhodobacterales bacterium
CGAGAGCCGAATTTGATCACGTTACCGAGGCCGCCTATCGCGTTGCGCATCGGCGCATTCTGACCCGCGCCATGATGACGGTCCTTGTCATGTTCCTGATTTTTTGCGGCATTGCCGGGATGCTCTGGTCTGGTGCAAGGTCTGTGCAGTCGGGTGAGATAAGCGCCGGAACGCTCGTTCAATTCGTGATCTATGCCATCATGGTTGGCGGCGCTTTTGCGGCGCTGTCTGAAATCTGGGGCGAACTTCAGCGCGCAGCCGGTGCGACAGAGCGGTTGGTAGAACTTCTCAATACGACCGACACGGTTCAGGATCCACCCAGGCCGCGGGCGATTACGCCGCCAGTTCGGGGCGAGATCAGATTTGACAATGTGATTTTCCATTATCCTTCCCGCCCTGAGGCAACAGCACTTGCCGATGTCAGCTTCGCCATAAATCCAGGCGAAACCGTCGCGCTGGTTGGCCCGTCAGGTGCCGGAAAGTCAACTGTTTTTCAGCTACTTATGAGGTTTTATGACCCGCTGTCAGGTGCTGTTCGTATTGACGGAACGGCGCTGCCTGAGCTTGAGAGACAAGCCTTTCGCAGGTTGATAGCCCAGGTGCCGCAGGATCCGGTGATTTTCGCCACTTCGGCGCGGGAAAACATCCGTTTCGGCCGCCCTGAAGCCAGCGATGAAGACATCGAAAATGCAGCCCGCGCCGCCGCCGCGCATGATTTTCTGATGGAATTGCCAGATGGTTATGCCACAGCGGTTGGGGAACGGGGCGTTATGCTGTCCGGCGGGCAAAAGCAGCGGCTGGCAATCGCGCGTGCGATCCTTAGGGATGCACCGATACTTCTTTTGGACGAAGCCACCAGTGCACTGGACGCGGAAAGTGAACGCGCGGTTCAAGAAGCGGTCGAAAACCTTTCTGAAAACCGCACGACGTTGATCGTGGCCCATCGGCTTGCCACGGTGAAGCGGGCGGATCGTATTCTGGTGTTCGATCAGGGGCGCATCGTTGCGTCAGGCACCCATGACAGCCTGGTTGCCGAAGGCGGGCTTTATGCCCGGCTTGCCCGGTTGCAATTTACTGATAGCTGATCCAGCCTCCAACATTTTGGCAGAATATCGCAGCGTCACACTTGATTGATATGCGCATTCCAAACAATGCTGTGTGAAGTTTTCCGGCAAACGGAAACACATGGGGAGACATGCCGACATGGGTACATTTGCCACTATCGACGACCTTACGCAGATAGAAGCTGAGTCAAGCTGGGAAGACCGCGATTTACCGCATACGCTTTATGGCCTGCTTACACGTGCCAAGGATGGCTATGGCAGCAAATCAGCTGTGAGCTATCAGATCACCTCCGGCCCGAAAGATAAATCCGAAACGCTGACCTGGGCCGAGGTGCACGAAAAATCCGTTCAGGCTGCGAACTTGTTCCGGTCACTTGGTATTGGCGAAAAGGATGTTGTCGCCTTCTTGCTACCCAATGCACATGAAACCCTGTTTACCTTGCTGGGGGGGGCGATTGCGGGGATCGTGAATCCGATAAACCCTTTGCTGGAACCTGAGCAGATCGGCTCTATCCTGCGGGAAACAAACGCAAAAGTACTGGTCACTCTGCGGGCCTTTCCAAAGACCGATGTACCACAGAAAGCCGCGGAGGCAGTCAGCCATGCGCCGAATGTCAAGCATGTACTTGAGGTGGATTTACTCAGGTATCTGACACCACCCAAAAGCTGGATTGTCCCGCTCGTGCGGCCCAAAAACCCCAATACTCACCGTGCCAAGATCTGGAGCTTTGCTCATGAGTTGGCAAAGCAGAATACGACGCTGGATTTTGCTGACAGTACGGGTGACCGGGTTGCTGCCTATTTCCATACAGGTGGTACAACAGGCATGCCCAAAGTGGCACAGCACAGATATTCCGGTATGATCTACAATGGCTGGCTGGGGGCAACGCTGCTGTTTAAACCCGACGACAACGTGATGTGCCCACTGCCATTGTTTCATGTATTCGCGGTCTATCCGATTTTGATGTCGATGATTTCCTCCGGTGCTCATGTGGTCTTTCCGACACCGGCTGGATATCGGGGCGATGGGGTGTTTGATAACTTCTGGAAGCTTTGCGAACGCTATGAAATCACCTTCCTGACTACGGTGCCGACCGCGCTTTCGGCACTGATGCAGCGCCCGGTTGACGCCGATGTCAGCGCTTTGTCCGGTGCGTTTTCCGGGTCGTCGCCCTTGCCGCTTGAGCTATACAAGCGTTTTGAAAAAGCAACCGGTGTGCAGATCATCGAAGGATACGGCCTGACGGAAGCAACCTGCCTTGTCAGTTGCAACCCGCCGGGCGGCGCGAAAAAAATCGGCTCTGTCGGGCTTGTGTTTCCCCATTGCGATGTGAAGATTCTGAATGATGGGCCAGATGGTCCTGTCGAGGCTGGCGTCGATGGCGTTGGGGAAATTTGCATATCAAATCCCGGTGTATACGCCGGTCAGACCTATACAGAGGCAGATAAGAATGCCGACCTGTTCTACTTCGGGACACATCTCAGGACCGGGGATCTGGGGCGCATTGATGGGGAAGGGTATCTGTTCATCACCGGGCGGGCCAAAGACCTGATCATTCGGGGAGGGCACAATATCGACCCCGCTGAGATCGAAGAGGCGCTGGCCGGGCATCATGCGGTGGCCTTTGTTGGGGCCATCGGCCAGCCCGATGCACATGCCGGTGAAATTCCATGTGCCTATGTTGAACTGGTAGATGGTGCCAGCGTCACGGCAGAGGAACTGATGGAGTTTGCCAAGCAGCATGTACATGAGCGGGCCGCCCGCCCGAAATATATCGAAATTGTCGAAGAGTTGCCAAAAACCGCAGTTGGTAAAGTGTTCAAGCCTGACCTGCGGAAAAGCGCAATCAAGCGTATCTATGATGCTGCGTTGAAAGCAGCTGGTATGGACGTTGTGGTCACCGAAGTCGTTGATGATAAAAAGCGCGGATTGGTCGCCAGATTGGGGCGAAACCAGCAAGCGGATGATGAGGTGATCAAGACAGCCCTTGGCCGTTATACCCGGCCCTGGGAATGGGCCGATTAATATGTACCAAGAACGAAAGGCATCCGCAGCGGATGCCTTTTGCTTTTGGGACTGTAGTTGCGATCAGTTGCTTTCCGGGCAGGGGATTGGAATCTCAATCACTTCGGTTCCGCGCCGTGTCCTAGTGGTACAGACCTGAGCTTCCTGGCGTTCTATGACCTGTTGCTGCTCGATGCCAAGCAACGCGTTCTGGTCGATCTCAATCGTTCCGGCTTCGGCGACCTCTGCATCCACCCGGACCAGTGCAAGCGAAAGCCTACCGGTTGACTGGGCCTGTGTCAGCTTTAGGGACTCTTCCAGGGTGCCCTGCACGGTAATGGTCCGCGCCACAACGGCACCAGCAAGATCGTCATTGGCACTTTGGTCGATTGCAATGATTTCCACGCCGGAATGAATCAGCTTGGTAATTTCGCGACCAAGGCTGTCACCGGTCCAAAAGACGTTGACCCGATCCCCCGGACGCAGGAAGCCCGAAACACCAGTTGTTGCGTTCACGCGGATGGTCACTGCGTTCATACCTGGGCGCAATCGTGATTGAATGCCGGCCTCCAGGCCAGGTTCGGTGACCTTTACAGCGATCACGGCCTCATCTTTTTCCAAGGTACGGGTCACGCTGCGAAATGCTGGGCCGGTTTCCGGAAACAACTCTTCGATGGAGGTGAAGGCCCCCTCTGGAATGGCCTCTACTGGCCAGCGGACGGCGCGAATATCTTCGGAGGTAAGCCTCTCACCATAGGTGACCTGCCGATTGAGAACAAATACTTCAGTGGTTTCCACCATCTGGGAAAGCGCGGCACGTTCCCGTGCTAGCGCGGCCTCATACCTGCCGAACTGACCTTTGGCCATATAGACGGCAAATCCCGCAAGGCCCAACCCGACCACCAGAACCAACCCAAATACAACACGCATCCTTGCATCCCTTTCTACTCACCACCGGAACACTCAATCGAATGGCCGGCCCCACCCTCTCTTTTCCACGTAATTAAGGCGAAACCGTGTTCGCCTGGTGGTCAAGGCATGGATTTTGCAGGATCGGGGAACAATTACAGCAGATTGCCCTTATCGTCCTGCGAACTAGTACGTTGCAATACTCATGCTATCGACGTAGGCACCAACGCTGTCTGAACTGTCCGTAACGGTCAAACCAATCGGCACGACAATTCCCACGCCGAGCAACACAATCCCTGCGGTCAGTACAACCCAGTCGACGGTTACAGCTCCGTCCTCGTTACGAACAAAATTTTTCAGGCAGTCTTTCATTTCACCCTCCATGTCCCAGGCGAATAGTTGTTAGCGTCGAGGTAAATACAACCTCTAAATGTGGCGATTTGACGAAAGGGAAAAGGTAATAATCTGGACTGTTTTGGCTTTTAAAACAGTTGCTTATAAGAACGAAAAAGGCCGCACTCGAAAGTGCGGCCAATGGTCTTTAGGATCGCAGAGCTTAGTAGGTTGCGATACCCATGTCGGTGATTTCGCTGGAGATCAGGTCACCCAGATCTGCAGTGGACTGGCCGACAGAAGCCATGATTGCGATGCCGAGGCCCACGATGGCTGCGGTCAGAACAACCCAGTCAACAGTCACGGCACCGGATTCGTCTTTTGCGAAGTTTTTGAAGAAGTTCAGCATTGTATTGCTCCTGAAAGATAAATTTGTGTGTGCGGCTTAATAGGTTGCGATACCCATGTCGGTGATTTCGCTGGAGATCAGGTCGCCCAGATCTGCAGTGGACTGGCCGACAGAAGCCATGATTGCGATACCGAGGCCCACGATGGCTGCGGTCAGAACAACCCAGTCAACAGTCACGGCACCGGATTCGTCTTTTGCGAAGTTCTTGGCAAAATCGAAGAGTGTCATATTTTGGTTTCCTTTAGTTCGTTTCCACATGCCCCGACATCACTCTGGGTGTCTTGCAACCCGTTGCCGTCTTGGCATGGGCAGATATAGCCGCTGGAATTGGGCAACAGTTGGGCGGGCATCAGGTATTTTTGTATTTCATTAAGAAACCGCGCGAAATCGCCCTAACGCATTGAAAATGCTTTAAAAAAATAGTTACGAAATGGTTAACTCTTAACTTTGGTGAAAAAACTAAGGCGATAAACGCCTGAAAAACACAGCGTTTCCTGATTGAACTGGATTACAGCCCGGTTTTTTGCGAAACTGGGGTTAATAATGATGAGGCAGGGCAAAGCCCGATGCAGATACAGCTAAGAATGACGCTGGCGGCGGCGATGGTCTGCTGCACGTGGCCCGTTTCTGGTGAAACTACGGGCGACTTCACATTCCGTCGAATAGGGGTGCCGCAAGCGGGCGCGCCGCGCGGCCTGGTTCAGATCCGGCCGGGCGATCAGGATGAATACCTGAACGGTGTGGAAGACCGGGAAACCGACAGAGGCGGCGCAGCGGGTCATCCGGCACCGTCCGGCGTTTTGCCCTTTGCGTGGTTCTGGGACGAGGTCTCCCCCGCACTGGCGGATGGCGGTCCCGGGCGGCTGGCAGTCGCTGTTAACCATTTGAACCAGCCACCGGCAGGGGTGAGGGTCGGTGGCCCACGCCTTCAGGATCTACAGGATATTGCAGCGCGACACCGGACTGAGATTCTGACAGCAACGATTGGCACAGATGTTTCACCGGCGCTTGTGCTGGCGGTGATTGGTGTCGAAAGTGCCGGACGCATCGAAGCGGTCAGTTCGGCTGGTGCAACAGGTTTAATGCAACTCATGCCGGCGACCGCCGAACGCTTCGGCGTAGAGGACAGCACCGACATAGCAGAAAACATAAGGGGTGGTACCGCATATCTGGATTGGTTGCTCAAGGAATTTAACGGCGATCCCTTACTGGCCCTTGCCGGGTACAATGCGGGGGAGAATGCGGTAAAGGACAATAATGGTGTTCCGCCCTATGCTGAAACCCGCGCCTATGTTCCAAAGGTGTTGACCGCCTGGGCTGTTGCGCGGGGTCTTTGTGTGACCCCGCCGGAACTTGTTTCGGACGGTTGCGTCTTTGCGGTCGAAAGGCTGGCATCAGATGGCTGAACTAAAGCCCCTGGCGCTGGACATCGACGGGACATTCCTAAAAACCGATATGCTTTATGAGTGTTTCTGGGCCGGGCTGGGGAAAGCCCCGCGGGCCACAGTATCCGTCTGTGTCCGTCATTTTGCCGCCCCCGCAATTCTGAAGGCAAAGCTGACCGATATCGCCGAACTGCGCACGGACCTGCTGCCGGTAAACGAAGAGATCGCAGACGTCGCACGCCAGAGCCAGGCCGCAGGGGTGGAGGTGCTGCTGGCTTCGGCTTCGGATCACCGGCTGGTTGCCTCATTGGCGGCCGATCACGGGTTGAGCAAACGCAGTTTCGGCTCAAACGAACTGGTTAACCTCAAAGGAGACGCCAAGGCCGATGTGCTTGTTCAGACGTTTGGCGAACAGGGCTTCCATTATGCCGGGGATGATAAGAGTGATCAGCACATATGGGACCGCGCGGATGGTGTCATAGCGATTGGCAGGGTGCCGGTACAACCCAGAGACGGCCAGGAGATCGCGCGCTATCCCGGCGGCTGGTCAGCGTGGGATTTGATGAGCGCCCTGCGCCCCCATCAGTGGGTTAAGAACATTCTGCTGCTGCTGCCGCTACTGGCCGCGCATGATTTTACCCTGGCCGCGCTATGGCCGACGCTTCTGGGCATTGTGGCCTTCTGTCTGGCGGCATCATCCATATATATCGTAAACGATCTGCTGGACCTGGAAGCGGACCGTTTGCATCCGGTAAAATGCACCCGTCCCTTCGCTGCCGGGAAGGTGCCGATCAGGATCGGCATGTTAACCTTTGTCGTCCTGGCGCTGACTGCGTTGGTAATCAGCGCGGCGCTTGGTCCGCCTTTTTTACTGCTGGTGGCGATCTATATGGCGCTGTCACTGGCCTATTCGCTGCGGCTGAAGCGTCTGCGCTGGATCGACATTGCCACATTGGCCAGCCTTTATACCCTGCGTGTGGTCGCGGGCGCGGCGGCGAGCCATGTTGAGGCGTCGCTGTTTATGCTGGTCTTCATCTTCCCGATTTTTGTGACATTGGGCTGTGTGAAACGGCTGACGGAACTGACGCTTGCCAGCGATGACGATCGGCTGCCGGGGCGCGGCTATGGGCGGCCGGACCGGGGGGATCTGTTGAATGTTGCGGCCCTTGGTATGTTTTTTGCGCTGCTGATTTTCTTTCTTTACAGCTTTAGCGAACAGGCCGTGGCGCTGTACCCGAGCCGCTG
>CAYTUW010000054.1:7360-15154 GCA_964441435.1 uncultured Rhodobacterales bacterium
CGCATGATCCGGCTTGGTTACAAAGGTGAACAGGATTACGATCCGATTGTTTTTGCACTGAAGGACAAACGCGGCCTTGGCCTGCTGCTGATCACCCTGTCGCTGATGTTCTATGCGGCCGGGCTGTGGCAGCAATGGTTCGGCATCTGACACCGTTCATCAATCGCCAAGGCACTTTCTTCACGAAAAGGGCCAGGAAGGGTCCGCCTGAGTGATCTGCCAAATGATCAGAAGGACATTTTCTTGAAGATCCGCTCGGGGATCAGCCGGATCACCGTCATGATCGGCCACCAGATGCGGCGTGTGTAAAGGACGTTCCGCTTTTTCTGCAACGCCTTCATGATGTCTTCGGCCACGGCCTCCGGAGTCGACGGGAATGGCTGTTTGCCAAGGCCGCGTGTCATCGGTGTATCGACCGGGCCGGGTTTCACCGTCAACACATGGCAGCCGGATCGGCCAAGCCGGTTGCGCAAACCCGACAAATAGGTGTGAAAACCGGATTTAGCGGCACCATAAACATAGTTGGCGATCCGTCCGCGATCCCCGGCGACAGAGCCGATGCCAACCACGGTGCCAATGCCGCGTTCCTCCATCATTGGTGCGAACCTGTGAAGGAATTCGGCCGGGCCGGTGAAACTGTCCGTTACCGTGCCGGTGATGATCGCGGGGTCGGCGTCGATATCCGCCTGTGCAGGCATGGAGCCGACAAACACCGCTACATTGAGCACGCCATCCTCTGTTGCGGCGCGCTCCAGGATCGGGGTGAAGCTGGCGCTCTTGCGGGCGTCAAAGGCTATGGGTTTGGCAAAGCGCGCACCACGGGACTGATAGTCAGCCGCATCTTCCTGCATGTCCGCCATCTTTCGCCCGGCGAGGATCAGCCCCGCCCCGGTTTCTGCCAACGCCCGCGCAAACGCGCGCGCCATCGCGCTTGTGGCACCAAGAATGATCCATGTTTCCTGCATTACACGTTCCTTAAGTCTAGGCGGCGGACAAGGTCTGTCATCAGCGCGCGCTCAGGGTCGATCTTGTTCACGGTGGCGGCCCAGCCCGGCTGTTCGGGATACATCGGTTTGACGCAATCCGCTGTCGCCAGGGAATCCTTGGCAAAATAGATGCGCCCGCCTGCCTCTGCGGTCATCGCTTCGAGGCGGGCAATGAGCGTTTCCGCCTCAGGCCGGTTGCGGAAATCGACCGCCAGCGTATAGCCCTCCATCGGGAAGGACATTGCGCCCGCCCGGCCATCGCCCATGCGTTTCAGCACCGCAAGCGGGGAGGCAAGGCCAGAACCCGCAATCTGCATCAAGATATCGCGCAGCCTGTCGGCCTCGGCGATGGGCAGCACGCATTGGAACTGATGAAAACCGCGTTTGCCATAGAGGCGGTTCCAGTCATGGATTGCATCCAGTGGAAAGAAAAAGTCGCTGATCGGTTTCACCACAGTGCGTCCATGTTCCGGCACGCGGCGGTAATAGAGGGCGTTGAAGGCTTTGACCACTGGGGGGGACAGCGCAAAGCCCGGTGCATCCATCGGAACGGATTTTGCCCGCTTTGGGGCCGGCACGAGGCCGGAACCGGTTTCCCCTTCTTCCAGAATGCCGCGGCCAAGCTGTTCGCCCCTAGCGGTCAGGTCGATCCAGCCCACTGTATAGGTTGCCTTGGATTGGTCCAGCAGGGGCAGGAAGGCGTCAAAGCTTTCGGCGCGCCGTTCGGTGACCATCATCACATCGCCCTTGCAACTAAGAAGCCGCAGCCGGGCGGAAAGGATCATTCCGGTCTGGCCCAACCCGCCGAGGGTGGCGTGAAACAGGGCTTTGTTCCTTGTGTCGCTGGCCACTTTCTTGCCGCCGGGCGTCAGCAAGGTGATCGCCTCGACATGCTGACCAAAGGATCCAACCTCATGGTGGTTCTTGCCGTGCACATCATTGGCAATACATCCGGCAACGGTGGCAAACCCGGTGCCGGGCATGACCGCAGGCAGCCAGCCTTTCGGCGCAAAAATACGGGCCAATGTGCCGATCTGGCAGCCTGCCTCCACCTCCAGAAGGCCGTTTTCCGCATCAAAGGATATGATCCGGTCAAGCCGCGAGGCATCAATTACACGTCCGCCGTTGTTAAGACAGGCGTCCCCATAGCTCCGGCGCATCCCGATGGCTGGTGCCGGGGTGCGACTGGCGACCGCTTCGGCCTCGGCCTGCCGCTCGGGCCGCGCGATTTCCCCGGTTGCGGAATGGACCCGGCCCCAGCCGGTATAGGTGTCAGTGATCCAGGGCATCGCGGGCTTTCATGGACTGGCGTTCAGCAAAGGGAAAGACCATCAGTCCGATCCCGATGGCAAACCACAGGGTTGTGACGCGGATGATTGCAGTGGCGGGCAGGGAGGTTTCAAGCGGCACCCCTTCAAGTGCAAGCAGCGCAACCATCGCTGCTTCTGCCCCGCCAACGCCGCCGGGCGCGCCGGTCAGCCCGCCAGCAAGTGTTGCAAAGACAAAGATACCTACCGCCGTCCAGAACCCGACATCCGCGCCCATCCAGCCTAGCAGCAGCCAGAAGGCATAGCCCTCTGCCAGCCAGCCGAAAAAGCCAAGGCCAAGGGCCGGAATCAAGAGCCGGATATGGGTAAATGCGCGCAGTGAAAGCGCGGCGCGCCGAGCCCGGACAAAAAGACGGGGCCAAAGCCCTGTGATGCGATAAAAATAGGTGACAATCCGGGCCAGCAAACGCGGACGTGTCACCACATAGGCCGCAAGCAACGCGAGCAGCGCAACCGGTAGCGCCATGCCAACCCCGCCCATCGCCTGCGTGACCGCAAGGCCAAGAATAATCGCCATCGCCGCCAGATCGGACGCGCGATCGACCAGAACAAGCGGTGCGGTTTGTTCAAAGCTCCAGCCGGTTTCGCGTCCAATCCAGCGCATGCGGATCAGTTCGCCCACACGGCCGGGGGTCACGCTCATCGCAAACCCGCCAAGGAAGTGGCGCAGATTTTGCAAAAACCCGGTCGCCAGGCCCAATGCACGCGCAAAGAGATGCCACCGTGCTGCGCGGAAGAAATAGTTGATGAGTGATAGTCCCAAAAGAACGGCATAATCCGCCGTATTGAGTTTCCTGAGCTGTGTCAGGGTTTCTTCCCAGCCAGTCGCTGCGGCAAGGCCAAAAAGGCCAAAGAGCATCAACAGCAGCAGCCCGCCCAAAAAGGCGATGTCCCGCCAGCGGCGGGGCGCACGGGGCGTGCGAGGGGTTTGGATGGCGCTGCTCATTACTACTGACCGCCGACTATCGGCGTATTTTGTCAAGAATATGATGCAGCCGGGGAAAAAGGAACAGAAAACCTAATCGGCCTCAGCAATCAGCCTGTGTCTGTTTGCCGGGGTGACGGGCCGTTACTTTGGGGACGTCCAGCGGTCGAGTTTCGGAATCCCACGGGTGAAAAGCCAGGCCATGATGCGAGGCATGCCTTTGTCGGCGAGCGCGTTCAGGCAATGCGTCTGAAACTCCTCTGCTGTGACATCCGGGTGACGGAAAGCGCCGTTGTCATAGCAGATCGAACAATAGATCGTGCTGCGCGTTCCATCGGCCTCTGTTCCGCCGCCGTTGGGATCTTTGTTCAGCGGCATCCCGCAGCTCTGACAACTCTTGGCCATGATCTTCTCCTTGCGTTTCGCTTGGATAACAGTAGAGTTTAAACCATGGAGTATTGTCAACGGTTTTGGGGATGAGAATTGGAGAGCTCGCAAAACGCACCGGACTAAGCCGTGATGCGATCAGGTTTTATGAGCGCAACGGTCTGATCCGTGCGGCGGCACGGGAGGGGACGAATAACTACAAGTCCTATCCGGAAGTTGCGGTTATGACACTTGAGGTGGTGCAGGATGCACAGGCCGCCGGGGTCAGCATCGCTGATCTGTCGATTATCCTGTCGCAGCTTTCAGCAAGCGATGCGGATGGCTTTGACGGTGATGCTTTCCTCGCGGAGAAGATCGCAGAAGTCGAATCCCGGATCGCGGCTTCGGAGCGCTTTCTCGAAACCCTGAGGCAAACCCGAGCAGCCCTGGCCATCGCCCCTTTTGACGGGCAATGACCGGGCCGCCGGAATGTTATGCCACCAGTGTGGCCTCGGTTGCCGCCCGGGCCTCTTCTTCGCTGACGCCGTCGGCCAGCTCGATGAGCTTCAGACCACCTTCGACAACATCGAACACGCCAAGGTTGGTGATGATCCGGTCGACGACGCCCTTGCCTGTCAGGGGCAGGGTGCATTCTTTCAGGAGCTTGCTGTCACCATGTTTGGACGTGTGATCCATCACCACGACAACCCGGCCGACACCGGCGACGAGATCCATCGCGCCGCCCATGCCTTTGACCAGCTTGCCGGGGATCATCCAGTTCGCAAGATCGCCGTTTTCCGCAACCTCCATCGCGCCAAGGATCGCCATGGCAATTTTACCGCCGCGGATCATGGCAAAGGACGTTGCGCTGTCAAAATACGCGGTTTGCGGCAGTTCGGTGATCGTCTGCTTGCCCGCGTTGATCAGATCGGGGTCTTCTTCACCCTCATAGGGGAAGGGGCCCATGCCGAGCATCCCGTTTTCCGACTGAAGCGTCACTTCGACGCCCTCGGGAATGTAATTTGACACCAGTGTCGGAATGCCAATGCCTAGGTTGACATACCAGCCATCCTGAAGTTCCTGCGCCGCACGCGCAGCCATCTGATTGCGATCCCAGGCCATTATGCGGTCTCCTTCTGGCGGGTGGTGCGCTGTTCGATCCGCTTTTCATGGGTGCCCTGGATCAGGCGGTGCACATAGATGCCCGGCAGGTGTATCGCGTCAGGATCAAGCGATCCTGTCGGCACGATTTCTTCGACCTCGGCAACGCAGATCTTGCCGCAGGTTGCGGCGGGCTGGTTGAAATTGCGGGCGGTTTTGCGGAAAATCAGGTTACCGGTTTCGTCCGCCTTCCAGGCTTTGACGATGGCGAGGTCGGCAAAAATGCCCTCTTCCATAATGTAGGTTTCGCCGTTGAAATCCTTATGTTCCTTCCCCTCGGCGATCACGGTTCCAACGCCGGTTTTGGTGTAGAAACCCGGAATACCCGCACCGCCTGCGCGCATCCGTTCCGCCAATGTGCCCTGGGGGTTGAATTCAAGCTCCAACTCGCCGGACAGATACTGGCGCATGAATTCGGCGTTTTCCCCGACGTAGGAACTGAGCATCTTTTTGACCTGGCGGGTTTGCAGCAGAATTCCGATGCCGAAATCGTCAACGCCCGCATTGTTAGAGGCAAACGTCAGATCCTTGACACCGCTTTCCTTGATCGCCTGGAGCAGCAGTTCCGGTATGCCGCAAAGCCCAAACCCACCAGCCGCGATAAACAGTCCATCCTCCAGGATATCACTAAGCGCTTCGGTTGCATTGCCATAGAGTTTGTTCATTCCGTCCTCCCGCATATCAGGTTGTTGCTTAATGCCGGGAGGACGGGGGTGAGTCAATCGCAATGCTGCGCCGCGGCGTGATCCAGGTGCCGCGCCTATGTGGGCACCGCATCCGCGTCATATTGTGCGGCGAACTCAGCACTTGGTGCGATGGGGGTAATCACATCAATCAGGATGCCGTTCGGATCCTGCGTGATGAAATGCCGCTGGCCGAAATCTTCGCTTTTGAGCGGCAGAAGCTCCGGCAGGCCGGCTTCCATCAGCCGTGCGTGTTCCTGATCAACGTCAGCGACTTCGAAGTTGAGGATCATCCCGCTTGAGTTGCCGCGCCCCGCCTTTGGGAGGGTCGGGTGCTGGCCATCAAGCACCGCAAGGTTGACGCGTGGATCGTCCCAGGATTGGAGGTGGACATACCAGCCGCTGTCAAACATCCGTTTGAAGCCGAAGTGGGTCTCATAAAACCGCGCCGTGCCATCGACATCGGCACATTGCAGGACCGGGTAATATTGGGTGCATTTCATGGTGGTCATCTCCTGAATATATACATACAGTGTGTATGTTATGGGAAATTCATAAACATACAGGATGTATGTATGCAAGAAGAAAAAACACGTAAGCCGAACAAACTGCGCAGTCAGGAGATGCGCGCACGCTTAATTGAATCCGCCAGAAAGATGTTTGTTGACAAGGGGTTCGCTGAGACCGGAACGCCGGAAATTGTGCGTGAAGCCGGGGTGACTCGCGGTGCGCTCTACCACCACTTTACTGACAAATCCGACCTTTTCGCCGCGGTTGTCCTGGCAGAGGCCACTGCGGTGGGGGAGGAGATTCGCCACGAAAGCCATCAGCCATCCTCCGTCGCTGAAGGCATGGCACAGGGCATCAGGGCCTATTTTCGCGCCATGAAGACGCCAGGCCGTGTGCGGCTGATGCTGAAAGACGGGCCCGCTGTTCTGGGGCAAGAGGTGTTTGATCATATTGACCGTATGACCGGGCGGGGGGAGTTGCGCGAGGGGCTGGTTGCGCTTCTTGGGGAGGATGACCCGGACCTCGACCAACTGGCTGAGGTTCTGAGTGCGGCGTTTGACCGTGCAGCCCTTGCAGTGTCAGAAGGTGGGGATGAGGCGCGCCATATCTCTGCTTTGACGCGGCTCATTGGTGGATTGCAGCGGGCAAGCTGACCTATTCGATTACATCGGCGTCTTTCTTCGCCTTTTTCTTCGGTGCGGCCTTTTTAGCCGTGGTTTTCTTGGCAGCAGCCTTCTTTGTCGTACTCTTGCGGCGCGGCTTGCCTTTCTTTGCAGCCTTTTCGGCGATCAGTTCCACCGCCATTTCCATTGTCACGTCACCGGGTTCAACATCTTTCGGCAGGGTCGCATTGATCTTCGCCCATTTAACGTAAGGCCCATAACGGCCATCCATCACATTGACCGGGCCGCCATCATCGGGATGCTCGCCCAACTCTTTCAGCGGCGTTGCCGCAGCCCTGCGCCCGCCACGTGAAGCCTTTTCCGCGATCAGCTCTACCGCGCGGTTCATGCCGACCTCAAAGATCTCATCAAAACTTGCAAGATTTGCATAGGTCCGCCCGTGGCGGACAAAGGGCCCGTAGCGGCCAAGCCCGGCTTCGATCATTTCGCCGTCATCGGGATGGGCACCGATTTCGCGCGGCAGGGACAGAAGCTGTAGCGCCTTTTCGAGGTCGATATCCTCAATCCCCCATTTCGGCGGCAGGGAACTGCGTGGGGGTTTGGGCTCTTCTTCGGTTGCCTCGCCGCGCTGCACATAGGGGCCAAAGCGCCCCTTGCGCAGGGTGATCGGCAGGCCGTTTTCATCCTGTCCCAGCAGTTTTCCATCCGGGCCGATCGCTTCGCCCTCGGCACCGGGCGGCCCGAAGGGGCGGGTGAAACGGCAATCCGGATAGCGGGAACAGCCGATGAACGCCCCGCCAGACCGGGCAGTGCGCATCGAAAGCCGCCCCTCACCGCAATTCGGGCAAAGGCGGGGATCGGTGCCATCGCCATTGGGCGGAAACAGGTGTGGCTCCAGCACCTCGTTGATCTTATCGAGCACCTCCCCGATCCGCAGGTCGGCGGTTTCGGCAATGGCGGCGGAAAAATCACGCCAGAAGCGGCCAAGAACATCCTTGTAGTCGGCCTCTCCGGCGGACACCTCATCGAGCTCCTGCTCAAGGTTCGCCGTGAACTCATAGCCAACGTATTGACGGAAGTAGTTCATCAGAAAGGCAATGACGAGCCGCCCTTTGTCCTCCGGATGCAGGCGGTTCTTCTCCTTGCGCACATATTCACGGTCCTGAATCGTGGTAACGATCGAAGCGTAGGTGGAGGGGCGGCCAATGCCGA
>CAYTUW010000055.1:0-15103 GCA_964441435.1 uncultured Rhodobacterales bacterium
CATTGCGGCAGGTTGCGGCACAAGGTCCGCGTCAAGCTTGTAATAGCCCCATTGTTCACCCGTGGTCGATACCATCAGCAGGCGCAACCCCTCCCACGCCTGATCCGGCTTGAAATCATCCAGAATGACCAGCGGATCCTCAATATCCGTGCCGCCCCAGCCGGTGCCGGGTTCGGCAACCTGAAAGTAGCGCCCCGGGGTGGAGCGCCGCCCCTTGATCCGAATGCCTGTCGGCGGCACGTCAAGCATACGCCCCGCCTGATGTTCGGAAAGCACCCCGGTGATGTGGTCATCGACAACAACCACCTCATCCACAATCGGCGCCCATTGGCGGGCAAACATGCCAATGGCGGCAGAGCCACAACCGACACGCATCAGCGCCTCCCGTTCGCCATTGATGATCGGGGGCTGACCGGCCTGAACCAGAAGGGTTGCGCCGCCGTCGATTGTCATTTCCACCGCTTCGCGGTTGCAAAGGGCCAGCAGGGCGGCGCAGGTCACGCGCCCCTCTTTTTTAGACCCGCCGGTCAGGTGATCGACCCCGCCAAGCGACAACATGCGCGAGCCGTATTCGCCGGTCATGACATGGCCAATCGCCTCGCCATCGACGCGGACGGTTGCGGCCTCCTCCCCGATGTGACGATCGGTGTCGATCTTCACCTTGACGCCGCAATAGGAATAGATGCCTTCAGTCACAACGGTAACCATATCGGCGCCATCGACATCCTGGCTGACAATGAAAGGGGCGGGTTTGTAATCCGGGTAAGTGGTGCCTGCGCCGACGGCGGTGACAAAGCTGCGCGTGCCCTGAAGCAGGTCACCATCCCATTCCGTGCCATCCGCACCGTCAAGAAACGGCACCAGCTTGCCGCCATCGCGGCGTTCGACAATCGTCAGCGGGTCAAGTCGGACGAGTTCACCGCCATGGTTGGCGTAGCGGTCACAGGCGCCGGAGCGACCATCGGCGATGAAACAAAGCACCGGGCAGGCGTCGCAGCGGATTTTCTCCGGTTTTTCACGGCGTTTTTCAGCCATCGCGCGCCTCTTTGATTGCCGCCAACACCTTATCCGGTGTTGCCGGCACCGACGTCACCCGCGCGCCTGTGGCATGACGGATGGCGTTGAGGATTGCGGGCGCCGTCGGGATCAGCGCGTGTTCGCCCAGCCCCTTTGCCCCGAATGGGCCGTGGGGGTCGGTTTCCTCTATGATCAGCGATTGAACCGGCGGCATATCCCCAATGGTCGGGATCAGGTAATCATGCAGGTTTTCGTTCCGGCCGGGGATAAACTCCTCCATCAATGCCATGCCCATGCCCTGCGCTATGCCCCCTTCGATCTGCCCTTCAACCATCACAGGATTGATCGCGCGGCCAACGTCATGCGCGGCGGTGAATTTCAGCAAGCGGGTGGTGCCGAGGTCAATATCGACCTCAAGCTCTGCCATATGGGCCGCGTAGCCATAAACGGCGTAAGGCACACCCTGCCCGTTTTCATCAAGCGGTTCGGTCGGCGGATCATAGGTTTCCTCTGCCCGCAGGACATAACCTTCGCCATCGGGCATGAGCTCAGAAAGGCTGACCTGATGATCCTGCCCACCTTCCCTGATCACGAAACCGCCGCGGGTCGGCACAATCTCTGCCGCCTCCCCTGCATTGACCAGCTTCAGAATCTCAGCGCGCAGTGCCCGGCCGGAAAGTTCCGCCGCACGGCCCGTGACATAGGTCTGGCGGGAGGCAGAGGTCTTGCCCCCATCCGGTGTAAGATCGGTATCCGCGCCGATCAATTCCAGTGCCGACAGCGGCACGCCCAGCGCTTCGGCAAAGATCTGGGCAATCACGGTATTGGATCCCTGACCGATATCCATCGCCCCCTGATGCAACACAATCTGGCCATCGGCCCGCACTCCGGATTTGATGGTGGAGGGGTTGGGCAGGCTGGTGTTGCCGCAGCCATACCAGCCGCCCGCAATGCCGACCCCCCGGCGCAACGCCCCGGTGCTCTTGCGATTATAAGCCTCCGCCGCGCGGCGGGCGACCTGCCAGTGTGGTATTAGCGCGGTGAAACAGGCGTGGATGCCAACCCCCTGTTGAAAGACCTGACCACAGACCGTTGGCTGGCCCTCGCGGATTGCGTTGATCAAGCGGAATTCAAGGGGATCAAGATCAAGCGCCGCCGCCAGATCGTCATAAAGCGTTTCCTGCGCGATTGCGGCCTGCGGCACGCCAAAGCCCCGAAAAGCGCCGGAGGGCGGGCAATGGGTGTGGATGGCGCGCGTTTCTGCGAGGTAGCCCGGAACACGATAAGGCCCGGAGGCATGGATCGGCACGCGGTTGGCGACGGTTGGCCCCCAGCTTGCATAGGCGCCGGTGTTGAAATCCCCCCGGAAATGCATGCCTGTCACGCGCCCATCCTTAGTGGCACCGATCCGCGCCTCGATCTCTGCCGGGTGGCGTTTGGTGCTGGCCTGCATCGACTCAACCCGGCTCCAGACAGTTTTCACCGGGCGGTCAAGTGCCATCGCCGCCAGCGCCAGATAGGGCTGCACCGACATATCGAGCTTTGACCCGAAGCCACCGCCGACTGCCGTTGGCACAATCCGCACCCGGTCAAGCGGCAGCCCCAGCACCTTGGCCACCCCTTCCTGATCCATCACCGGTGCCTGGGTTGTGGCATGCACTTCGACGCGGTCGCCGACGCGGCGGGCAAAGCCTGCTTCCGGTTCAATATAGGCGTGTTCGACAAAACCGGTGGTGAATTGCCCCTCAGCGATGACATCGGCGGCGGCCAGCCCTGCCTCATAATCACCGTGTCGCACAAACCCTTCGCACATGACATTCCCGGTACGGTCGGGATGCAGTTGGGGTGCCTCGGCCGCACCTGCCTCAGGCATGGTCTGAACCGCAGGCAGTTCATGCCAGGTCACCGGGAAGTCGTCAGGCAGCACGAGCGCCTGAACGGCATCGGGCTCCCCGATCACAGCGGCCACGGCTTCGCCACGGAAACGGGTTTCACTTTCGGCAAAGACTGGCTGGTCCTCAAACCCCGGAATGGTGCCGAAAGTTCTGGCTCCCGTCACATCGGCGGCAGTCTGGACAAGATGGATACCGGGATGGGCGGCCCGGAACGCATCAAGATCACCGAGCGCGATACCTGCACGCGGATAGGGCGAGCGGACAAGGCGCAGGAGCAAAGCATCGGCAGGCGCAGCGTCATCGCCAAAAACCTCAGCCCCGGTGACTTTGGGCCGGCCATCGACACGCGCCGGGCTATCACCAACGCCACCATCGGCATCGCTGTATTCGCCGCCGAGATCACAAACCGCCGCAATGATCTTGCGATAGCCCGTGCAACGGCACAGCACCCCGCCCAGCGCATCCATCGCTTCGGTCTCTGTCGGGGCGGGGTTTTCGCGCAGCAACGCCAGCGCCGCGACCATCATGCCGGGTGTGCAGATTCCACATTGTGCCGCCCCATGGCGGAGAAAGGCACGCGACAGCGCGTCGGCCAGCGGATCACGCGCCACAAGGCCCGCCAGGGTTTCGACCGTGCGCCCTTCGACCTGAGCAGCGGGCGTCAGGCAGGCACAGACCGGCGCACCATCGACCAGCACCGTGCAGGCACCACAATCCCCGGCATCGCAGCCGATTTTTACATCCTTCGCACCTGCGTGGTCGCGCAGCACCTCTGACAACCGAGCGGCCGGGCGTGCAGGGCTGCTAGAAACAACGGCACCATTCAGATGAAAGCTGAGAACCGGGACCGCCATATCATCCATCAGGACATCCCCTCGACCATCTGCGCCAAGGTCCGCCGCACCAGCGTCTGCGCCGCCGCAAGGCGGTAGGTTGCAGGCGCGCGGATGTCATCGATCGGGGAAAGCGGGGCGAAATGTTCAGACGCCACCGCTCCTGCTATGTCCCCCAGGGTGGCGCCCACAAGGGCCGCCTCCAACGCGGGCAAGCGGGTGGCGACCGGGGAACATGATCCAACCGCTATCCGCGCCTCAGCAACCCTGCCCCCATCCGGTACGATCAGGACCGATACCATCGCAATCGAAATCACCAGATACCGCCGCGCACCAAGTTTCAGGAAATGGCTGGCGGCGATATCGGGCTGATCCGGCACAAGGATTGCGCTGAGCAGTTCCCCCGCGGCAAGCGCAGTCTGGCGCGGGCCTTGCAGAAACTCCACCAGAGGCAAATGGCGAATGCCGCCAGGTCCGGTCAGTTCCACGCGCGCGTCAAGCGTCAGGAGCGGCGGCACCCCATCGGCAGCGGGCGAAGCATTGCACAGGTTCCCCGCAACAGTGCCTGCATTCTGGATCTGGATTGAGCCAACTTCCCGCGCCGCGAGCTTCAGCCCGTCAAAGGCGGGAGGCAGATCAGCGGCAACAACATCCGTCCAGGTCGTTGCCCCGCCGATGCGCCAGCCCCCGTGATCCCGGCTGATACCGCGCATTCCCTCAATCCCGGTGACGTCGAGCACATCTTCGGGCCGCGCCCGATCCCCCAGCGCCGGAAAGAAATCCGTTCCGCCTGCAACAATGCGCGCACCCTGCGCAAGATGATCAAGCGCATCGGAAAGCGTTCTGGGCGTCACGTAAGTCACAGCGGTTTCACCATTGTTTGCACACAAACGATAGGCCTGCGAATACCCCGCTGTCAACGATGAGCGTCAGTTATAGTGCTGGCGATACCAGGCCACGAAATTGCGCACGCCTTCTTCTACGGATGTTTTGGGCTGATACCCCGTCAGCCGCGTCAGAAGCGAAGTATCCGCCCAGGTTGCGGGCACGTCACCGGGCTGCATCGGCAGCATGTTCTTATTCGCCTGCTTGCCAACCGCCTTTTCGATTGCTGTGACAAAGTCCAACAGTTGGACGGGTTCAGAGTTGCCAATATTCACGACCCGGAAAGGTGCGACCGATGAAAGGCTGTCGCCGTCCTCGCGCCCCCCATCAGCGGGGCGCTGCGGCACGACGCCAGCAAGGCGCATGACCGCTTCGACCAGATCGTCGATATAGGTGAAATCGCGCTGCATATCACCGTTGTTGTAAACGTCGATGGGGGTGCCTTCGATGATCGCCCTGGTGAATTTGAACAACGCCATATCCGGCCGCCCCCAGGGGCCATAGACGGTGAAAAAACGGAACATGGTGATTGGAAGATCATAGAGGTGGGCATAGCTGTGAGCCATTGCCTCCGTTGCCTTTTTGGTCGCCGCATAAAACGACATCTGCCGATCCGCCTTATCGGTTTCCGCATAGGGCATTTTCGCGTTGGCCCCATAGGCCGAAGAGGTCGAGGCAAGCAGCATATGCGTTGGCGGATGCGCGCGCGCGGCCTCCAACAGCTCAAAGGTGCCGATGAGGTTTGACTGGAGGTAGGACCGCGGATTGTCGATCGAATAGCGAACACCCGCCTGCGCTGCGAGATGGATCACATGATCGGGGCGGCGCGCGGCAAAAAGGTCAGCGAGCAGCCCCTCTTGTTCGAGCGGTGCCTCGGCAGCAGTGAAGCCGGCCTGTGCTTTCAAAAGATCGTGGCGGCGGCGTTTCAGATCAACGTCATAATAGTCAGACAGGCTGTCAAGCCCGATGACCTTCACCCCGTCGGCCAGCAGCCGCGCCGCCACATGATAGCCGATAAACCCCGCGCTGCCTGTCACCAGAACTGTTTTCATGCCGTTACCCGTTGCCACATGCACCTACCTAGCGTCAAAGCGCACGGCTGCAAAGCGCTCAGGAAAAGTGGCAGGCAACAAGGTGCGTTTCATCCCCATCAGCCGGCAACGCCTTTGGAGCTTGTTCCGCGCAAATTGCCGCGGCACGCGGGCAGCGGGTGCGGAACACGCAACCGGATGGCGGGGCGAGCGGGCTGGGCAGATCACCTTCAAGCAGAACAACATCCTTATTGCGCTCGATTTCCGGGTCCGGAATGGGAACAGCCGAAATAAGCGCCTGCGTATAGGGGTGGCGCGCATCGGAATAAAGCGCATCGCGCGCGGCGATCTCCATCACCTTACCAAGGTAAAGCACCATCACCCGATGAGATATATGTTTCACCACTGACAGGTCATGCGCGATGAAAATCAGCGATAGGCCCATCTCCTTTTGCAGCTTCATCAACAGGTTGATGACCTGCGCCTGGATCGACACATCAAGCGCCGAAACCGGTTCGTCACAGATGATCAGTTTCGGCTCAACGATCAACGCCCGCGCAATTCCGATCCGCTGGCATTGGCCGCCGGAAAATTCATGCGGGTAGCGGTTGATCTGGCTGGGCAGCAGGCTGACCTTTTCCATCATCGCGCGCACCCGTTCGCGCACCTCCTGCCGGGGCAGGCCAGGCTGATGTGTCTTGAGCGGCTCAGCGATAATCTGCCCGACCGTCATACGCGGATTGAGCGATGCCAAGGGATCCTGAAACACCATCTGGATTTCGGAGCGATATTTTTGCATCTGCCGTTTTGACAGGCCAAGCAATTCCTCCTGCCCCATCCAGAGCACCCGGCCCTCGCCCGGCACCATCTGAATCAACGCCCGCGCCAGCGTGGATTTACCACAGCCGGATTCCCCTACGATTCCAAGGGTTTCCCCCTGTTTCAGCTCAAAATCCACGCCACCAACCGCTTGCAGGTTGCGTGGCGTAGCCCAGGGCATGTCACCCGCACGTTTCAGGGCGAAATTGACGCGCAGATCTTCGACTTTCAACAGCGGTTTGTTCATCGCAATTCCTCCACCGGGCGTGTGCAGGCGCGCAGGCGTTGATCGGCAAAGGCAACCAGCGGCGGCGTCGCCGCCCGGCATTGATCCTGGACGTAATCACAGCGCGCCGCGAAGGGGCATCCGGGATCGGGGTTCAACAGATTGGGCGGGGATCCGGGGATCGCGGACAGTTCATCGCCCATGTGATCAACCCGCGGGATCGCCTTCAACAGGCCAAGCGTATAGGGATGGGTCGGATCTTCAAACATGGGGAGTGTCGGCCCCTGTTCCATCACCTGCCCGCCATAAAGCACCAGCACCTCATCGCTGAAGCCCGCGACCACGCCAAGGTCATGGGTGATCAGGATCACCCCCATGTCGAATTCGCGCTGAAGATCACCAAAGAGATCCATGATCTGTGCCTGCACCGTCACATCCAGCGCGGTGGTAGGCTCATCCGCGATCAGCAGCTTTGGCCGACACAGAAGCGACATCGCGATCATGACCCGCTGCCGCATCCCGCCGGAAAATTCATGCGGGTAAAGCCCGACCCGGCCCGCCGCATCGGGAATTTTCACCGCATCCAGCATGCGCACGGATTCCGCGACCGCATCCCGGTGACTCATACCTTTGTGGATGGTCAGGACTTCCGCCATCTGGTCAGACACCCGCATATAGGGGTTGAGCGAGGTCATGGGATCCTGAAACACCATTGCGATCTGTTCGGCGCGAATGCGGTTCAGCGTCGCCAGTGGCGCGTTCAGAATTTCCGCGCCATCATATCTGACGGACCCTTTCGCCACGCCGTTACGCGCCAGCAGGCCCAGAATGGCAAAGGCGGTCTGGCTTTTGCCCGATCCGCTTTCCCCGACAATCGCAAGCGTCTTGCCCGCCTCAAGCGAGAAAGACACGCCATTGACCGCCCGCACGCGACCGTCATCCGTGTTGAAATGGACCGAAAGATCCTGAACTTCGAGCAATGCCATATCAGCGATCCTTCGGATCAAGCGCATCACGCAGCCCGTCACCGACAAAGTAGAAGGCAAACAGCGTGACGATGAAGAAAAACAGCGGAAAGGCAAGCTGCCAGAGCGTGCCATATTGCATGGTGCCAGCACCTTCGGAAATCAGTGC
Organism: uncultured Rhodobacterales bacterium; assembly: GCA_964441435.1. GTDB lineage: Bacteria > Pseudomonadota > Alphaproteobacteria > Rhodobacterales > Rhodobacteraceae > CAYTUW01. The sequence goes on from CAYTUW010000055.1 coordinate 7,841, forward strand.
GCCCCAGCTTGTCAGCGGTTCCTGCACACCTAGGCCAAGGAAAGAGATGAAGCTTTCCGTCAGGATCATCAGCGGCACCAGAAGCGTCGCGTATACCGCGACGACCCCCAGCAGGTTCGGAATGATATGGCGGAAGATGATCGTCATCTGCGGCACCCCGGTGGCCTGGGCCGCCTCGATGAATTCCTTGTTCTTGAGGCTTAAGGTCTGGCCACGCACGATGCGGCTCATGTCAAGCCAGCTGAGCAGACCGACACCAACAAAGATCATAAAGATCGAGCGCCCGAACATCACCAGAAGCAGGATCAGCACGAACATATAGGGAATGGCAATCAGGATATCGACAGCGCGCATCATGATATTGTCCACCCGCCCGCCGACGTAACCGGCAATCGCGCCATAGGCGGTGCCAACAATCACCGCGATCCCCGCGCCAACAATGCCAACCATCAGTGAAATCTGTGTTCCCTGCACCACGCGTGCAAAAAGATCGCGCCCAAGGTCATCTGTACCGAAATAGTGCCCCGACTCAAAGGAAGGGCCACCCAGCTCTGCCACCTGCCCGATTACCATGAAGTCGATTTCTTCGTTGGAAAACTGGGCAAACATGCCGCCGAATGCCGCAAACAAAACGATCAGCCCAAGTACGATCAGGCTGACCACGGCGGCTTTGTTGCGGAAAAACCGCCGCCGCGCATCAACCCAGGGGGAGCGGCCCTTGACCTCTTCGGCCACGGTGCGGGCCGCGAAATCTTCCATTTTCTGGCGATCTTCAAGCATGGCTCAATACCGTATTTTCGGGTCGATCCACGCATAGAGGATATCGACCACAAGGCTGAAGATGATGGTGAGCGCCCCAACGAGGATGGTGATACCCATCATCACCGAATAATCCCGGTTGAGCGCCGCATTAACGAAGAAAAGCCCGATCCCCCCCGTCGAAAAGAAGATGTCAATCACCACAGACCCGGTGATCATGCTGACAAAGGCGGGGCCAAGGTAGCTGACAACCGGCAGCATCGCCGGTTTCAAGGCGTGGCGAAAGATGATCCGCCGCGTCGGCAACCCTTTGGCGCGCGCGGTTCGGATGTGATTTGCGTTCATGACTTCCAGCATCGAAGAGCGCATGATCCGCGCGATCGAGGCCATGTAGCTTGTCGAAAGCGCGACCACAGGCAGAATCAGATATTGCCATTGCCCGCCTTCCCAGCCACCGCCGGGCAACAGCCGCAGCCACAGCGTGAAGATCAGAACAAGGATCGGCGCCATGACAAAATTCGGCAGGACCTGCGCACCGATTGAGATACCAACTGCCGTATAGTCGATCCAGGTGTTGTGGTTAATTGCGGCCGCCACGCCAAGCGTCACCCCGAACACCACAGCTGCAACAAACGACAGCCCGCCATAAGTCAGCGTGATCGGGAACCCTTTTGCGATGATCTCGTTGACCGTTTGATCCTTATAGATGAAGGACGGGCCAAAATCGAAGTGGAAGGCGACATTTGTGACATAGGTCAGCATCTGCTTCCAGAGTGGTTGATCCAACCCGTATTTGGCTTCGAGATTGGCCAGAATTTCCGGCGGGATCGCACGTTCCTGGGTAAAGGGACCACCGGGGGCGGCATGCATCAAGAGGAAGGACAATACGATCAGGATCAGCAGCGTCGGAATCGCAATCGCCAACCGCTTTAGGATGTAATTGAACATCTGGGTGTGAACCTTGATACAGGATCGGGGGCGCCACAGTGGGCGCCCCCGGAAACCGGATTATTTCACGATATAGAGATCGCGGGAATACCAGTTCTGCATCAGGTTATCGACCGGCCAGCCACGCAGATTGTCATCCAGCATGATGACACCTGTATACTGGTAGATCGGTGCAAAAACCATTTCCGACGCCAGGATTTCCTCTGCGGCCTGGTAGTTCGGATTCGGGTTTTCCATGGTTTTGGATTCGGCCATCAGCGCATCATATTCCTCGCTCGACCAACCAGACACGTTATGCCCGGAATAGGAGGTCAGCAGGTCCAGATAGGTTGAGGCTTCGTTGTAGTCGCCGCACCAGGCGTAGCGACCGATTTCATAGTCGCCGTTTTGCAGGTTGGTGGTGTGGATTTTCCATTCGACGTTCGACAGTTCCACCTCGACGCCCAGGGTCTGTTTCCAGAACTGCGACACTGCAATGGCAATTTTATTATGTGCCTCAGAGGTGTTGAAGGAAATCGTGACGGACAGCGGGTTGTCCGGGCCATAGCCGGCTTCTGCCATCAGTTCCTGGGCACGCGCGTTGCGCTCTTCCTGGGTCCAGCCTGCATAGTCGATGTCCGGGCGCTCAAACCCTGCGGTTGCGACATGGGCAAAGTTATAGGATTGAATCTGACCACCCTGCAGAATGCGGTCGGTCACGATCTCACGGTCAATCGCATAGGAAAGCGCCTGACGCACGCGCACATCCTGCAGCGCCGGGTTGCCTTTTTCACCCTGGTTGAACCAGTAAATGTAGGAACAGGACCGAGGATAGCTATAAGCCTCATCCGGGTATTCTTCGGACAGGCGCGGATATTGACCTGCCGGAATTTCGGTCTTGTTGATTTCCCCGGCGAGGTAGCGGGTCAGCGCCTGATTTTCATCATTCACGATCAGAGCAACGGTTTTTTCGATAATGGTATCTTCGTTGTCCCAGTAAAGTTCATTGCGTTCGCGCACGACTTTTTCACCCGGTGCGTATTCGGTCAGCACATAGGCGCCATTGCCGACAAGGTTTCCGGGCTTGGTCCAGTCGCTGCCGTGGGCCTCGACAACGGCTTGCGACACCGGGAATGTAGAAGCGTGTGTCGTCATTGAGGGGAAATAGGGCAGCGCATTCTTAAGCGTGACCTCAAAAGTGTGGTCATCCACTGCCCGCACGCCGAGTTCCTCTGGTGCGACATCGCCTGCCACCACTTCGGAAGCGTTCACAATGCCCATCAGTTCCATATACCAGGCGTATTCAGAGGCTGTGGCCGGATCAACGAGGCGGCGCCAGGCGTAAACAAAATCATTCGCTGTCACCGGCTCACCATTGGACCAGACAGCATCACGCAGGGTGAAAGTGTAGGTCAGCTTGTCATCGGAAATAGTGTAACCCGTTGCGGCACCCGGAATCAGCGCGCCGGTTGCATCCTCGTTCATCAGCCCTTCAAACAGATCGCGCAGGATTTCGGAACCGGACACATCGGTGCTGATCTGTGGATCAAAGCTCTTGATGTCGTCAAGAATCCGATAGGTGAAAACCTGCTCATCGGCAAGTTCCTCACCATTATGCATGGTTCCGGCAAAGCCTGGAACGGCCAGCGCAACGCTAATCGCGGCGGACAGAAGTAGTTTCGTTTTCATGAGTATTCTCTCCCTGTTTGTGATTATCCGCGCCGTCTCCTGCGCGGCCCGAATTGGGTAATGGCCGAAAGCTTACACGCGGCTGCCGCAGATACAAGCACCAGTAGAGCCGAGGGGGTGTCACCCGCCTTACGCGTCCTGTTTCAGGGCAGGCGGATACCGGCATCCAGCCTGACCGTTGCGGCGTTCATATAGGGTGAAGTGATCAAAAATACCGCCAGATCGGCGATTTCGGATGGTTGACCAAGCCGTTTGGGAAAGAGTGGTTGTTCAGCCAATGCCGCCTGTGCCTCCTCCGGCAAACTTTCCATCATCGGGGTCAGAAACAGGCCCGGAGCAATACAGTTTACCCGAATCCCCTGCCCGGCCAGATCGCGCGCCATCGGCAGGGTCAACCCGACCACCCCAGCCTTGGAGGAGGCATAGGCGGGCTGTCCTTTCTGCCCATCAAAAGCCGCGACAGAAGCTGTGTTCACGATCACACCCCTTTCGCCGTCAGGGTTCGGGGTGTTCGATTGCATCCGTTCGGCCGCAAGCCGGGCGACGTTGAAAGTGCCGGTCAGGTTGATGTCGACAACCTTTCTGTAAGCCTCAAGCGCATGGGCCCCGTCCCGCCCGACGGTCTTGGCAGCAATGGCGATACCCGCACAGCTGACCGCTGCATTGACCCCGCCAAAGGCGACACTGGTCGCATCAAGTGCGGCGGCAACGTCATCTTCCCGCGTGACATCGGTTTTGGCAAAGATCGCCGTCGCACCCAGTTCAGTCGCCAGTGCCTGCCCCCGATCTGCGTTCAGATCGAGGATCGCCGCCTTGCCACCGCTGCTGACAATCCGGCGCACGCAGGCCTCCCCCAGCCCGGACGCCCCGCCAGTGACGATTGCGATTGTGTCTGATAGCTGCATTGATATCCTCCGTCAGATTTTTGCGCCATAAAGCCAATCATAGCGGTGCTCCACAAGCTTTGGTGTCAGCATTCCCGCCAATCGGATCGGCAGACGCGCAAACGGGCCGGATTTGTGAAACAGACGGGCATTTGCGGCAGATGTTTTTTGCACGCGGGTTGCGCGCGCGATACGGGCACGGAAATAGCGTTGGCAGGCCGCTGCAACGCTACCCTCGGCGCTGAGCTCACGAACCAGCACCGCGGCATCCTCAAACGCCTGCACGGCGCCCTGCGCCATCGACGGCAGCATCGGATGCGCCGCATCGCCCAGCAACACGGCATTACCATCTGACCAGCGCAGCAAAGGCGCACGACCAAAAAGCGCCCAGCGAAACAGGCTTTCGGATTGCTCTATGATATTGGTCAGCGTCGGGTGCCAGGTGCCAAAATCAGCCAATGCTTCTTCCGGGGTGCCTGGGTGGCTCCAACCTTCCTCGCGCCAGCTGTCCTGCTCTACAATCCCGACGAAATTCACCAGGCTGCCGCGTCGCATCCGGGTTGTGACCGCATGTTTTCCCAACCCGGTCCAGATGCAGCCTGCGGGTGGGGGCTGCAGCGCACCAAGCCTTTCGGCGGGAACAACGCTCCGCCAGGCGACATTGCCGGTAAACACGGGGGCGTCAGGGCCGATCATCTGCGCCCGGATGGCCGACCGCAGTCCATCGGCACCGATCAGCAGATCCCCTTCGACCCTGTCCCCGTTGTCCAGAATGGCTGTGGCGCCCGCGCCAGTTTCATAACCCACGACCCGCGCGTTCAGCCGGATCGCATCCGGCGCAAGATCAAGCAGCGTGTCATGCAGCGCCGCAATGATGTCGGGCCGATAGACCTGAAAATACCGCGCGCCCCAACGCGCCTGCGCTATTGCGCGCATCGGCATGGACAGGATCAGATCACCGCTCTGCCCGTCACGCATTTCGATGGTTTCCGGCTCATAGATCGCAGGTGCGAGCCGTTCCATAACACCCAAACGCTCCAGGATACGTGTGCCGTTAGGGCTGACCTGAATGCCGGCGCCAACCTCACTAATCGCCGCAGCCTGTTCGTAAACCGCAACCTCCCAACCTGCGCGGTGCAGCGCGATGGCCGCCGTCAGCCCGCCAAGCCCTGCGCCTGCGATAATGGCTTTCATATCATTCCCGATCTGCCTGGTCTCATGCTAGCGCATTCGCGACATACGGGTGAAGAAATATCCGTGACTTGCAGCGCGACCAAAAATCGCAGCGGACTATTGACTGTTATTCAGCAACGCGGGAAATGGCCGTTTCCACCACTGTCAGCGCCTGGTCAAGGTCATTACGATCAATCGTAAGTGGAGGCGAAAGTGTAAGAACATTCCCCTGGCTGATCTTGATGCTCAACCCATCCGCAAGGCACTGATAATATACCTGCTCCGCGATTTCTCCTGCGGGTTTCGCATTGCCGTCAGCCGCCGCAATCTCCACCCCGAACATCAGGCCACGTCCACGAATATCTGCCACATTGGGGCAATCACCAAGACTGTTGCTAAGCCGGTTCATGGCATATGCGCCCAGTTCCGCTGCCCGCGCGACGAGTCCCTCCTCTTCAATCACATTGATGGTTTCCAGCGCCGCACGCGCCGTCACCGGGTTCTTTTCGTGGGTGTAATGACCGATGGCGAATTCCCCTGCGACATCCAGATCAGCACGCGCCACAACGGCAGCTATTGGCAGGATGCCCCCACCGAGCGCTTTGCCCATGGTCACGATATCCGGCACGATCCCATCATGTTCAAAGGCAAACATGCGCCCCGTCTTGCCAAGCCCCGTGGGGATTTCATCCATGATCAGAAGCGTGCCGTGCCGATCGCAGGCGGCGCGGACACGTTTCCAGAACCCCGGCGGCGGCACAATCGGCACCGCGCGCATAGGTTCGGCAATCAGGGCGCCGATGTCGCCTTCGCGTTCGAGGATGAATTCGATCATCGTTGCACAGGCATTTGCACTGGCCTCAAGCGTGGCGTGACCATAGGGGCAGTTGGTCGGATGATAGGGCGCGACATGTTCGGCGCCGGGCAGAAGTGGCCCCGCTATGTGGGACCGAAACGTCGCCTCCCCGCCAACGGCGGACGCCCCGAACCCCGCGCCGTGAAAACTGTCCCAAAAGCTGAGCGTCTTGAATCGTCCGGTTGCGGCGCGCGCGATTTTCAGCGCAACCTCATTGGCGTCGGACCCACCAGTGGTGAAAAGTGTTTTTGAAAGCCCACCCGGCGCAATTTCCGACAGCTTTTCCGCCAGCGCCACCGCCGGTTCATTGGTAAATCGGCGCGGCGCAAAAGGCAGCTGATCCAGTTGATCCTTGATCGCTGCCACAACACGCGGATGGCCATAACCGATATGGTGCACGGAATTTCCGTGAAAATCCATGTATTTACGACCAGAGGTGTCCTCGATCCAGATGCCCTCGGCTTTGGCGATGGTGGACACGCAGGGACTGGAAAGCGCCTGATGCAGAAAGGCATCGGCATCGCGTTTCAGCAGGCGTTCGGTCGCTACGCCGTCATGTTTAGAAGCCCAATCCGCGCGGGCCTTCGAACGGTTGGATTCACCTTCAGTATGCAAAGTGGTCTCCCTGCCCCAAGGTTCACGCCCGACACCGGGGGTGGGCGTATTCACGTCCGCCCTGGGGGGCGGGATCGGGCGTGAACCGGATCGCAAGCGATCCGGGATGTTACCCCGGCCAGGGGAGCGAGTAAGTCTTGACGTTGGTGAAGAATTTCATCGCCTCGAGCACGCCTTCCTTCACCGCATTGCCGCTATCCTTGATCCCGCCGAAGGGGGACATTTCAATGCGGTAGCCGGGTTGTTCCCAGATGTTGCAGGTGCCGACCTCCAGCCCGTTGATATAGGCAATCGCACGATTGAGGTCATTGGTGCAAACGCCGGAGGACAGGCCAAAGGGCGTGCCGTTTGAAAGGCGCA
>CAYTUW010000056.1:0-15002 GCA_964441435.1 uncultured Rhodobacterales bacterium
GGGCTCTTGTGTTGGATACCAGATGGAGACCAGCATTTCGCCACCCATCGGGTCGCTGACAGTCAGGCGGGAAAACCCAACTTCCCCGGCGCGAGCGGGGGCAATCCACAATGCGCTAATAATGACCGCAAATATTGCGGCTGGAAGGTTCTTGTTCATGGGACGCTCCTATTGAACTGAAGTGTCCTCAAAATCAGTTCGCGCCGGAGTGTGCGCGACCTAAATCACGATCCAGTCATTCTGAATCATGATTTGGTCCAACCGATGGAATAAACCGGATACGAAATGAGAGTCTGGAGCGCGCCATGTTGATGATCCCGATAACCTATCTACCCGCTGCGGATCTGGTTTTGGCGGCAATTTGGGTTGCCACAAGATTATATCCCAGACTGCCCGCACCGTGGTTGATCGCCTTTCTATGCAGTCTTGCGCTACAACTGTTTCTGCTGGGCGCTCGGTTCGGATACGATGTCGATGCTGTTCTGAATGTCCAACATCTCTCGGGGGTCTTGATCCCGCCCTTGGGATTTCTGGCGTTTACCAACCCGGCGTTCTCTAAACGCGTGATGGTTCACGCCCTTCCCATCGTCGGAATCGGCCTGATCCTCCTTTTCGCCACCGACCATGTGGATGCTGTGCTTGCGCTGATAACGCTGGGCTACGCAGTCGGACTGATCGTCGTTTTGCGGCGTAACGGTGATGGCGTTTTTTCCTGGGCACCTCTGAGATTCGCCCTATCACTGCGACTCGGGCTTTTGGCGACGGTTGCGGTACTTGTGCTGTCCGGCGTTACGGATGTCGTTGTCGCTGCTGATGTCCTTGCGACCGGTGGCATTCGGATCAGTGCAATCGTGGCCGTTGCCTCCGTCGGTATCGTGGTGTTGCTGGCCGCAGGCCTGGTTCTGGCGCTGCGATTGGGCGCGACCAAACAACCGGCGCCAAGCTCGGACACAGACGATGCACTGGTGCAAAGACTCACCACTGAGGTGGTTCAAAAAGAGCTGTTTCGGGATCCGGATCTGACCCTCAGCCGCCTGGCAAAACGTCTTGCCCTTCCCGCCAGAGAGATTTCGCAGGCGGTCAACAGAAGCACCGGACTGAATATGTCGCAATTCATCAACAACATGCGCATATCAGCGGTGTGCGAGATGCTCACTAGCACAGATGTTTCCGTCACGACGGCGATGTTGGAGGCGGGGTTCTACACGAAGTCAAACTTCAACCGAGAGTTTCGTCGGGTTATGGGCCAGACGCCGACCGACTGGCGAAGCGGGTTTAAATCGCGTTGAACGACAGAATTTGGCTGCTCCCTCATCGCAATCGCGCGGAGGTTAGTGCGCGCGGGAAGGGATGGCTAGGGGGTGAGGTGATGTCCATTGTGCGGGACAGAGTCACCTTTCGCTGCATCGCTCGTAAATGTTCGCTTCAGACGCTGCCAGCTTTTTCGATGACGAGCGCGCGAACCGGCCCATCCGGATGGGCGACATGTTCGTCACCATTCTCTGCATGAAAGATGTCACCCGGTAGCAGACGCAGTATTTCCTCGGTACCATCCTGGCGAACATGCATGTCGACTTCGCCGTCAAGGACTACGAAAACCTCCGGGCCATCATTCACGTGCCATTTGTAAGGTGCATCGGTCCAATGGAGCCGAACCGTCGCGCCGTCAATGCGTTCAATGTCCAATGCGTCCCACGCTCTTTTTCCGGTGAATTCTTTAGCGGTGATCTTCTGCATAACTCAGTCTCAGCCTGTTGATTGAACTGTTCCGTCTCAGGTGCGATGCTAATGAATGCGCAAGGTGTTGGACACATGCGTTCCGACGTAACTGACTTGCGTTTCGGGGAAATTGGACTTGGATCAGACAGATAGACGGATTTTAGCTGTTCTAGAAGGCAACGCACGAACAAGCGTAGCGGAAATAGGGCGTCAGATTGGGTTGTCGCGAACAGCGGTTCAAGACCGGCTTTCGAAACTTGAAGCAAGCGGTGTGATCAGCGGATATAGCGTTCAGGTAGCCAAGGCACATGATGACCTGATCCGAGCTGTGCTTTTTGTAAAAATTTCAGCCCGCCCTTGCGATCCGGCCCTGAATTGGATGGTTTCCCTTGAAGGTGTAGAGGAGGTCTTGTCCTTGTCGGGTGAGCTAGATGCTTTGGTCAGGTGCACAGTCTCGGACGTGGCGGCGCTCACCGCCCTCAACGATAAGATCGGGGCGAGTGATCTTATCGCAAGTTCAAGTTCGAGCGTTGTACTGAAAGTTGCCCGATAACAGTCTTTTGCTGCACTACGAAAAATTTCAGGATGAGCTCCAAGCGGGTATTCGACTGTGAATCGCCGCTTGAATTTCAGGTCACCCCTCGATCATGCCAACCCGGCGGGCGTGTCGTCCGCCTTCGTATTCCGACCCGAGGAATGCATCGACAATTTCCAGGGCCAACCCTTCGCCAATCACCCTTGCACCGATTGACAGCATATTCGCGTCATTGTGCTGACGGATCATCCGGGCGGAAAATGTGTCGGAACACACACCGCATCGGATGCCCGGCACTTTGTTGGCTGCCATCATGATCCCTTGGCCCGTGCCGCAGAGGATGATGCCGAACAGGCAATCACCCGCAGCGACCCGGTCCGCTGCCGCCTTGCCATGCAGCGGGTAATCCGTGCTTTCCGGCGTTTCCGGTCCGATGTCCATGACCTCCCAGCCCTGGGCAGCAATGTGATCAGCCACAGCGCGGCGCAACACGATCGCGGCGTGGTCGCTCGATAGAACAATGCGTCTGTTGTCAGTCATTGGGCTTCATCTTCTTTCTGGTCCCGGATCAGCCGATAGACCCCTTCGGGCAGGTCCAGCGCAGCGGCTAGGTCATTGAGCTGTGCCAGCGACAAGGTGATTTTTTGCACCATCTCGCTGCGCGGATCGAGTTGTTCGATGGTCACGCAATCTTCAAACGCCTGGATTGTGACATCTTCCTGCAGATGGCTGCCCGGCTCATCGACCAGCGTGATTACGGTCGCGTCGAATTCATGTTCGATGGTAAACATGGAATGACCTTAAGCCTGCTGCCGGCGGGAACAAGCAAAAATGCTACCGGGCGGATTTCTGGCGCGCAGTTTTGGTCTGGTATGTCCCGCCGCCTTCGCTAAACTGCGCGCATGTTCGGAATTCGTCCCCTTACCCTGCTTTGCTTTCTTGTCGTTGCTGCTGGTTGCGTCACAACAACCGATGCACCGCCTGCTGCTCAAAAACCGACACCGGGAGCACGGATTTCGCCGGAAGTGTCCGCGCGGAATTTCGTTAGCGTAGTAAGGGTCATGGAACCGGTCGCGGAACAGGTCTGCCGGGAACGCGCCCCGCGTGCTAATTGCGATTTCAAGATCGTTATTGATGACCGTGCGGATCAACCACCAAATGCCTTTCAGACGCTGGACCGTTCCGGACGACCGATCATCGCCTTTACCCTGGCCCTGATTGCTGAGTCTCGTAATCGAGACGAACTGGCCTTTATTCTTGGGCATGAAGCTGCGCATCATATTGCCGGCCATCTTCCGAGGCAGCGTGAAAGCGCGCTTGAAGGTGCCGTGCTTGGTGGTCTCGCGGCGGCGATACTCGGTGCGGACGTTGGGGCGGCGCAGGAACTGGGTGCTCAAGTTGGTGCGCGCAGATACAGCAAAGGTTTCGAGCTGGAAGCCGACAGGCTCGGCACGGTGATCACCATGCATGGCGGCTTTGACCCGTTGCGGGGGTCGCTTTATTTCAACCGGATTCCTGACCCGGGAAACAAGTTCCTCGGAACCCACCCGCCGAATAACGAACGTCTGCGCGTGGTGCGGGAAACCGTTTCACAAGCACGATCCTGAGGTTGATCCTGATCAAAGCGCGGCGGCAGCTTTCCTGACACCCTGATGATATTCAGGAGGAAAGGAGAGGACATGTCTTTGGTATTACGACTGAATCGACACAGCAGGCTGATGTCTCGTATGGCCGATGCACTTGGAGTGGACCTTGGCGATGCCGTGTCGCGCGGAGATCTGAAGCCGGACGAGCTGCGCAGCGCGGTGTTACGCTGTACTGGCTGTATCAATCCGGGAGATTGCGAAAAGCGGCTTGATCGTGAGCAGGTTGGCAGCGCGGCACCGGAATATTGCCGCAATAAAATGCTGATGGAATCCTTGCGCAGCTGACTGGTCAGGGTCGCGGCTTCTGGATAAGTCTGGTGGCATGCAGATCTTTGAGAACATTCTGAGCGACCGCGGATCCAAATACGCGGTTTCCGGTGGTCCGGTGGCCAGCCGGGAGGAGGCGTCCGCTTTCATCAAATCCCTGAAACGAAACAAGAAATTTTCCAAGGCGACCCATAATACCTGGGCCGTGTTGTTGCCTGACGGTCCGCTCAAGAACGATGATGGCGAAAGCGGGGCCGGCATGGTGATCCTGCGCATGCTGGAGCGTGAAGGCCTGAGCGGCCACATTGTCGTGGTGACCCGCTGGTATGGCGGGGTGAAGCTCGGCGGGGACAGGTTCCGCCGGGTGCAGGATGCGGTCCGGCACTACCTCGAACATCGTGACTGAAGCCTGTGCACACCGTGTTCATGGAATCGCCATGCTTGCGATGGGCGCCCGGTTCGCCCAATCTGGCGCGAAACGAAAGGGACGCGCGGCATGATCTATTTTTTCAAACGGCTTTACTGGCGGGTTATCTGGAGCTGGCAGGGCGTAGCGAATGCCTGGTCTGAGGAACATTCCTTCCGCAGTTGGGTCTGGGCCAATCTGGTGTCCGGTGGGCTGGCGCTGTGGCTGCCGCTGACCGCAGGCGAACGGGCGCTGATCCTCAGCTTGGGTGTGCTGGTGATGGCGGCGGAGCTGTTCAACACGGCGATTGAGCGGGTGGTCGACTATATCTCTACCGAGAAACACGAGATGGCGAAACAAGCCAAGGACGCAGGCAGCGCCGGGGTTGCGGTCACCGCGATTGCCGTTGGCACGGCCTGGGTTGTGGTGTTGGTGCGGCTTGCCGCGATGTGATCAGCCTAAAGCTGTGGTGAGCGGCTTTATGTTGCGGATTGAACGCTCGATGAGTTTCCGGGCTCGACGTCCGGGTGGAATAGAGCGTGCAGGGGTTAGGTCGGATGTTCCCGTAATCAGCTCCGGGAAAAGCATGAATAATTCCTGCCGCGCGTGGGGCGGGATTGCTTTCAGCGCCTCTGGCCCGGTGAAGAGGGATTCTGTTTCTGCACCGTTGGCGGTGATTACCTCATGTCGATCAAAAAGCAGGTGCACATATGTCACGCCATCCGGTGGGGAAAGCGTTTCTACCCCATGCACATCACCCAGCTGTTTGGCCGCGACGAGCACCTCCGGCACGTCAAACATGCGTTCGACGATCCGCGACCGCAGCAGAATGCGATGCTGCGGTGACACCGTCAAATCAATCGCGGGGATGCCCGGTCCAAGCGCATTCGCCGCGATACGGATCGGGCACAGTTCCGGTGCGGCGATCAGATCACTATGCGTGAGCTGTCGCTCCCCGCGCCAGCGGACGGGTTGAGCGCCATTATCGCGGGTCAGAACAAGATCACCGGGCATCAGCGTTTCAATCGCACGCGGCCCATCCGGCGTGTCGATCTTTGTACCGACAGTGAAACACGGCACACCAGAGACATAGTTGCTTCGGATGCTCATGGTGCCGATCTCCTGCCCCTGATCATTATAGATCAGGTAAGATTTATCGGTGTAATCCGGCCCCTCATTGCCTGATGCCGTACTGTCGGTGAGCACCGCAGTCCATCCATCGGGCAAGTTGACAACGACGGTTTCTAATTCCCCATCTGTGCCAAGTGAATCAACGGTGACGGAGCCACTGAAATTCGGCCCGATGTTGATGGTGACAGTATCATCCGTGCTATTGCCGCCGACATATTGGTAATAAGATCCAAAACTGTCTGCATTTATCACATAATCAGTCACTGGTTATCCCCGGCATTGCGAATCGCATCCATCATCGGAGACATTAGTTAACATGAATATTATGCAGAAGGGGTACATACCCAGCAGGGTGATAGCGGCTTAGACAGCCTTCATCATCTGGTCCGAGGACGGACAATCAACATCGGAAATGTCGACGGGGCGTGCGAATGAAGTAATTCTTTGGAACAGTCGATATCAGGAAGCGATTTTGCACCCTGACCAGCGAACCCCAAACGTGAACGCAAAACCTGCTCCGCATCCTTAAGATCGTTGTTCATATTCTCTCCAGACATTCTTTATTTACTCGTCTGCATGCGTTCATACTCGTTCAGGCGAAAAAAATCGCCCGATTCGTTAGATTTTGTTGGTTTATGGTGCAAATTGGCAAGTTACCGGGGGGTTCTCAAAATGGGTAAGTATAGCTCAGGATAGGCGCCCCCAGAGGTCGTATTCATCGCTTTCCTCAACCTCCACCGTCACAATATCCCCGGGTTTCAACCCTTCGAATCCCTCATCAATAAAGAGGTTCCCGTCGATCTCCGGCGCGTCGGCTTTGGTGCGGCAGGTGGCGGCGTCTTCGTCTACCTCGTCAACGATCACCTCGATCCGGCTGCCCACTTTTGCGGCGAGTTTGGCCTCCGAAATCTCCTGCGCCTTGGCCATGAAACGGTCCCAGCGGTCCTGCTTCTCCTCCGGCGGCACGTGATCCGGCAGGGCGTTTGACCGCGCGCCGTTGACGTTTTCATATTGAAAGCATCCGACGCGGTCGAGCTGCGCCTCGTCCATCCAATCAAGGAGGTGCTGAAACTCCGCCTCCGTCTCACCCGGATAGCCGACGATGAAGGTCGAGCGCAGCGTGATATCGGGGCAAACCTCGCGCCAAGCCGCGATCTCTGCCAGCGTTTTTGCCCCGGCAGCGGGCCGTGCCATCCGGCGCAGAACATCGGGGTGGGAGTGCTGAAAAGGAATGTCGAGGTAGGGCAACACGCCGCTGGAGACATCCGCCATCAGCGGGATCAGTTCGCGCACATGCGGGTAGGGGTAGACGTAGTGGAGCCGGACCCAGGCCCCAAGCTGACCCAGTTTCCGCGCGAGATCGGTGATGTGGGAGCGGACCTCGCCCCCCTTCCAGGGGTTCAGGTCGTATTTGCGGTCCAGCCCATAGGCCGACGTATCCTGCGATATGACCAGCAGTTCCCTGACCCCGGCCTCCATCAGTTTCTCCGCCTCGCGCAGCACCGCATGGGCCGGGCGGCTTGCAAGTTTGCCGCGCATGTCCGGGATGATGCAGAAGCGGCACTTGTGGTTACAGCCTTCGGAAATCTTCAAATAGCTGTAGTGGCGCGGTGTCAGGCTAACCCCGGTGGCGGGCAGCAGATCGACGAAGGGGTCGGGTGCGGGGGGCACGGCGGCATGCACCGCATCCAGCACCTGTTCATACTGATGTGGCCCCGTGACGGCGAGCACGCTGGGGTGCGTGCCGCGGATGTAATCCTCCTCCGCGCCCAGACAGCCGGTCACGATCACGCGGCCGTTTTCCTGCAACGCCTCGCCAATCGCCTCAAGGCTTTCGGCCTTCGCACTATCCAGAAATCCGCAGGTGTTCACGATCACCGCTTCGGCCCCGCCATAGTCGGGCGAAATTGCATAGCCCTCGGCCCTTAGCCGCGTCAGGATGCGTTCGCTATCGACCAGCGCCTTGGGGCAGCCGAGGCTGACCATGCCGATCTTTGGCTGGCCGTCACGCGGGGTGTCGCTGAACCTTGCGGCGGGGGCGAGGTCGGGGCGCAGGTCTGGCGGGTTCTCTGTCATAGGTGCCGCTATAAAGGAGGGAAGCGGGGGCGAAAAGTCCCCACGGCAAGGCCTTGTCGCGCCGCCCTGGGCCACCTAATCTTTCAGACAGCAATGCAGGAGTGGCAGGCATGCGGTGGATCGTTCGTTTTCTGGTGACTTTATTTGTGCTGGCAGCGGTTGCCATCGGCGCGCTGCTGTTGGTGCCGGGGGACCGGATCGCCGCGCTTGCCGAGCGTGAATTCGTGGCCGCAACCGGGCGGTCGATCGACATCGACGATGACGTGACGGCAACGATCTTTCCGCGGCTGGGCGTCAGGACCGGCCCGGTCGAAATCGCCAATGCGGACTGGGCGGACAGCGGGCCGATGCTGCGGGCCGAAGGGTTGCAGGTGGGCGTGGAACTGTTGCCCCTGATCGCCGGGCGGATCGAGATTGCGGAAATCACCATAATTGCGCCGGAGGTTCTGCTGGAACGCGGGGCGGATGGGCGCGCGAACTGGGAGTTTGAGACCGCAGCAGCGCGCGAAGCAATAGGCGAAAGCGCCGGGGCAGGTGGCGGTATCCCTGAGTTCACCCTGGGCCAGGCGAATATCACGGGCGGCAGCCTGCGCTACCGGGATCACGCCAGCGGGGGTGACGTGACGCTGACAGATCTGGACCTGCGCCTTGAACTGCCGGTGTTTGACGGACCGGGTGATATCACGATGACGGCGCGGATGAACGATCAACTGCAAGAGATCTCGGGACGGGTTGAAAATTTCGGTCCTTTTCTCAACGGGGCAGTATCGCGCATGGCTCTGACACTTGGGGTTGGCGGGTCGACCATCGGGTTTGAAGGGCGCGGTGGCTATCAACCCTTTGCCTTTGATGGCACGATCAATGCGGATCTGGCCGATATGGCAGCGGTTCATGCCACGCTGGGGCAGGCCGCACCGGATGTGCCACAGGGATTTGGGCGCCAGATCGGTGTCGTGGGGGAGGTCACATTCACGCCCGAACAAACCATGCATCTGCGTGGCGCGACCCTGCGGCTCGACCAGAACCGACTCGCCGGGGAGGCGGATGTCGAACTTGACCGGGAACGCCCCTATATTTCGGCCCAATTTACGGCGGATCACCTTGATTTTTCGTCCCTTGCCGCGGGTGGGGGGGAAGCGCCCGAAACCACAACCGAGGGCACAGTAGCACAGGGTTGGTCGCGGGATCCGATTGACGCCGCATTCCTTGCGCTGGCGGATGCCGATATCGCCTTTCGCGCTGAAAGCATGGATCTTGGCACGCTAAAGCTTGGCCCAACGCGCGCCACGGCCGCGCTTGATCGGTCGCGCATTGTTTTTGATCTGCGCGAGGTTCTGGCCTATGAGGGCGCTGTCACCGGGCAGTTTGTCATGAACAACCGCAACGGGCTGTCTGTCGGCGGGGAACTGGCGATGGCAGGCATTGCGCTGCAACCCGCGCTGACCGACCTTGCTGGTTATGAACGCCTAATCGGGACTGCCGACTTTGATCTGAAATTCCTTGGGGTGGGCAATTCGCTGCATGCGATCATGAACAGCCTGTCTGGCGATGGATCGTTTCAGATTGGGCAGGGTGAATTGCGCGGGCTGGATCTGGTCGGCATGTTGCGCAACCTTGACCTCGCTTATGAAGGTGAGGGGCAAAAGACGATTTTTGATGCGGTTGGCGCAAGCTTCACCATTGCCAACGGCGTGTTGCGCAACGACGATCTGGCCTTTGACGCGCCGCTGATCACCGCCACCGGTGAAGGGACGATTGGTATAGGGACGCAGACATTCGACTATCGCGTGGTGCCCACAGCGCTGAAGGCGGAGGATGGCAGCGGCGGGGTAACGGTCCCGGTGTTGATCACCGGGACCTGGGCCGATCCGAAATTCCGCCCTGACCTGCAATCGCTGATTGATCAGGAACTGGAAGCGGAACGCGAAGCGCTTGAGGAACGCCTGCGCGAGGAAGCCGAAGCCGCCGAAGAGGCCCTGCGTGACCGTGTGAATGAGGCACTTGGCGTCGATGAAGAAGGCGGCGAAACCCCCGAAGAAGCGCTTGAACGCAAGGTGGAGGAAGAGGCCGAGCGCGCGCTTCGCCGCCTGCTGGGCATTGAGGAAGAGCCTGCTGCACCGGAGACACAGAATTGACTATTGCGTCGACTACCGTTCCGTTGCGCCTTTCCCGGAGAGGATTTTAGGCCGAAACTTTTCGATACGGTCCAAGCGTGTTTCAGGCTTCTTCGCCGCATTCAGGTTGATGACATAGCTGCGTTGACGGCCCGGCGTCAGCCGAAAGAATCCTTCCGCAAGCTCCGGGTCGCTGTCGAGGGCATCCCGCAATTCATCGGGGATTTCCAGATCGTGCTTTTCCTTTGGCGGTTTCAGCCCGGCCTCAGCATAGCCCATCGCCTCTCTGAGGTAGGCGCGCAAGGTTGGTTCCAACGTCTTGACGTCGGCCGCCGCGGTGAAACGGATGACATCGGCATGCCGGGTGTTTGGCCCGGCCTTTTCCAGAATGCCTTTTGGATCCTTCATCAGGGCCGCGTTGAAAAAACTCAGGCGGAAATCATCCCGAAACGCCCCAAACAGTGCGATATTGCGCCCCTGATGCATATAGCAGGGATGGCCCCATTTGGCGGTTTCCAGGAGCGGTATGTCGAGGCAGATCCGGCGCAGTTCGTGCAGACCCGCCATCCAGAGGCGGGTTGAACACTCTACCGTGTCAAACCGTGCGCAGCGGCCACATCCTTTAGCGAAATACTCTTCAGGCTGCGTGATCATCTGTGGTGCTCGCGGGGGGGCATGGCCTAGCGGCGGCGATCCCTGCGGCTGCTCATCGGCTGGAAAGCAACGCCAACATGGGCCTCGCAATAGGGTTTGCCGGCTTGCACCGAAAGGCCGCAGAACCAGAACTCTTCTGTCGCAGGGTCGCCAATGGGCCATTTGCAGGTGCGTTCGGTCAGTTCCATCAGCGAAATTTTCTTCGCCTTCTTTTCGACCTCTCGCACGGAGGCGAGCGCCTCTGGGCTGATTTCATTGGCCGAGGGCTGCGGCGGCAGCGGCTGGCCCGCCGGAATAATGGCCTTACGTGCCGGGCTTGGCGCAGGGGTTGCGGGTTTTGTCGGTTCGGCCTTGGCCTTGGGGGCTGCTTTTGTTGCCGTGCGCGGCTTGGCCGTGGCTTTCGCCTCTTTCTTAGGGGCCGCTTTGGTCGACCCGGCGCGATTGGACAGGCCAAGACGATGCACCTTGCCGATCACGGCGTTGCGGGTCACGCCGCCAAGCTGTTTTGCAATGGCACTGGCGGATTGGCCTTCGCCCCACATTTTTTTGAGAGTTTCGACGCGTTCATCGGTCCAGGACATGTGCTTTCCTTCGGGCTTCGCCCACCGCAGTGACAACGCGGGCGGTAAATTTTTCTGACCCCCTATTTTAATCAGCGCAGAAGCGGATACAAGCAGATTGCTGGAATTGATGAAGAGGCGTGACATGCAGGGCAATTCACTTGGAATACGCCGCTTCGGGCGGATCAACTGGCTGGGCCTGCAGACGCTGGCGATGCGCGAAATCAGCCGCTTTATGGGGGTGTGGACGCAAACCCTGCTGGCGCCCTTGGTGACCACGGCGCTGTTCATGGCAATTTTTACCCTGGCGATCGGTTCGCGCCGGGGGGAGGTCATGGGGGTTCCTTTCCATGAATTCCTGCTGCCCGGCGTCATGATGATGGCGGTGATCCAGAACGCTTTTGCCAACACGTCCAGCTCCGTCATCATTGCCAAGGTTCAGGGCAACATCGTGGATACCTTGATGCCGCCCTTGTCGCCGATGGAACTGGTGCTCGGCTACCTCGCTGGTGCGGTCCTGCGCGGGTTGATGGTTGCCGTGGCGGTGACGCTGGCGGCGATGGTGGTGCTTGGCACCTCTGTTGCGCATCCGATCTGGGCGCTGACATTCGTTTTGCTTGGCGGTGCGTTTATGGGGGCGTTGGGCCTTATTGCCGCGATCTATGCCAACAAATTCGACCAGATGGCAGCGATCACCAATTTCGTTGTGACGCCGCTGTCTTTCCTGTCCGGCACCTTCTATTCGGTCGAAGCCCTGCCGCCACTGATGCGGACCCTGTCCCATGGCAATCCGTTTTTCTATCTGATTGACGGGGTGCGCTTCGGCATGATTGGCCAATCCGATGCATCGCCCTGGCTAGGGCTTCTTGTCGGAAGTGGTGCAACAGCGGTGGTGATCCTCATAGCCTGGTGGATGTTTCGCCGCGGCTACCGGATGAAGCCCTAGCTTCGCGGTAGACGAGCAGCGCTGCACCGCCGACAATAATGGCGGCGCCGATGAGCGTGATTGCATCAGGAACGGCGTTGAACGCACCGAAATCATAAAACGTGACGAATATGAGCGTGGCATAGGAAAACGGCGCAACAAAGCTCGCTTCTGCCCGCTTCATCGACTGGATGAAACAGCCCTGCGCGCAGGCCATGATCGCGCCAATCGCGGCCAGCGCAATCCATTGCGCATTGCCTGGGGTTTGCCAGACAAAGACCAGCGCGGCAGAGGCGATAAGGACACCCATCAGGTTGTTGACAAACAGGATCTGAAGCGGTGCTTCGCGGCCTGACAAGATCTTGATCACGGTGATTTCAAGCCCCGTCACCATTGCTGCACCAAGCGCGAACAATGCGGCGGGGTGAAAACTGCCCGGTGCCGGGCGTAACAGGATCAGCGCGCCCAGGAAGGCTATCGCCGCAGCGGACCAGCGCACGCGCCCGACGCGTTCCCCAAGCAGCGGAATGGCCAGCATCATTGCAAAGACGGGATTGAGGAACATGATCGCAGTGGCATCCGGCAGCGGAATATAGGCTATCGCTGCAAAATTCAGCGATAGCCCGCACCAGCCACAGCTCGTCCGCACCGCATGCAGGCCAAGGTTGGGCCGGGTAAATGCCGGTCGGCGCAGGACCGTGACCATACCAATCACCAGAAAGGCAAAGAAAAACCGCCCATGGCTGATTTGCATGGGGTGGAGCGGTTCCCCCAGCGCGCCGGAGGTGATGAGCTTTGCGATGAGGCTCGTCGCGGCAAAAAGCGCCGAGGCCAGCAGCATGAAACCGGCAGCAATCAGGGGTGTATGTCTGTCCATCTCGCCACTGCTATCAATTTCGCGCGGATTGGCAATCGCGGGGTTTGAGTATTTTTCGCAGAAAAGAAGCCGGGGCAGGCCGCTTCTCAACCGTTTGGTCTGCCGCCTGTCACGTTTCACCGGCCCAACGGGTCAGGTGGAGCGTGGCGGTAAAAAAGAAACCATCGAATGAAGCGGAAAGTGACCCTGCCTCCCGCTATCCGGGTTGACCGGTGTCGGCCAAGGCAGCCAAAGGCCGGGCTTCTTCTCTGACGGCCATCGGCTCTCCGGCCTGCTGCCCCTTCTTTTCTGCAACAATACGCAGGTTCTGGACTCTCCACCCGCACCGGGGTAGAGGGGAGTCATGAACACGCAGGCCACACAGACCCGTTCCCGACGCCGACGCTAACGCGCCTGACGTCCCGCCTGCCTGTTCATCATTCTCAGAAATCATTGACTTGGCCCCGGTGCTGTTGCACCCATTGGCCTTCGCTAAGAGGTAACCGATATGATCCCCTCCGTTCTGCCGACCTATGCGCGTGCGCCCTTGTCCTTCGTCAAGGGCGAAGGCTCCTGGTTGATCGAGGCGGATGGCCGACGTTTTCTCGACCTCGGCGCGGGGATCGCGGTCAACGCGCTGGGCCATGCCAACCCGAAGCTGGTGGCGGCGCTGACCGAACAGGCCGGAGCACTTTGGCATACGTCGAACCTATATGAAATTCCGCAGCAGAAGCGGCTCGCCGATCTTCTGGTCGAACACACGTTTGCCGACACGGTGTTTTTCACCAACTCCGGCACCGAAGCCTGCGAGCTTGCCATCAAGATGGCGCGCAAATACTTCTTTGAGAAGGATCAGCCCGACCGGGTGAACATCATCGCGTTTGACGGTTCTTTTCATGGTCGCTCTTCCGCCGGGATCGCCGCCGCGGGCGGCGAGAAGCTGACAAAAGGCTTTGGTCCGCTCCTGCCGGGGTTCGTGCAGCTGCCCTTTGGCGACCTGGATGCGGTGAGGGCTGCGATTGATGAGGACACCGCTGCCGTGATTGTCGAGCCAGTGCAAGGGGAAGGCGGCATCCGGCCGATGGCGGATGCGGACCTCAAGGCCCTGCGAGAGATGTGTGATGCGGCGGGAATCCTGCTGATCCTTGACGAGGTGCAATGCGGTATGGGCCGGACGGGCCGTCTGTTTGCTCATGAATGGGCGGGCGTGACACCTGATATCATGATGGTCGCCAAGGGTATCGGCGGCGGCTTCCCTCTAGGCGCGGTTCTGGCGACGGAAAACGCAGCCCTTGGCATGACCGCAGGCACACATGGCTCCACCTATGGCGGCAACCCGCTTGGCTGTGCTGTTGGGTCCGCCGTGATCGAAGAGATTGCCGATCCCGCCTTCCTGGCAGAGGTCAGTCGCAAGGCCGGGCTTCTGCGCCAGAAACTTGAAGGGCTGGTCGCAAACCATCCCGACGTGTTTGAAGAGGTGCGCGGTTCCGGTCTGATGCTTGGCCTCAAATGCAAGGTGCCAAATATGGACGTGGTTAATGCGGGCTACGCGGCAGAGGTCATTACCGTTCCTGCGGCCGACAACGTGATCCGCCTGCTGCCTGCGCTCAATATCAGCGACGATGAGATTGCAGAGGCGATCGCACGCCTTGACGCCGCCGCACAGGATATCTCCAAGGATATGAAATCATGAAACATTTTCTCGACATCCACAAAACCGGTGCCGATGATTTGCGCGCGATAATCGACAATGCCAGCGCCATCAAGGCAAAGCGCAATGGTCGCCCCAAAGGCGCACCCGATGACGATCAGCCGCTGAAGGACCATATGGTTGCGCTGATCTTTGAAAAGCCGTCAACCCGGACGCGTGTCAGCTTTGACGTTGGCGTGCGACAGATGGGGGGGCAGACGATGGTGCTTTCGGGTGCCGATATGCAGCTTGGCCACGGTGAAACCATCGCCGATACCGCGCGTGTTCTGTCGCGCTATGTCGATCTCATCATGATCCGCACGTTTGAGGAACAGACCCTGCTGGAACTGGCCGAACATGCCACGGTACCGGTGATCAACGGCCTGACCGACCGCACCCATCCCTGCCAGATCATGGCCGACG